>NZ_BHZI01000157.1 GCF_004305975.1 Streptomyces otsuchiensis
GGGCGGAGGGCGGCGGGCGGGGCCTCAGCGGTCCACGCGCACCCGGGTGCCGGCCAGTTCGGCGTCCAGGGACTCGATGTCGGCCCGCACCATGAGGGCTGCCAGCTCCTGCCAGCCGACGGTCGGCTGCCAGCCCAGCTTCTCGCGGGCCTTGGAGGCGTCCCCGATCAGGGCGTCCACCTCACTGGGCCGCTCGTACTTGGGGTCGTAGCGCACATACCGGGACGATTCCAGGCCGGCGGCGGTGAACGCCGCCTCCAGGAAGTCCCGTACGGAGACGGCCTGTCCGGTCGCCACCACGAAGTCGTCGGGCTCGTCGTGCTGGAGCATCCGCCACATCGCCTCCACGTACTCCGGGGCGTAGCCCCAGTCACGCACCGCGTCGAGGTTGCCGAGGTACAGCCGGTCCTGGAGCCCGGCCCGGATGCGGGCCACGGCCCGGGTGATCTTACGGGTGACGAAGGTCTCGCCACGGCGCGGGGACTCATGGTTGAACAGGATGCCGTTGGTGGCGAACAGCCCGTAGGCCTCGCGGTAGTTGACCGTCGACCAGTAGCTGAACACCTTGGCGCAGCCGTACGGGCTGCGCGGGTGGAACGGGGTGCGCTCGTTCTGCGGCGGGGGAGCGGCACCGAACATCTCCGAGGACGACGCCTGGTAGATCCGGGTCTGGACACCGCTCGCCCGGATCGCCTCCAGCAGCCGCAGCGAGCCGAGCCCCGTCACGTCGCCGGTGTACAGCGGGGCGTCGAAGGAGACCCGGACGTGGGACTGGGCGCCCAGGTTGTAGACCTCGTCGGGCTGGATCTCCCGCAGCAGGTTCACCAGCGCGACCCCGTCGGAGAGGTCGGCGTGGTGCAGCACCAGGGTGCGGCCGGGCTCCTGCGGGCCCTGGTAGATGTGGTCGATCCGCTCGGTGTTGAACGAGGAGGACCGCCGCACCAGGCCGTGCACGGTGTAGCCCTTGCCGAGCAGCAGCTCGGCCAGGTACGAGCCGTCCTGGCCGGTGACCCCGGTGATCAAGGCGGTCCTGCCAGCCTGGTTGACGGCGTCTGAGCTCATGAGTGGCCCCCGGGGGTCGGTGGTACGGGTCGTACGGGTGGTTCCGGTCGTACGGGTGGTTCCGGTCGTGCGGCTGGTGCGGCTGGTGCGGCGGAACTCCGGCCGGCACACGCGCCGGCCGGAGAGGTGGAGGGGTGCGGAACGCCGGGATCGACCCGGTTCGCGGGCAGGTGGCGGGAACGCCGGGCGCTGCTGGCAGAATCCGCGGCATGACATCTGCTTCCGCACTGCTGCCATCGGGCGCACGGATCTTCGTCGCCGGACACCGCGGCCTGGTCGGCTCCGCCGTCACCCGGCACCTGACGGACGAGGGCTACGAGGTGATCACCCGCACCCGCGACGAACTGGACCTGCGGGACGCACCGGCCACGGAGCGGATGCTGCGCGCGGAGCGGCCGGACGCCGTGGTGCTGGCGGCGGCGAAGGTCGGCGGCATCATGGCGAACTCGACCTACCCGGTGGACTTCCTGGAGCACAACCTGCTGGTCCAGCTGAGCGTCCTGGCCGGCGCCCACGCCGCCGGCGTCGACCGGCTGCTCTTCCTCGGCTCCTCCTGCATCTACCCCAAGTTCGCCGAGCAGCCGATCCGGGAGGAGGCGCTGCTGACCGGGCCGCTGGAGCCGACCAACGAGCCCTACGCGCTGGCGAAGATCGCCGGCATCAGCCAGGTGAAGTCCTACCGGCGGCAGTACGGCCGCCGGTACATCTCGGCGATGCCGACCAACCTCTACGGCCCCGGGGACAACTTCGACCCCGAGACCTCGCACGTGCTGCCGGGACTGATCCGCCGCTTCCACGAGGCCGTGACCTCCGGCCGGGACGAGGTGGTGCTGTGGGGCAGCGGCACCCCCCGCCGGGAGTTCCTCCACAGCGACGACCTGGCCCGCGCCTGCCTGGCGCTGCTGCGCGCCTACGACGAGCCGAGTCCGGTCAACGTCGGCTGCGGCGAGGACCTCACCATCGCGGAACTGGCGGCGCTGGTCGCCGAGGTCACCGGCTTCACCGGCCGCGTCACCTGGGACACCAGCCGCCCCGACGGCACCCCGCGCAAACTGCTGGACGTCACCCGGCTGCGGAAGCTGGGCTTCGAGCCGTCGGTGGCCCTCCCGGACGGCATCCGGGACACCTACCAGTGGTGGTTGCACAAGAACTCCTAGAGGGTTCCGCCGGCCGCGCGTCCCCGCCCACGGGGCGTCGCGGCCGGCGACCGGACGTCAGTAGGCGCCACGGCCGTTGACGACGGCCCGCGCGGTACGGCCCAGCACGTCGAGGTCCTGGGTGATCGACCAGTTGTCCGCGTAGGACACGTCCAGCGCGACACTCTCGTCCCAGGAGAGATCCGACCGCCCGCTGACCTGCCAGGGGCCGGTCATGCCCGGCTTGACCAGCAGCCGGCGGCCCTCGGCGGCCGTGTACTGGGCCACCTCCTCCGGCAGCGGCGGGCGCGGCCCGACCAGGGACATCGTGCCGTTCAGCACATTGACCAGCTGCGGCAGCTCGTCCAGGGAGAAGCGCCGCAACACGCGGCCGGTCCGGGTGATCCGCGGGTCCTGCCGGAGTTTGAACAGCGGTCCGCCGTGGGCCTCGTTGGCGTCCTCCAGCTCCTCGCGCAGCCGGTCCGCGCCCTCGACCATGGTCCGGAACTTCCAGATGGTGAAGTGGGCGCCGTGGTGGCCGACGCGGCGCTGCCGGTAGAGCGCGGGGCCGCGCGAGTCCAGCCGGACCAGGACGGCGATCAGCGTCAGCAGCGGGGCCAGCAGCACCAGCAGGGCGGCGGCGCCGACACGGTCGAGCACGGCCTTCAGCACGACCGGCGCGCCACGCCGGGTGGGCGGAGCCACATGCAGCAGGCTCAGCCCGGCGGCGGATTCGACCTCGACGCGGCGCAGCGCCACATCGCTCAGCCCGGTGGCGACCGTCAGCGGCAGCCCGGCGTCGTGCACCGCCCAGCTCATCCGCCGCAGTCGTTCGCCGGTGAGGTGGGCGCCCGGGACCGCCAGGATCTGGTCGGCGTCCAGACGGCGCGCCGCGTCCAGGACGAGTGCGCCGTCCTGGCTTCCGGCGACGGACGCCTCGGCGCTGAGCCGCGCCGTCTCCGGCACGCCGCAGGAGAGCGTGGCGTCGCCGACGGGGACGGCGCCGATGACCACGTAGGGGTGGTCGGTGCGCGCGGCGAGCTGGGCGGCGACTGCGTCCGCCGCCGGGGGTTCGCCGACGAGCAGCACCCGTCGCACCGCGTGGGCCCGCCGCCGCTGGCCGGTCAGGTGGGCGTGCAGCAGCGCGCCGACGAGACTGGTGATGACGAGCGCGGGCAGCAGCGCGGCGACGGAGGTCAGGACGGGCGAGCTCTCGCCGGTGAGGACGCGCAGCACCGCGAGGCAGCCGATGAGGATGGCCCAGTCGTGCACGGCGGCGAGCAGTCCGCGTGACTCGCCCAGGCTGCGCCGGGTGTAGCGGCGGTGGGCGGCACGGACGCCGAGCCAGCCGGCGGTGGCGACGGTGGCGGTCAGCAGGGGCCCGGGGCGGCCGGTGGCCAACTGGACGGCCAGCACCGGGACGAGGACACCGGTGGCGTCAGTGGCGACGGCGACCGACGCGTACCAGCGGGGTTTGGCGCCGGTCCTGGCACGGGACCGGGAGAGGGGTATGTGCTGCCGCTCTCCCGGGGCCGGTCTGGATATTCCCGCATTCCGCATGAGCCCCCCAGAGCGAAGTCACCGTTGAGTCACCGCAATCGTCGCAATCACCGCAGAGTCCCGATCGGAGCGCCGCTGCCATCTCCCCATGGCAGGCGCCCGGGCACTCAGATGAGAGTAGGGGATGTCGTGGAGGTTTGTGTTCCGTTGGTTGAAACTTTGCGTACAAGTCCGGCGCTGTTGGCTGGTTCCTCCCTGTCCGCCCGGGATCACTCTCCGTGCGGGATTTCAGGTGTGCTGGGTCAACGGGCTTGGCGCACAGGCAAGATGAGCAGCACGCCGGTGTCGGGGTGGGCCAGGACCTCCACCGGATGGTGGTAGACGTCACTCAGCAGTTCGGGGGTGAGCGTCTCAGCCGGCGGACCGTCGCCGGCGATCCGGCCGCCGGCCAGCACCGCGACCCGGTCGGCGTAGGCGGCCGCCAGCCCCAGGTCGTGCACGACGACCACCACCGCGTCCCCGGCGGCGGCGCGTTCGCGGCAGATGGTCAGCACCAGTTCCTGGTGGCGCAGGTCGAGTGCGGCGGTCGGCTCGTCGAGCAGCAGCAGGGAGGTCCGCTGCGCCAGCACCCGGGAGAGCGCCACCCGGGCCTTCTCGCCACCGGAGAGCGCGGAGAAGGACCGCGCGGCGAAGCGCGTCACCTCCGTGGCGGCCATCGCCTCCGCGACCGCCGTCTCGTCCTCGTCCTCGGCGGCCGTCCCGGCCCAGGGCGCACGGCCCATCCGCACCACCTCGTCCACGAGGAACGGGAAGGAGAGCGTCGCGGCCTGCGGCAGCACCGAGCGGCGCAGCGCCAGGTCACGGGTGGACCAGCCGGCGGCCGGGCGGCCGTCGATCAGGACCTCGCCGGAGTCGACCGTGAGGTCGGCGGAGAGCGCCGCGAGGAGCGTCGACTTGCCGGCGCCGTTGGGGCCGACCAGCGCCAGCACCTCGCCCGTGCGCACGGCCAGCGACACCCCGTCCAGCACGGGGCGTTCGCCCAGCCGCAGCGACACCTCCCGCGCCTCCGCCAGCACGGCGCCCGGCGCGTGCGGCTTCGGCGGTGAGACCGCCCGGTTGCCCAGCAGCCTGGTGATCACCTGGTCGATCGTCATGCCCACCCTCCCTGGCGGCGACGGGTCCGGCGGAGCAGCCAGAAGAAGAACGGGCTGCCGATCAGGGCGGTCAGCACGCCCAGCGGCAGTTCGGCAGGGGCGGCGATGGTGCGGGCGGCCAGGTCCGCGGCGAGCAGGACCAGCGCGCCGGCCAGCGCGCTGCCCGGCACCAGGAAGCGGTGCCCCGGGCCGGCGATCATGCGCAGCAGGTGCGGTACCAGCAGCCCGACGAAGGTGATGATGCCCGCGACCGCGACGGCGGCGGCGGTCAGCAGGGCCACCACCAGCACCAGCGAGATGCGCAGCCGTTCGACGTCCACACCCAGGTGACGTGCCGGCTTCTCGCCGAGCGCCAGCAGGTCCAGCTTGCGGGCGTACCAGGGGGCGGCGACGAGGCCGATCACGGCGGCGGGAAGGACGGCCAGCACCTTGGGCCAGGTCGCCTGCGCGAGGGAGCCGAGCTGCCAGAAGGTGATCTCGGTCAGCTGGGCGTTGTCGGCGAAGAAGATGGAGAGACCGATCAGCGCGCCCGCGAAGGCGTTGACGGCCACGCCGGTCAGGATCAGCGTGACCACCTCGGTCCGGCCGCCGGACCGGGAGAGGGCGTACACCAGCAGGACGGTGGCGAGCCCGGTGAGGAACGCGCAGACGGCGACGGTCCAGTTGCCGAAGACGGTGAGCCCGAAGGCGATGGCGGCCACCGCCCCGACGGCCGCGCCCGCCGAGACCCCGATGACGCCCGGTTCGGCGAGCGGGTTGCCGAAGACCCCCTGCATCAGCGCACCCGCGCAGCCCAGGGAGGCGCCGACCAGGAGGGCCAGGACCACGCGCGGCAGCCGCACGTTCCAGAGCACGCTCTCGGCCACCCGGTCGAGTTCACGGCCTCCGGCGCCGAGCCGGTGGGAGACGGAGGCGATGACGTCGGCGAAGGGGATCTGGTAGGCGCCGATGGAGGCGGCGGCCAGTGCGGTCGCGACCAGGGCGGCCAGCAGCCCGATCGTCAGCGCGGTCGCCCTCGCCACGCGGGTGCGGTGGCCGGAGGGGGGTGTGCCGGTGCTGTCGGTGTGGTCGGTGCTGTCGGCGGCGCCGGGGTGATCGGCCCCGGCCGGCCGGCCGCCGGAGCCGGGAAGCGGATGCGGCCGTTCGTCCTCGGGGCCGGCCCGCCGGGCCGGCGCGGGAGTGGTGCTCACTGCTCGGATGTCCCCTCGGCGTGGATCTGCTCGGCGAGGGAGGCGAGCACCTCGTCGGTGCGGGGCCCGTAGTTGAGGAGCACTCCGTCGTCGACGGCGGCGACGCGGCGGTCCATTCCCGCGGGGGTCTCGGCGATGCCGGGGATCTCCAGCAGCCCGTCGACACCGCCGACGGAGGTCAGCCCCTTGGACATCACCAGGATGACGTCGGGTGCGGCGGCGGCCAGCGCCTCGCTGGTGATGGGGGTGAAGTCCTTCTCCAGGCCGGACTCGACGCCCGCGTCGATCGCGCCCGCCGCCTCGATCAGCGAGGTGGCGCCGGAGCCGGCGCCGCCGAGCAGATAGACGCTCGCGGTGCCGCGCAGGTAGAGGAAGGCGACGCGGGGGCGGTCGCCCTCGGCGGGAATCGCCTCCTGCGCGGCGGCGATCCGGCCCTCGGTGCGCTCGACCAGCCGCTGCCCGGCCTCGTCGACCCCGAGCGCGGCGGCCACGGCCTCGATGCGGCCGGTCACCGCCTCCAGTTCACGGGGGGTGTCGAAGACGACCAGGGGGATGCCGGCGGAGCGGATCTGGTCGATCGCCTCGGCGGGCCCGGTGGTGTCCTCGACCAGGACGACGTCCGGCCGCAGGGACAGCACGCTCTCGGCGGAGACCTCGTGTCCCCGGGTGACGACCGGGAGTTCGGCCGCCTCCTCGAAGGTGGCGGTGACATCGCGGGCGACGACCCGGTCCCCGAGCCCGAGGGTGTAGACGACCTCCGCTATGGACCCCGACAGCGGCACGATCCGCTCGGCGGTCTCGACGGTGACCGGTGTGCCGTCGGCGGACTCCACCTCGACGGGCAGCGTGGGTTCCGGGGGTGGTCCGTCCAGCAACTCGATCCGGTCGGCGGCGGCCTCCGCCGTGGTCCCGGCGCCGCCGGTGGCGCTCGCGGAGCCGTCACCGCCACCGCTGCCGGCGCTGCCGCTGCCACAGGCGGAGGTGGCGAACACCACGGCGAGGGACGCGAGGAGGGTTCCGAGGAGTCTGGACCGGTGCTGCACCTGGCTCCGCCTTTCTGGCTCGGTTCCGGGCCGGGTTGGACCGGGGTTCCGACAAGGCCAAACGTAGTTTAGGTTAGCCTAACCTCACCCTTTGCCCCCCGGTTCGGAGGACCACCCGATGCTGCCCTCACCCGTCCGCTGCCGCGGCACCGCCCGTGCGGGGCTGCTCGCGGTGCTGCTGGCGGCCCTCACACTCGGGTTCCTCCCCGGGCCCGCACACGCCGCCGAACGAACCGTCTCCGGCGGCCGCCTGGACTGGGGCATCCGGTCCTCCTTCCTCAACTACGTCACCGGGCCCATCGCGCAGGGCAGTTGGAGCCTCTCCGGAGGCGCCGCCACCGTCGGCAGCAACCAGTTCCGGTTCCACTCCGCCAGCGGCGACTACGACCCCGGCACCGGTGCCGTCACCGCCCGCTACTCCGGCGGCGTCCGCTTCTACGGCCACCAGGACGAGAGCGGCACCTACGAACTGGACCTGACGATCAGCAACCCGGCCGTACGCGTCAGCGGCAACAGCGGCACGCTGCTGGTCGACATGCGCAGCAAGGACCGGGACACCGGCGCCGTGAGCGAGTCCTCCGGGGTCTCCTTCGCCACCCTCGACCTCTCGGGCGTGGACCTGAGGGGCGGTACCCAGATCTCTGTCTCCGGTGTCCCCGCGACCCTCACCAACGAGGGCGCCACCGCCTTCGCCGGCTTCTACAACCCCGGCGACCCGCTCGACCCGGTGACCTTCACCGCCGAAACCCTCGACCCCGCGCCGGACCGCGCCGGCACCCCGGACCCGGACCCCTCGCCGTCGGACAGCTCCGACGACCCCGGGGAAGAGGCCGAAGAGGACGCCGACGAGGCCGAGGACGCCCGGGAGATCACCGACGCCGCCATCGACTGGGGCATCCGCCGCACCTTCCGCGAGTTCGTCACCGGCGACATCGCCGAGGGCGGCTGGGAGCTCAACGACGGTGCCCAGGACGGCGGGGCACTCTTCCGCTTCCCCGACGGCACCGGCGAGATCGACACCGACGCCGGCACCCTCAGCGCCGCGTTCACCGGTGGACTCCACTTCACCGGCAACGACCTCGACCTGCTGTTCGAGACGGTCACCGTCGAGGTCGACGACGGCACCGGCACACTCCTCGCCGACGTCACCACCGAGGGAGAGACGAGGCGCGCACAGCCGCTCGTCACCTTCGAGGTCCCCGAAGTCGACGCCGAGGACGGGCTGTTCCACCTCGTCGAGGCGCCCGCCGAGCTGACCGAGGAGGGCGCCGACGCCTTCGGCGGCCTCTACTCCGCCGGCACCGCCATGGACCCGGTCACGCTCGCCGTGGCCGTCGACGAGGCCGCCGAACTCCCCGCCCTTCCAGACCTCGGCAGCGAGCCCACCGAGGAACCGGAACCCGACCCCGAGCCGGAGCCCGATCCGGCCGCGGCGCAGGAGGAGGCAGCCGAAGAATCCTCCTCGTCCCCCATGCCACTGCTGGTCACCGGCGTCGTAGCACTCCTGGTGCTCGCCGGTGCCGGATACCTGGTCCTGCGCCGCACCCGCGCGCAGCGGACCACTGCCCCCCTTGCAGACAAGGAGACACCCGAACCATGACCGCCACTCGCACGCGCGGCGCCCGCTCCGGCCGCCTGCTGCTCGCGGCCGCCACCGCCACCGTGCTCGCCGCGACGGCCTTCGCCGCCCCGGCGGCAGCCGACGACACGGCGCCCGCCAACACCATCGACCTGGTGGACGGCACCCTCGACTGGGGACTCAAGCAGTCCTTCCGCAACTACATCACCAGCCCGATAGCCCACGGTTCCATCACCGTGGACGACGGCGCCGAGCGCAACGACGACGGCACCTTCGTCTTCACCGACGGCACCGGCAGCTACGACCTCGGCAGCCACTCCGTCGACACCTCCTTCGACGGCAGCGTGCACTTCGAGGGCCACGGCGGTCTGCTCGACCTGAAGATCTCCGACCTGCGCGTGCAGACCGAGGGACGCACCGGCGGCGTCATCATCGCCGACGTCACCATCGGCGGGGACACCACCGAGGACGTCGAGTTCGCCGAGCTCGACATGAGCGGGGTCTCCCCGGGGCGTGGTGCCGATGGCGCCATGGTCTTCGCGGACATCCCGGCGACGCTCACCGAGGACGGCGCCGCCGCCTTCGTCTCGCCGCTCTCCCCGGAGCCGCTGTACGAGGCGGGAACCGACCTGGACGCGGCGACGCTGACGGTCACGGCGGCACCGCCGTCGGAGCCGGACCCGACGGACCCGACCGATCCCACGGACCCGACGGACCCGACGGACCCGACCGATCCCACGGATCCGACGGATCCGACGGACCCGACGGACCCGACGGACCCGACGGACCCCACCAACCCGACGGACCCCACCAACCCGACCGACCCGACGGACCCGACCAACCCGGGTGACGACGACGGCGATGGCGATGGCGGTGACGGCGGCGACGGCGACGGCGAAGACCCGGTCTCCGGTTCCGTGGAGGACGGCACCCTCGACTGGGGTGTCCGTGAATCGTTCCGCAACTACGTGACCGGACCGATCGCCTCCGGCTCCGTCGAGCTCTTCGACGGCGCCACCGACAACGGCGACGGCACCTACCGCTTCCCGGACGCTCAGGGCGAGTTCGACGCCGACGGCGACGCGCTGGAGGCCACCTTCGACGGCGGCGTGCGGTTCGTCGGCCACGAGAAGAGCGACGGCGACTACGAGCTGGACCTGAAGTTCTCCGCGCTCGGCGTCGAGGTCAACGGCACCACCGGCACCCTGGTCGCCGACGTGGTCTCCCACACCCTCAGCGGTGATGTCGTCGAGTACACCGGCGTCGTCGTGGCCGACCTGGAGATCCCGGCCGGCGCGCTGAACCCGGTGGACGACGTCATCGTCCTGGAGGACATCCCCGCCGTGCTCACGGCTGAGGGTGCCGAGGCGTTCGGCGGCTTCTACGGCGAGGGCGAGTCGCTCGACCCGCTGACCGTCGCGGTGTCGCTGGACGAGAACGCCCAGCTGCCCGGCCCGGGCGCCGGCGGCGGCAACACCCCCGCCCCGCAGACCGGTGGCACCTCGCCGCTGCCGCAGGGCGGTGCGCAGGGCGGCGTCAACAACGGGCTCCAGGGCGGAGCCCTGGCCAGCACCGGAACCCCGGTGGGTGCCCTCGCGGGCCTCGCCGCGGCCGTGACCGTCGCCGGCGGCGCGGCCTACTGGGTGACCCGTCGCCGCACCTCCCCGCTGGCCGACTGATCAACCCACGTCCCGCTGCCCGCCCGGCTCCGACAAGCCGGGCGGGCAGCGGCATGTGACGCCCGTTCCACACCTCCGCCACGCGCCTCACGGGCCGCCCAGGCGATGCCGGCGTCCCTCTCGCGCTTCGTCAGTCGGCCGGTGTCGCGACTTGGAGAAGATGACATCGCCTCCTCGCCTCCTCGCCTCCCGCGACCGCTGCCGCCGGGCGGGGTACGTCGTCCGCCTGCCGGTGCCCGGCCGGGACGGCGGGGCCCCGGGTTGCGTGACGGGAGCGCACATGACGGCGGGCGGCGGGCACCGTGGTGGTGGCCCGCCGCCCGGGTGCCAGGGGCCCGCCCCCGAACGGGTCCTGGCGTGCGCCCGGCGCCGTGAGGGCGGGCCGGGCACGGGGATCGCGCGCCCGGCCGTGCGGCAGGGCGCACGACCGGGCGGGCGGAGTGGGGATGAGCGCGGCGCCGTAGCGCTGCGCGGCGCTGCCCGGCGGGACGGCGGCCGGGTGCGCGTTCAGCGGGCGGTGGCCGCGCCCAGGTCCTTGAAGACGGCGGAGTTCAGCGAGAAGGCGCGCTTGCACTCCTCGACGATCCGCAGCCGCTCGGCGTCGTCGGCGGGGACGGCGTCCAGCAGCGTGCGGTACTCGCGCTTGAACGCGGCCGGGTTGCCGATGCTCTCGAAGACGTAGAACCGCACGCCGTCGCCCTTGGGTTCGAAGCCCCAGGTCTTCTCGGCGATGGAGCGGATCACCTGTCCGCCGGAGAGGTCGCCGAGGTAGCGGGTGTAGTGGTGGGCGACGTAGCCACCGGTCCACTCGGCCGCCGTCTCGCGGATCCGGTCGGCGTAGGCGGCGGTCGCCGGCAGTGGCGTCACCGTGGCGCGCCAGTCGGGCGAGCCGTGCATGTGGTCGAGGTCGCGCTCCAGCTGTCCCACCCGGGCCAGTTCGGGTTGGACGAACGGCCCCGCGACGGGGTCGGAGGCGAGCTGCGCGGTGGGGCCCTCCAGGGCCTGGTACACGAACCAGAGCTGTTCGGTGTAGAGGCGGAACGCCTCCACCCCGAGGCCGCCGCCGAGGAGTTCGCTCATGAAGGAGGAGTTCTCGGCCTCGGTGTGCTGCTCGTGCGAGGCTTCGCGGATCTGGGTGGAAAAGGGAGTCGCGACGGGCGCGGTCACAACGGACCTCCGGAGGCCGGGAACGGGGCACAGCAGGCAGCCGTGCCCCGTCATCCTCTCTACTTAGGTTTACCTAAGTCAAGGTGTTGCCGACAAGCTGTCGGTAAAAAGTCCGTCCGGGGGAGTCCGGGCCGCCGTTCAGGGGAGGGTGAGGATCTCCGCGGCGCCGTCCGTGACCACCAGCGTGTGCTCGAACTGCGCCGTGCGACGCAGATCCTTGGTGACGACCGTCCAGTCGTCGGCCCACATGTCCCACTCGTGGGTGCCGAGCGTCAGCATCGGCTCGATGGTGAAGGTCATGCCCGGCCGCATCACGGTGGTCGAGCCCGGGTCGTCGTAGTGGGGGATGATCAGGCCCGAGTGGAACGAGCTGTTGATGCCGTGTCCGGTGAAGTCCCGCACCACGCCGTAGCCGAACCGCTTGGCGTAGGACTCGATCACCCGGCCGATCACGTTGATCTGCCGGCCCGGGCGCACCGCCTTGATGGCGCGGTCGAGCGACGTCCTGGTCCGCTCCACCAGCAGCCGCGACTCCTCGTCGGCCGCCTGCTCGCCACCCACGAAGTACGTGGCGTTGTTGTCGCCGTGCACGCCCCCGATGAACGCGGTGATGTCCAGGTTCACGATGTCGCCGTCCCGCAGCACCGTGGTGTCGGGGATTCCGTGGCAGATCACCTCGTTGACCGAGGTGCACAGCGACTTCGGATACCCCCGGTAGCCGAGCGTCGAGGGGTAGGCGCCGTGGTCGCAGAGGAACTCGTGGGCCACCACGTCGAGTTGGTCGGTGGTCACGCCGTCCGCGATATGCGCGGCCGTCTCCACCAGGGCCTGGGCGGCGATCCGGCCGGCCACCCGCATCCGCTCGATGGTCTCCTCGTCCTGCACCTCCGGCCCGGTGTAGGGAGTCGGTGCCTTCTTCCCGACGTACTCCGGACGCCGGATCGTGGACGGGACGGACCGCATGGGTGAGACGGTGCCGGGGACGAGAGCAGACTGCGCAGACATACGCCGAGTCTATGGCGCCGCCCGTCGGCCGCACAGCGCCGTACAACGGGTGACGTGGGCCGACCCCGCCCCCGACCCCGGCCGCATGCCGCCCGCACCCGCCGGCCGGGCCGTGCCGGGCCACCACCCCTGAACGGCCGTTCCGGCGGGTGGCTGGGGAGCCGACCGGCGGGCAGGATGACGGTATGGCTCTCTTCAGGCGCAAGCCCACCGGCAAGGCCGGCGAGTGGTACTACTGCCTCAAGCACCAGACGGTCGAGGAGGGCATGGACTGCCCCGGCAAGGACCGGATGGGCCCCTACGCCAGTCGCGAGGAGGCCGCGCGCGCCATGGAGATCGCCCACAACCGGGACGAGGCGTGGCGCACGGACCCGCGCTGGCGCGACGAGGACCGGGAGGGCGATGACGACCGGCCCGGCACCGGGCCCGGCAGTGGCGGCGACGGTGGCCGGAGCGGCGACAACCGCGGCGGGCGCTCCGGCTGACGGCGTACGCGCCCGACGCCCACTCCGGCACGCACGCCCCCGGCGTGGGAAATCCCACGCCCTCACGCACCTACCGACCGGTAGGCCCCGGCGCGCGGACCGTCGGCTCCTGGCAGGATCATGAGCCATGAGCGCACCTGAGGAGAACGCGAACGCAGCCGCGGCGAAGCCGGCGGCGAAGGACCCCTGGGAGCTGCCCGATGTCTCCGGCCTGGTGGTCGGTGTCCTCGGCGGCACCGGCGACCAGGGACGGGGCCTCGCCTACCGGCTGGCCCTCGCCGGGCAGCGGGTGATCATCGGCTCCCGCTCCGCCGAACGCGCCCGGGACATCGCCGGTGACGAACTGCTCGGCCCGGTCGGTGTCGAGGGCGCCGGCAACGCCGAGTGCGCCCGGCGCAGCGACATCGTGATCGTCGCGGTGCCGTGGAGCGGCCACGCCGCCACTCTCACCGACCTGCGCGAGGAACTGGCGGGCAAGCTCGTCGTGGACTGCGTCAACCCGCTCGGCTTCGACAAGAAGGGCGCCCACGCCCTGGCGGTGGAGGAGGGCAGCGCGGCCGAGCAGGCAGCCGCCCTGCTGCCGGAGTCCCGCGTCACCGCCGCGTTCCACCACCTGTCCGGGGTGCTTCTCCAGGACCGTGAGATCGACGAGATCCCGACCGATGTGATGGTGCTCGGCGAGGTGCGCGCGGACTGCGAGATCGTCCAGGCCCTCGCCTCGCTGATCCCCGGCATGCGCGGGGTCTTCGCCGGGCGGCTCCGCAACGCGCACCAGGTCGAGTCGCTCGTGGCCAACCTGATCTCGGTCAACCGCCGTTACAAGGCGCACGCCGGAATCCGCCTGACCGACATCTGAGCCGGCGCCCCGCCAGGGCCGGAACCGGGGCCCGCCCCGCTGTCCCGCTGTCCACCGCTCCGTCACCGCTCCGTCCACCGCCCTGTCCGCCGCCCGTGCGCGCGGACAGGGCGCCCGGCGCCCGGGGAGCGGCGCCCGGTGCGCGACAATGGCCGGGTACGTTCCCGCACGCCCCCGCCCGTACCGGAAGAGCC
>NZ_BHZI01000158.1 GCF_004305975.1 Streptomyces otsuchiensis
ACCCCGACCCGAGGCCACACGCCGCCGGACACTGAGCGGGTGAACAGCGCGGGGTGGGTGACGGCGCCCGGCCTCGGCCGCCGTCGCTCACCCCGCGCTGTTCACCCGCTCAGTGTCCGGCGGCGTGTGGCCTCGGGTCGGGGTCCGGCCTTGGGCCTGGGTCCGGCGCATCCGTCGCCGGGCTGGGGCGGGAGGACAGGGCTGCCGCCGCGCAGGCCAGCGCCGTGAGCAGCGCGCTGACCCAGACCGGCGCCCGGTAGCCCAGGCCCGCGCCGATGACCAGGCCGCCGAGCGCCGGCCCGAGTGCCGCGCCGACGTTGAACGCCGCGGTGGCGAAGCCGCCGCCGAGGGTGGGCGCGTCGCCTGCCTGGCCCAGCACGGTGGCCATCAGCACGGTCCCGGTGGCGAACGACAGCGCGCCCTGCACGGTCACCAGCACCAGGACGGCCACCGGTTCGGTGGCCAGCAGCGCGAGTGCGGTCCAGCCCGCGCCGAGCGCGAGGGCGACGGTGAAGGGGAAGCGGCCCGGCCTGCGGTCGGCGTAGCGGCCGCCCACGGCGGTTCCGGCACAGGCTCCCAGCCCGAACAGGCCCAGTACCAGCGGCACCCGGGAGGCGTCGAGTCCGCTGGTGCCGGTCAGCAGCGGAGCGAGGTAGGTGAAGGTGCAGAACATCGCGCCGCTGCTGAGGGCGCAGAGCCCCAGCGACCGGGCCAGTGACGGTGTTCGCAGGGCACGCAGTTCGGCGCGGACCGCGACCGGCCGCTGTCCGGTCTCGCCCCGGCCCGACGGTACGGAGTGGGCCACGGCGGCCACGGCGGGCAGCGAGATCAGCGCCACGGCCCAGAACGCCGAACGCCAGCCCCAGAGTTGGCCGAGGGCGGCTCCGCCGGGTACGCCGGCGACACAGGCAACGGTGACCCCGCCGAGCAGGACGGCGGTGGCCCGTCCCGTCCGTTGCGGCCCGGCCACGCCGATCGCGGTGGACAGGGCGACCGCGAGGAATCCCGCGTTGGCGAGCGCGCCGACCGTGCGGGCGGCGAGCAGCACCGCGAACTCCGAGGTCAGCGCGGCGACGACATGTGTGGCGACGAACGTCAGCAGAAAGGCGAGGAGCGCCCGGCGGCGCGGCCAGCGGCGGCTGACCGCCGCCATCAGGGGCGCTCCGACGATCATTCCTACCGCGAAGGCGGTGGTGAGCGAACCGGCGGCGGGGATCGAGATCCCCAGGTCCTCGGCGATGTCCGGCACCAGGCCGGCGAGCATGAACTCGGATGTTCCCTGGGCGAACACGGCCAGGCCGAGTACGTAGATGACTAGTGGCACGGGTGGTCTTCCCTGAGTCGGGCCGCCGCCAGGCAGGCGGAGGCAAGCGTCAACGGGCGTGTGGACAGGGGGAATCGGCGCCGGAGGGCGGTGGGCCGGGGCGGACGGAGGGTCCGGTGGGCGCGCGTCCGTGATCCGCCGCGCACGGCGCGCCGGCCCGGGGGAGGCGGTGGCCGCGGGGGACGGTCAGCTGCTGCGGAGCCCGGCGGGCGGGCGCCGTCGAGGCGTGGGCGTCAACCCGGCTGCCTGAAGGTGGAATCCGCGCCGCGCTGCATCGCGCCCGGGGGCCCGTGGGCTACCCGGCGGTCCGGCGGCGGGGTGGGAGAAGAACGCGGCGCGTCAGCGCGCGGCCTCAGTGGGAGGCGGCACGAGGGCACGACGCGGACGGCCACCGCACTACCGGTGGCCGGCGTCTGGATGCCTCGGGGCTGCTCATCGCGAACAGCGTAGGCGCGGCGCGGCTTGGCCGTCCACCGCTTTCGGTGACGTGGCCCGCGCCCGGGGCGCCGCCGCGCCCCGGGACACGGCGTCCGGCGCCCCGGAACTGGGCTTCGGTCCCGCTCGTCTCAACCGGTATGAGCGGGAGCGGCGCGGACACGGTGGACGACGGCCACGGCACCGGAGGTGACCGGGAGCCGGTGGACGACGCCGGTGGTGCCGCCGGTGACGGCCGGGCCCGGCGCCCCGGCCGCCGCCGGGGCACCGCGGTCCTCGCGGGCATCACGGCGGCCTGGCTGGCCACCGGCCTGGCGCTGGTGTGGCTGGACTGGCCGGGCTCGGCGGAGCCGGAGGACTCTCCGCACGCGGGTGGGGTGTGGGAGGAGATCACCCCGGCGCCGCTGAGCGAACGGTTCGGGACGGGCACGGTCTGGGCGGGCGACCGCCTGGTGGTGTGGAGTGGGGTGGCGGCGGAGGGCGGGGAGGCGTACCGGTACGGCGAGCCGCTGACCGACGGAGCGGTCTGGACGCCGTCGGGCGAGTGGCTGCCGATGGCCGCGCCGCCCGGCGGTCTGGCTCTGGCGCCGGGTGGGTTCGCGCAGTGGGACGGCGGCGAGGTGCTGTTCGGGCCGGTGACGGCGACCTCCGGTCACGGCGGCCACGGCCCGGGGGACGGGTCGGTGGGCGGACTGCTCGCGTACGACCCGGTCGCGGACTCCTGGCGGGGAATTCCCCTGTCCGAGGGGAAGCTGACGGCCGATGCCGGTGTGGGGGAGCCGCCGCACACGGCGGTCGTCGCGGGTGGGGAGCTGATCATCGGGCATTCCTACGCGGTGACCACGGACTCCGGTGAACCGGGAGTCGTGGCCGTGGACCCCGCCGACGGCACGACACGCCTGCTCGACCCGGGCCCGTACGCGGCCCCGGAGGCCCCGGAGGTCCGGGAGGACGACCAGGAGGCCCGCGAGGACGACCCGGACGCCCGGGAGGGCGACCCGGCCGCACCGGGCACGGTGTCGCTCGTCGCCGCACCCGAGCGCGTCGTGGCCGTCTCGGGCGACGGTTCGGAGATCTGGGTGCTGGCGCCCGGCAGCGGGGAGTGGACCCGGGCCGCCGCGCCGCCCCGGCCGGGCGTCGGCCGGTCCTCCGCCGGGGTCGCGGCCGGCGGCACGGTGCTGTTCCTGGACGACGGCGGATCGCACGCCTACGACATCGCGGCAGACCGCTGGCGGGAGCTGGCCGGTCCGCCGTCCGCCGGGGACGACGCGGCGGACCGGATCGGCTACCGGTGGACCGGGGACGTGGCGCTGGCTCCCGGCCGGGCCTACGACCCGGCGGCGGACCGCTGGGCCGAGGTTCCGCGGCTGCCGCTGGAGGAGGGCGACCGGCTGTCCGGGCCGTATGTGGGGTGGACCGGTGACGCGCTGGTGGTCTTCGGCGGCGGCCGGGCACCGTGCCCGGCGGAGGGCACGTGTGATGTCCCGGACGCGGTACCGGAGACGCTGGCCGGCTGGGTCTACGTGAACTGACGGGGCCGCGCCGCTTTGGCTGAGAGGGACACGCCCCTGGTCAGCCGCGCCCCATGGCGCGGTCGAGCGCGATCTCGATGACGACCCGGTCCGGGTTGACGCGCGGTTCCCGGTAGCGCTCGGTGTACCGGCGTACCGCCTCCGCCACGGCCTCCGGGTCGTCGTTGACGGTGGCGACGCCCTCCAGGGTGGCCCAGCGGGCGCGGTCGACCTGGCAGACCGCGACCCGTGCGCCCGCCTCGCCGGCCGCCCGGACGTTGGCGACCTTGGTGCTGTGGCCACCGGTGATCACCCGGGCGAGGCCCGCGTCGGGGTCGTAGGTGACGCCGACGGGTACGACGTGCGGTGAGCCGTCCCTGCGGTGCGTGGTCAGGGTACAGACATGGCGTTCGCGCCAGAAGGAGAGGTAGTCCGGGTCGGGGTTCCGCACGTCGAGAGCCATGCGCTGAGCATAGGAGCACGGGGTGCGGGCGCGGGTCATGCGCCCCGCCGACGAGCGGCCGGGCACCGGGCTCGCCGGGCTCGCCCGGTCAGCGGAGGCCCGGTGGACGGGCGGGTGCGGCGCATGCAAAATGTTCTTGAGTGCTCTAGACTCAACTTTGTATAGGCGACTTTCGGCAAGGAGGAGCGACCGCACGTGAACGCCGAGCTGACCAATCGGAGCCGGGACGCGATCAGCGCCGCAAACGACCGGGCGCTCACGGATGGGCATCCGGACATCACCCCCGCCCATCTGCTGCTCGCCCTCCTGTCCGGCGAGGACAACGAGAACATCCAGGACCTGCTCGCGGCCGTCGACGCCGACCAGGCGGCGCTGCGCGGCGGCGCGGAACGGCTGCTCGGCGCGCTGCCGAGCGTGCAGGGCGCGTCCGTCGCCAAGCCGCAGCCCAACCGTGAACTCCTCGCCGTGATCGCCGACGCCGCGCAGCGCGCCCGCGAGCTCGGCGACAGCCATGTCTCGACCGAGCACCTGCTGACCGGGCTGGCGGCCAAGGGCGGGCAGACCGCCGAGCTGCTGCGCGGGCAGGGCGCCACCGACAAGGCGCTCGCCACCGCCTTCCAGTCCGCCCGTGGCGGCCGCCGGGTCACCTCCGAGGACCCCGAGGGCAGCTACAAGGCGCTGGAGAAGTTCGGCACCGACCTCACCGCCGCCGCCCGCGAGGGCCGGCTCGACCCGGTCATCGGCCGGGACCACGAGATCCGCCGCGTCGTGCAGGTGCTCTCCCGCCGGACCAAGAACAACCCGGTGCTGATCGGTGAGCCCGGCGTCGGCAAGACCGCCGTCGTCGAGGGACTGGCCCAGCGCATGGTCAAGGGCGACGTCCCCGAGTCGCTGCGCGACAAGCGGCTGGTCTCGCTGGACCTGGGCGCGATGGTGGCCGGCGCCAAGTACCGCGGCGAGTTCGAGGAGCGGCTGAAGACCGTCCTCGCCGAGATCAAGGACAGCGACGGCCGCGTCGTCACCTTCATCGACGAGCTGCACACCGTGGTGGGCGCCGGCGCGGGCGGCGACTCCGCCATGGACGCCGGCAACATGCTGAAGCCGATGCTGGCCCGCGGCGAGCTGCGGATGGTGGGCGCGACCACGCTCGACGAGTACCGCGAGCGGATCGAGAAGGACCCCGCGCTGGAGCGCCGCTTCCAGCAGGTCCTGGTCGCCGAGCCGACGGTCGAGGACTCCATCGCCATCCTCCGTGGCCTCAAGGGCCGCTACGAGGCGCACCACAAGGTGCAGATCGCCGACAGCGCGCTGGTCGCCGCCGCCGCGCTCTCCGACCGCTACATCACCTCCCGCTTCCTGCCGGACAAGGCGATCGACCTGGTCGACGAGGCCGCGTCCCGGCTGCGGATGGAGATCGACTCCTCGCCGGTCGAGATCGACGAGTTGCAGCGCTCGGTGGACCGGCTGCGGATGGAGGAGCTGGCGCTGGCCAACGAGTCGGACACCGCCTCCAAGGAACGCCTCGCCCGGCTGCGCGCCGATCTCGCCGACCGCGAGG
Source organism: Streptomyces otsuchiensis (assembly GCF_004305975.1). Lineage (GTDB taxonomy): Bacteria > Actinomycetota > Actinomycetes > Streptomycetales > Streptomycetaceae > Streptomyces > Streptomyces otsuchiensis. The sequence goes on from NZ_BHZI01000158.1 coordinate 5,292, forward strand.
AGGAGTTGCGGCAGCTGACGGCGCGTTGGGAGAAGGAGAAGCAGTCCCTCAACCGGGTGGGTGAGCTGAAGGAACGGATCGACGAGCTGCGCGGTCAGGCCGAACGAGCCGAACGCGACGGCGACTTCGACACCGCGTCCAAGCTCCTCTACGGCGAGATCCCGACCGTGGAGCGGGAGTTGGAGGAGGCCGCGCGCGCCGAGGAGGAGGCCGCGGCCCGCGACACCATGGTCAAGGAGGAGGTCGGTCCGGACGACATCGCCGATGTCGTGTCCGCCTGGACCGGTATCCCCGCCGGGCGGCTGATGGAGGGCGAGACCGAGAAACTGCTCCGCATGGAGGAGGAGTTGGGACGGCGGCTGATCGGCCAGGCCGAGGCCGTGCGGGCCGTCTCCGACGCGGTGCGCCGCTCGCGCGCGGGTGTCGCGGACCCCGACCGCCCCACCGGCTCGTTCCTCTTCCTCGGGCCGACCGGCGTCGGCAAGACCGAACTCGCCAAGGCCCTCGCCGACTTCCTCTTCGACGACGAACGGGCCATGGTCCGCATCGACATGAGCGAGTACAGCGAGAAGCACTCGGTCGCCCGGCTGGTCGGCGCCCCTCCCGGGTACGTCGGCTACGAGGAGGGCGGCCAGCTGACGGAGGCCGTCCGGCGCCGCCCCTACACGGTGGTCCTGCTCGACGAGGTGGAGAAGGCGCACCACGAGGTCTTCGACATCCTGCTGCAGGTCCTCGACGACGGCCGTCTCACCGACGGCCAGGGCCGCACGGTCGACTTCCGCAACACCATCCTGATCCTCACCTCCAACCTGGGCAGCCAGCATCTGCTCGACCCGTCCGCGGACGAGGCGAGCCGCCGCGAGCAGGTGATGGCGGCGGTGCGCTCGGCGTTCCGGCCCGAGTTCCTGAACCGGCTGGACGACGTGGTGATCTTCGAGGCGCTGCGCGGCGACGAGCTGGCGCGCATCGCGCAGCTCCAGGTCGACGCCCTCCAGCGCCGGCTGCGGGACCGCCGCCTCACCCTGGACGTCACCCCCGAGGCGCTCCAGTGGCTCGCCACCGAGGGCAACGATCCGGCCTACGGCGCCCGTCCGCTGCGCCGCCTGGTGCAGACCGCCATCGGTGACCGGCTGGCACGGGAGATCCTCTCCGGCGAGGTCCGGGACGGCGACACGGTCCGGGTGGACATCGCCCTGGAGGACGGCCTGCGCGTCGAGCGCGTGGGCTGACCGAGGACGGGCACGGTGGGGGCGGGGTCTTCCTCCGCTCCCACCCCGCCCCCAGGGGCATCCACCGGCCGGGCCGGCGCCGGAGCGGCTGATCGAGAGGCCCGCGCGGACCCTTCCGCGCGGGTTGTCAGGTCGGGGGCCCCATGAGAGAGGATGGGTGTCCGAAGCCTCATACGAAGGGACCCCTCCCGTGTCTGTCGACCCGTCCTCGATCCCCAGCTTCGGAGGGCAGCCGAAGAAGCCGGCGGCCGCCAAGAAGCCGCTCGGTCCGATCAAGCCCGACGCGGACCTGGTCAAGCAGCTGCTTGAGCAGATGAAGCTGAAGTACGTGGTCGACAAGGAAGGCGACCTTGTCGCCCCCTGGGAGAACTTCCGCACCTACTTCATGTTCCGTGGCGAGGAGGCCCAGCGGATCTTCTCCGTCCGCACCTTCTACGACCGGCAGCACAGCATCGAGGACAAGCCGCGGCTGCTGGAGACCATCAACGAGTGGAACCGCCGCACGCTGTGGCCGAAGGTCTACACCCACACCCACGACGACGGCACGGTCCGCCTGATCGGCGAGATCCAGATGCTGATCGGCACCGGTGTGGCGCTCGACCACTACGTGTCGTCGACGGTCAGCTGGATCCGCGCCTCGATCGAGTTCGACAAGTGGCTGGTCCAGGAACTGGGTCTGGCCAAGGACGCCGATGAGGGTGTGGACGGCGAGGCCAAGCAGCCGGAGGGTGAGCCCGCCGACGCCCCGGCGGTGGCGGACACCGAGTCCGACGGCCCGGCGGCGACCGATGCCACCGATGCCACCGATGCCACCGACGGCACCGACGGCACCGACGGCACCGACGGCACCGAAGGCACCGAGGGTGACGAGCGGCGCCGCGACAGCTGAACGAACCGCCTGCCGCCGGGCGGCCGGCGGTGCGTGAGGGGCGTGGCCGGCAGGGGTGAGTGAACCCGCGGGCCACGCCCCTCACGCGTGCCGTCGCCGGTCAGCGCCCGGCGGGCCGGGTGTCGAGCGCCCGGAACGTGGCGAGCCGGGCCAGTACGTCGCCGGCCTCCGCGGGCAGGCCGTGCAGGACCTCGGCGGCCCGGCGGGGGCTTCCGCCGCCGAGCCGGTCCAGCAGTGTCGCCAGCGCCGTACCCGGCAGCGTCGTCACCGCGACGTGCCCGTGCGCCGAGTACAGCCGGACCCCGTCGCACTCCGTCCACACCACCGGCGTCACCGCACGGACCCGAGCGGTGAGCGCGGGGGCCGGCAGGCCGGTCGCCGGTGGCGGCACGGGGGCGAAGCCGCCGGAGGTGCGTTCCTGGACGGACAGCCCGGCGACCCGCCGTCGCACCGCGCCGGGCCCGGTCGCGTCGCGCAGCCGGCCGAGGGCAGCCGCCAGCTCCGCCGGCACGCCCAGGACGCCGTCCGTCCCGCCGGCCGTCAGCAGAGGGCGGGGCGGGTCGGTCGGCGGAGAGGGCGGTACCGGCAGCGGCTGCGCCTCGTGGCCGTCCAGGAAGCGCACCAGGTCGAACTCGGCCTGGTGCTCCTCGCGCGCGACGCCGACGTTGACGCTGGTCGACGCGGTACCGGAGCCGGCGGACTCGCCCACGTGGTAGTACGACGAGGGCCAGTAGACGAGGTCCCCGGCGGACGCCTCGATCACCAGGGAGCCGTCCCGGTGCGCGTCGTAGTCGGGCATCGTGCTGACGTTCTCGGTCCACGGCCTCGCGGGCCACATCCGCATCCGCTTGCTGCCGCGCAGTACGAACATGAAGGTGGCGAAGCGGTCCTTGTGGACGCCCACCGGGCTGGACTCGTAGGTGCCGTGGAACATGGTGGTGATGGTGCCGCCCAACGGGCGGCCGGTGCGCCGCCACAGCGGTGCGAAGAACTTCGTCTGCCGCCGCCACAGCGGGAAGGCGTGCGTGTGGAACCGGGAGAGGACCAACGCGTAACGCTCGCCGCCGAGTTGGGAGGCCATGCGGCGTTCGTAGCCGTCGAGGGACCGGTCGTCCGCGCGTGGCAGCGCGGCCTCCGGATCGTGCTGCTGGTCGCGGCCCACCGTCAGCTGCGGCAGTGCCAGCGCGGCGCGCTCCGGTCCGGAGCAGGCCGCTGCCGCCGCCTCGAAGGTCTCGGGGCCGGTGAACGGTGGCCGGGTGAGGCACCGCACCACGACCGGTCCACGGTCCCAGTGCTCCGTCGCGAAGGTGTCCCAGAAGGCGGCCCAGGACTCGCCGGCGCGCGGCGAGGGGAGGACGGCCGGTTCCACGGTCCGGTTCAGCACTCTCATCGGGGGGTACCGCCTTCCACTCTCGTTTCGGTGACCTCGTCGTCGGAGCCGTCGGAGGCGTCGGCAGCGTCGTCGCAGGGGGCACCGGAGTCGCCGGAGGGGCTCGCGGGGGTGACGTCGACCGCCCGGACGCGGTGCAGGGCGCCGATCAGGGCCCGCACGTCGCCCGGCGCCGTCCCCGGCCCGGCAGCGTCGGCCACCTCGGTGACAGTGCGGGCACGCTCGGACGGCAGCGCCGTGAGAATCCGGTCGGCCACCGAGCCGCCGACGGTGAACGCGTGGCCGTTGGCGGCCCAGAGCGACCGCGCCCTGTCGCCCGTCGGCATCCGCGTCACCTCGCACACCAGCCGCACCCGGTCCCGCACGCCGAGGGGGACGGCGGTACGGGGCGGCGGAGCCGGATCGAGTCCGGCCGCCGAGCGCCGCGCGGCCCAGTTCCGCAGCAACGCGCGCTCCACCGCCGCGCCGTGGGCCAGTTCTCCGACGATCTCACCGACCCGGGCGGTGGCGTCCAGCACCGTCACCGGCTCGCCGGGCGGGCGCGGGGGCTCCTCGTGCAGCAGGCACGGTCGCCCGTCCCCGTCCCCGTACTCCGGAAGCCGCCCGCCCGCCTCGTGCAGCAGCTCGCGGACCAGCTCGTCGGCGTGGGCCGCGTCGCTCCGTACCGCGATCCGCAGCGTCACGCAGTTCTCGCCGTGCAGTTCGTCCGGGCGGGGGCCGGCGGGCCAGTGCAGCAGGTCGCCCGCCACGCCCCGTAGTTCGGTGCGAGGCGCCGAGGCGGCAGAGGCGGCGGACGCGGGGAACCGCACCCGGAGCGAGCCGCTGAGTACCCACAGCAGGACGGCCGGGCCGGGGCCGGGCGCGTCCCCGCCCGGCCGCGGGTAGTCGCTTCCGGCGGTGATCTCGGTGCTCACCGGTGTCACCGGCCAGCCGTGTTCCCGCCAGAGCACCGCGAGTTGGTCCCGGACCCGTGCCCAGCTCCGGAAGTCGGCGCGCAGCGGGTTGGCCGCGGCCAGCAGCCAGCCACGGCCCGCCAGTGCGGAGCTGACGCGGTCCAGATATCCGGCGGCCCGGTGGTCGGTGCCGTCGCCGTCGTTGGCCGGCAGCAGCGGGCCCGGTGCGCGCAGCCGGCCGCGAGTGGTGTCGAAGCTGACGACGGTGGGGACCCGGAGCCGGGTCCCGGCGCGGAACGGCTCGGCCACCCGGACCAGCAGGTCGTGGCAGCCGGCCAGTCCCAGCGGAGGCGTCGTTCCGGTGAGCCGGACGGGTGCGGTGTTCCAGTGGTGCGCCACGAACCCCGCCCAGTCCGTGTGGTGGGCGTCGGCGGCCGGTGTCGCGGTGATGGTCGCGGCTCCGCCGGCGCCTGCGGTGGCGGCCCCGGTGGCGGCGCGGTCATGGTGTGTCATGTGGTCCCTCTCCCGTCCGGTGGGCCTGGCGCGGGTCGGGGAAGCGCTCCCGCAGCAGACGCGCGTACTCCTCCAGGGACTCCATCCGCAGCGCGGCACGGCGCTGCTCGACCCCGTCGGGATCTTCCAGCGGCCGCGGGCGCAGCATGCCGTCGCGCCGTTCGAACTTGGTTCCGTACAGCTGCTTTCGGCCCTCGGCCAGCCGCAGGGTGTCGGTGAGATAGGCGATGTCCCGGGGCGGCATCTCGCCGCGCTCCACCGCCTCTTCGACCAGCTTCAGGCAGTGGCGGCGGAACTCCGTCTCGCCTTCGACGTGTTGCAGCAGTCGGCAGGCGGCGCCGGCGGCCTCCGCGCCCACCAGTCCGCGTCCCGGCCAGCCGTGCCGGTCGACCACCGATCGCAGCCATTCCAGTCCGGTGGCGGTGAGCTTCTCCAGCCGCTCGGCGGCGACGGTGTCGGTGAAGCCGCCCTGTGCCCAGGGGGTGCGCAGCGCGGTGTCCACCTGGTCGAGGCGGAGCAACCGGCGCCGTAAGGTGCCGCGTTCGGTGGGCTCCAGCCTTGGTGGCCGGGCGGTCAGCTCGTCGATGCGCAGCCGCACGGTGTCGCCGCCCCACTGGTAGGTGATCCGGCGGCCGGTGCGCGGCCAGTCGAAGCTGACCAGCCCCTCCTGGGGGGATTCGGCGCAGATCCGGACGCCGTGCTCGGAGCTGTCGATCTCGATCGGGCCCGCGAGAGCGGCGGCCGGGGCGGCCAGTTGGGCGGTGAGGTCGTCGAAGGCGTACTCGACGGCGTCCCGCAGGGCGACGCCCAGGCGGCTGAGTGTGGGCCAGTCACCACGAGCGGTGGCCGCGACCGGTGCCAACGGCACTGTCGCAAGCGGTAGTTCACAGGCTCGCTCGGCCGTCTCACCGGCAGCGGCCAGCCGTAGCAGCGGTCCGGCGGCGGGGTCGGTCCCGGGGTGGTGCGGTCCGGGTGGCGGTGGGGAGTCGGCGGCCGACGGCCGGTACCCGTCGGGCAACCTCCGGTAGAAGTACGGCACATCGCCCCGGTCGAACTGGAGGAGTTCGTCCGGCGCCGGTTCGAAGGCGCTGTCCGGCTCGCGTCCTGGCAGTCCCCAGTGACGCAGCAGGGCGAGATGGTAGGTGTCGGTGTCCTGCGGGATGTGGCGTACGACGCTGCCGGGCAGCCGCCCCGCGAGGAACTCCCCGAGTCGCCCGGTGTTGCGGCACAGCAGTGTCCAGGCGTCGAACATGCCGCGGAGCATCGCCGGGAGGTACGGCCCGTAGCCGAGGCGGCCCTCGGTGTCGCCGACGAGGGTCCGGGTCCGGTCGCGTGTCGCCGAGCGTTCGCGGCGCTCCAACTGCCATCTGCCGCCGGGTGCTTCGGCCCAAACGAACGGGGAGCCCCCGAGGTCGCACCAGTGGCCGGAGGACTCCAGTCCGCAGTGGTGGGTGCCGCCGAGTGACGGGTGGTGGATCAGGCTGGTGCCGGCCAGCCGCTTGGGGAGGTTGAGACAGACCTCGGTGTCCACCGCCCACAGCCGCAGCCGGTCCTCTCCCGGGCGGACGCCGGCGATGACGTTGTCCCCGGTGAGGTCGCCGACGCCGAGCCCGAAGCAGACGGCGGTGAGCGAACCGGCCTCGTGCCAGAAGCGGTTCGCCTCCTCCGGTGGCAGTACCGGACCGGTCAGCTTCCAGCCGTAGGGGGAGGTGCGCAGCGCGGTACGGTCCGGAGGGTCGTCGATCCACTGCTGCCAGCTGTAGTGGTCGCCGTCGGCGCCGCTTCCCGGTGTGACGGTCAGCGTGGGCAGCCGGATGGAACCGGAGGCGGCCGGGGCGGAGTTGAGCAGGGCGAAGACCGAGTCGCGGTCGTCCAGCAGCAGCCGTTCGCCGTCGGCGGGCCGTGGTTTGTAGGCGAGGCGGCGCCCGTCGCCGAGGGTGACGCACAGGACGCGCCGGCCGCCGTTGTGGGTCTCCTCGCCGTGGGCGCGCAGGCCGGTGATGACCGGTGTGCCGTCCGGGCCGTGGGGTCCCGGTCGGTCGGCGCCCGGTGGTGCGGCCAGGTCGCGGGCGGCGCGGTCCAGGAAGGTCTCGGTGAACCGTTCCCACTGGGTACGGCGCAGCTCGGCGTAGCGCCGGGCGGTGGCGGGCTCGGCGAGCCCGCAGGAGATGGTGACCTCGCTGATCAACGGCCCGAAGTAGGCGGCGTTGTCGGGGGAGAGCAGCCCGGCGGCGAGCAGCCCCGGGTGGCGGGCGGCGGCAGCGGGGGCCCACTGCCGCAGTTGGCGCAGCATCGCGTGGAGCGGGTCGTACCGTGGCTGGTCGAGGGTCCGGCGCAGGGTGGCGGCGGCCTCCGGGTCTGCCGGTGAGGCGCCCGGCGGGGCGGCCAGCAGCCGGACGGTGCCGGCCGGACCGGGTTCGGTCCACGGGGGCAGGGCGGCGAAGGGCGGAAGCGGCGTGCCGGGGACGCCGGTTGCTGCGGCTACGTCGGTTGCCTCGGGTGCGTCGGACGCCTCGGGTGCGTCGGTTGCTTCGGCGCCGGGGAGGTCACCGGCCCCGGCCGGGAGGTCGGAAGCGTTCATCGCGCTGGCTCCGGTGGCTGTGGTGAACGTCCTGTCGCCGCACGGGGTGCCGCCCCCGGCGGGGACGGCACCCGCTGTGCGTCAGAAGCAGTACATGCTGCTGAGGCAGCTGGTGGTGGCGGCGCCGGTGTCCACCGTCTCCTCCAGGTCACCGATCGTCAGCTCCAGAGCCTCGCTGACGTCCTCGTAACGCTCTTCCTGCACAACGGTCATGACGGTCCTCCTGTCGTGGCTGTGACTCGCGCCCGGGCGGCGCGAAGGACTGCGCGTGGATCGATCCGGGTGACGCGTGCTGCGGACGGCGTCCCGTCCTGCAATTGCAGCGACGAGATTAGGAGACCGGATGGTGAATCCGCCAGATATGAGCGTGGAATTCTTTGGATGCCATGAGGAGTGTTTAAACATTGTGAAATGAATGGATATCCATCGACTGGCAGTCGGGAGGCACCTTTCGCTGGCATAAGCCAGAGGAAGGTGCCTGGCAGATCACGGCTGACCTCCGGCTTCGCGCCACCGTGCCAGCAGCGCCGCCCGTTCGCGCACGGCCTCGGGCGTCACAGCCGAGCGCACATCGGCGAGGACGACGCGTAGCACGGGCGGCAGGCCCCCGCCGAGCACCGGCCCGGCCTCCTCCGGGGGCACCAGCAGCGCGACGTCCGGCAGGTCGCCGGTGCGGTCCGCGACCAGTGACCGCGGGCCCGGCTCGTAGAGGAACGCGCGTACCAGGGCACCCAACCCGGGGGACGACCGTGCGCGGGTGAGCGCCAGCCGCACCGTGACCGCGTCGCCGGAGTCGTCCTCGAACCGATGGCCCGGAGGACAGAACACGGCTGCTCCGGGGCGGAGTTCGACCGTCTCCGGAGGAGGTGCGCCGCCGTCGGCCCCGGCCGGTGGCGTCCGGACCCGGGAGACGCCGGTGACGGCGTACAGCAGCACCGCCGCCTCCCCGGCCGGGGAGCCCCATTCCTGGCGGCCGGTCCCCACACGAGCCGCCGCCCGCACACCGTCGCCGTCCAGCGGCAGGGCCGACGGGACCGGCTCCGGGGCGGTCGCCAGGAACTCTCTGATCGCTCGCCCGAGCTCGGGAGACGCGGCCTCCGGGGAGTCCACGCGCAGCGCGATCCGGGCGGCTCCGTCACAGGCGTCGCGCACCCGGCCCGCCCACGCCGAACGCGTCACACGGC
>NZ_BHZI01000159.1 GCF_004305975.1 Streptomyces otsuchiensis
CCCATCCGCTCCACCGAATCCGCCCGGGAGGCGCTCCCGTGACCCGTGTACTCGTGGTCGAGGACGAGGAGTCGTTCAGCGACGCCTTGTCGTACATGCTCCGCAAGGAAGGTTTCGAGGTCGCCATCGCGGCCACCGGACCGGAGGGACTCGACGAGTTCGAACGCAACGGCGCCGATCTGGTGCTGCTCGACCTCATGCTGCCCGGCCTGCCCGGCACCGAGGTCTGCCGACAGCTCCGCGGCCGCTCCAACGTCCCGGTCATCATGGTGACCGCCAAGGACAGCGAGATCGACAAGGTCGTCGGCCTGGAGATAGGAGCCGACGACTACGTGACCAAGCCCTTCTCCTCCCGTGAGCTGGTGGCGCGCATCCGCGCGGTGCTCCGGCGGCGTGGCGAGACCGAGGAGGAGGTGCCGGTCGCGCTGGAGGCCGGACCGGTCCGGATGGACGTCGACCGGCACGTGGTCACCGTCGCCGGCCGCAAGATCGACCTGCCGCTGAAGGAGTTCGACCTGCTGGCGATGCTGCTGCGCAACGCCGGCCGGGTCCTCACCCGCATGCAGCTGATCGACCGGGTCTGGGGCGCCGACTACGTCGGGGACACCAAGACCCTGGACGTGCACGTCAAGCGGCTGCGCGCCAAGATCGAGCCCGACCCGGGCGCCCCGCGCTACCTGGTGACGGTCCGGGGCCTGGGCTACAAGTTCGAGCCCTGACCGGCCCGGGGAGGCGGCGAACGCCCGCCGCCTCCCGTGAACGGCGTCGGTCAGCAGCACGAGAGGGCCGGTGTGGCCACCCCGCGGGGTGGCCACACCGGCCCTCTCGTCGCGTCGCCGGGCTCAGATCGGCCCGGCGGCGGAAGCCGTTCGGCGGACCGCCGTCAGCCGTCCGTGCCGGAGTCGGTCCCGGTGCCCTCGCCGTCCTCGGCGTCGACGTTGGACTCGCCGGGCGACTGGCCGTCGGAGTCCTGGTCCTGCTCCTCGCTGCCGTCGGTCTCACCGGGGGACTGCGAGCCGCTGTCCTCGGGGCCGTCGGTGTCCTGCTCGTCCTCGGTGCCGGGCTCCTCGCCCTCGACCGCGTCGTCCTCGGTGCCGGCCACGCCGTCCGGGCCCCACAGCTCGTAGTGGGCGAAGGCGCCGTCCACGCCGACCATCGGGACGACGGTGGCGCGCAGCTCGGCGGTGCCGACCTCGCTGAGGTCGAAGACCAGGTGCTGGGCGTTGCCGAGCACGATGCCGACGGACTCCGCGTCGGTGACGAACGCGCCCGCGTTGCCCTCGCCGCCCAGGCCGACCGAACCGCCCGCGGGGATCTCGACCGTGGACTCGCCCTCGGCGGGCACCAGCTCGAAGACCTCGCCGTTCTCCGGGAGGGTGATGGAGACGAGCGTCCGCGGCTCGCTGCCCTCGTTGAAGATGCGGCCGGTGACGGCGGCGGGCCCGTCCTCGGACATCACCACGTTGATGCTCTGGATCTTGATGTCCTCGACCTGCGTGGTCGCGTTGACCGGCTGGACCAGGGTCGTCTCGGCGTCGAACCCGGCTCCGCAGGCGGCGGTGAGCGGAAGGATCGTGAACGCTACGGTCGCGGCCAGGGCACCGCGTCGAAGGCTGCTGCTCACGGCTGCGGCATCTCCTTGGGCGAACGGGAGGCGGGCCGCGGGAAGCGGTCCGCCCATACGTCAATGATCTGTCAGCGCACCAGCCTACCCACCCGCCTCAGAGCGCCCGCACCCGGTACGGGCGCGTCGTCGCGGTGGGCCAATCCGGTGGATCGGGAAAGAGGCTGCGCCGATCCTGTGGAGATCATTGATCAATCCGGGATCAGGCCCTTCGGCGATCAATTTCCGATGAACCCATACGGATCAGTCGTGTGATTCTTCCAACTATGACAAAACGGACAGTATTCTGTGGAGAAGTGGCGCGGGAAGCGACTTCTTCGCCGTGTTCTGTTCGCGAATCCGGTAGTGCCCGCGATGCCCCCGACCTGCGGATACCTGTCCGAACCGGGCGTCCGCAGCACGTCGGCGGCGCCGTTGTCAACCCCCGAGATATGGCCTGACCTGCGAAAACGTCATTCAATAGGGTGTCTGACCGTGTTACCCTGGATAGCCACGGAAGGGGTACCTGTCACATGACGTTCAAGGTTGGCGACACCGTGGTCTATCCCCATCACGGGGCCGCGCTGATTGAGGCCATCGAAACACGCCAGATTAAAGGCGTGGACAAGCTCTACTTGGTGCTGAAGGTAGCCCAGGGTGACCTGGAGGTGCGCGTCCCGGCGGAGAACGCCGAGCTCGTGGGCGTGCGCGACGTCGTGGGCCAGGAGGGTCTGGACCGCGTGTTCGAGGTGCTGCGCGCACCGTACGCGGAGGAGCCGACCAACTGGTCCCGCCGCTACAAGGCGAACCTGGAGAAGCTGGCGTCCGGTGACGTCATCAAGGTGGCCGAGGTCGTCCGCGACCTCTGGCGCCGTGAGCGTGAGCGTGGTCTTTCCGCAGGTGAGAAGCGGATGCTCGCCAAGGCGCGGCAGATCCTGGTGAGTGAACTGGCGCTCGCCGAGTCCACCAACGAGGACAAGGCCGAGACCCTGCTCGACGAGGTCCTCGCCTCCTGACACCACCGCTCCGCCGGGCTCGCCGGCGGACGGTCGAGACGACTGCGGCAGTGCCCGGTACCGGTCATCCTCCCGGCTCCGGCGCCGTACACCTCACCTCGTCGTGCGCGTTCCGGTCACGGGCAGTCGCCCAGGACCGGGAGCCACGCCGAGGCGGCCGGTGGCCGATTTCGCACGGGTGCGTCGGCCCGCGCCGCTCGCGCCTCACCCGGTCCCAGCTCCACGTCGACGCTCTCGCAGCGCCCGAAGGCCGTATGTGCCGGACGGGCGCTGCGGCGCGTTCACCGCTCACCCATGCCACTGATCCACCCGCGGCGTACGGCCCGAGGGCCGTTGCCGCAGGATCGTTCTCCCCCGGCGGGGGTGTCGGTGCCGCACGCGACGGGCTGGGTCGGAGTGTCACGGAAAGGGGCCGACCCACGGTGCCGCCCGGCACGCTGAGGCCATACCCACAGCACCCCCTGGAACAAACCTAGGGCCCGATGTCAATGTCTGATAAGTCCTCCGGCTCCGTCATCCCGCCCCGAGGGGACCCGCAGGACGCGGTTCACGGCTCCCGCCGGACGGGCCGAACCGCCGCCGTGATCCCCGCCGCCGGGCGCGGTGAGCGGCTCGGCCCCGGCGCGCCGAAGGCGCTCCGGCCGCTGCTGGGCACCCCGGTGCTGGTCCACGCGGTGCGCGCGATGTGCCGCGCCGAGGCGGTCTCCCTCGTCGTCGTGGTGGCGCCCCCCGACGATCCCGGCGCCGTCACCGAGATGCTGGCGCCGGCCGGGCTGCCGCCCGGTATCGAGGTGGTCGTGGTCCCCGGCGGCGCCAGCCGTCAGGAGTCGGTCCGGCTCGGGCTGGCCGCGCTGCCGCCCGACGTCGACGTGGTGCTGGTGCACGACGCCGCCCGGCCGCTGGTCCCGGCGCACACCGTGGACGCGGTCGCCGCCGCCGTACGGGCCGGTGCACCCGCGGCCGTGCCGGCGATGCCGGTGACCGACACCGTCAAACGGGTCGACCCCGACCCGTCGCGGGCGCCGGGAGCCCCCGAACCCGTGGTCGCGACCGTCGACCGGGCCGGTCTGCGCGCCGTGCAGACCCCGCAGGGGTTCGCCCGGCAGGTGCTGGCCGAGGCGCACCGCGTCCACGCCGACACCGGCGGGAGCGAAGGCGCCACCGACTGCGCCGGGATGGTGGAGCGGCTCGGGCACCCGGTGGTGCTGGTGCCGGGCCACGAGGAGGCGTTCAAGATCACCCGTCCGCTGGACCTCGTGCTCGCCGAGGCCGTGCTCGCCCGCAGGGAGACCCTCGCCCATGACCGCTGAGACACCCGACCTCCCGCACTCCGCCGCCCGGAACCTCTCCGGCACCGCCGGAGCGCCCCCCGCCGGGGACGCGCCCGTGGCGCCGGTCGCGGGCATGCCGGTCGTCGGCGTCGGAACGGACGTGCACGCCTTCGAACAGGGCCGCGAACTGTGGTGCGCCGGGCTGCGCTGGGACGGCCCGGAGGTGGAGGGGTTCGGTCTCGCCGGGCACTCCGACGGCGACGTCGCCGCCCACGCCGCCTGCGACGCGCTGTTCTCGGCGGCCGGTGTCGGCGACCTCGGGGCACACTTCGGGACCTCGCGCCCCGAGTGGGCCGGGGCCTCCGGGGTGACGCTGCTGGCCGAGGCCGCGCGCATCGTGAGGGCCGAGGGCTTCCGGATCGGCAACATCGCCGTGCAGGTCATCGGGGTGCGCCCGAAGGTCGGCAAGCGGCGGGACGAGGCGCAGCGCGCCCTGTCCGAGGCGGCCGGCGCGCCGGTGTCCGTCTCCGGCACCACCACCGACGGCCTGGGACTGACCGGCCGCGGCGAGGGGCTGGCGGCCATCGCCACCGCGCTGCTGGTGCGCTGACCGCCGCGGGGCGGCGCCCGGCCGGATCGGCACATCCGTGCCCTGTCACCGCCGCGTCGCCGCCCCGCGCGCGACCGTTCCCGGTCTACGCTGACGCTCCCCGGTGCTCCGTGGCCGCGTCCGTCCGCGTGCGTGTGCCGCCCGTCCCCGCGCTCCGCGCGCGGGCCGGCGGGCGTCGCCGTACGCGGAATAACCGGCAGAGCCCTGGGAGTTGAGACAGCGCAGACGTCGCCGGACGCCCCGGGGGCGCGGCGGCGGGCCGCACGGCCCGCCGGTTCCCGGCACGCCCGGTCAGGTCCCCCACCACCACCCAAGGACGGTCTTCCGTGGCAACCCAGCTCTCCCCGCAGCTGAAGGATCTCCTCGACTCCAAGACGTTCGTGACCATCGCGACGCTCCAGCCCGACGGCAGCCCGCAGCTGTCCCCGGTCTGGGTGACGCGCGACGGGGACGACGTGCTGATCTCCACCACCGAGGACCGTCGCAAGACCGCCAACCTGGTGCGGGACCCCCGGGTGACCGTGATGGTCAACCCGGCGGACCAGCCCTACACCTACGCGGAGATCCGCGGCGTCGCCGAGCTGATCCCCGACCCCGAGGGCGAGCTGATCGACCAGCTCGCGCTGAAGTACGTGGGCAAGAAGTACGCCGACTTCAACGCCACCGCCGGCCAGGACGCCCCCCGGGTGATCGTCCGGATCACCCCGCGCAAGGTCGTCGGCCAGGGCCTGGCCTGAGGGACGCCGTCCCCGCGCCCCGGGCGGGCGCGGGGAGCGGCCGGCCGGGGCGCGGCCACGACGGCTTTCCGGACGAGTCCCCCTTCCGCGCGGGCGTGATGCGCGCGCGATGCACAGGACACCGGTACTTCCTACTACCCTTGTCGCGTGACCCTTCGCCTGCACGACACCAGCGCCCGGAAGATCCGCGACTTCGCCCCGCTCGTCCCCGGGTGTGTCTCGATCTACCTCTGTGGTGCGACCGTCCAGGCAGCGCCGCACATCGGTCACATCCGCTCGGGGCTGAACTTCGACATCCTGCGCCGCTGGCTGACGCACCGGGGCTACGAGGTGACGTTCGTCCGCAACGTCACGGACATCGACGACAAGATCATCGCCAAGAGCGCCGAGCAGGGACGCCCCTGGTGGGCGATCGGCTTCGAGAACGAGCGGGCCTTCGACCGCGCCTACACCGCGCTGGGCTGCCTGCCCCCGACCTACGAGCCGCGTGCCACCGGTCATGTCACCGAAATGACCGAGATGATGCGGGTGCTGATCGAACGCGGTCACGCCTACGCCGCCGACGGCAACGTCTACTTCGACGTCCGCTCCTTCCCCGGCTACCTGGAGCTCTCCAACCAGGATCTCGACGAACTGCGGCAGCCCTCCGGAGAGGGCGAGACCGGCAAGCGCGACCCGCGCGACTTCGCGCTGTGGAAGTCGGCGCGGCCGGGCGAGCCCAGCTGGGAGACCCCGTGGGGCCGCGGCCGGCCCGGCTGGCACCTGGAGTGCTCGGCGATGGCGCACAAGTACCTCGGCGCCGCTTTCGACATCCACGGCGGCGGCCTGGACCTGGTCTTCCCGCACCACGAGAACGAGATCGCCCAGGCCAAGGCGTTCGGTGACGAGTTCGCCCGCTACTGGATGCACAACGCCTGGGTGACGATGAGCGGCGAGAAGATGAGCAAGTCGCTCGGCAACTCGGTGCTCGTCTCCGAGATGCTGACCCGCTGGCGGCCGCTGGTGCTGCGCTACTACCTCGGCACCCCGCACTACCGCTCCACCATCGAGTACAGCACCGAGGCGCTGACCGAGGCCGAGCACGCGCTGGGCCGGATCGAGGGCTTCCTCCACCGCGCGGTCGAGCAGACCGGTGAGGTGGTCCCGGCCGCCGAACTGCCGCCCGAGTTCTCCGCCGCGATGGACGACGACCTGGCGGTGCCGCAGGCGGTCGCCGTCGTGCACACCACGGTCCGCCAGGGCAACGCCGCCCTCGACGAGGGGGACAAGGAGTCGGTCGCCGCCCTGGCCGGACAGGTCCGGGCCATGCTCGGCGTGCTCGGAATGGACCCCCTCGACGAGCGCTGGGCGGGCGAGGCCGGCGGCCGTACCGAGAAGCTGAACGACGCCGTCGACAGCCTGGTCCGGCTGGTCCTGGAACAGCGGCAGTCCGCGCGGGAACGCAAGGACTACGGCACCGCCGACGCCATCCGTGACCGGCTCCAGGACGCCGGGCTGGTCATCGAGGACACCCCGACCGGGCCCCGGTGGGAGCTGGGGTAGTCCGTGACACCGATCCGCCGCGATCCCCGGCCCGGCGCCCGCCGGGCGGGCCGCCCGGCTCCGCAGCCCCGCCCCCGCCGTCCGCGCGCATCCGGCGCGCGTGACGCGATACGCATCATCCTCCGAAGGACCAGGTAACTCCCATGGCAGGCAACAGCCAGCGCCGCAACCGCCGCACCTCCAACAAGAAGGGCGCCACGGTCGGCAGCGGCGGCAATCGCCGCCGCTCGCTGGAGGGCAAGGGCCCGACGCCGCCCGCCGAGATGCGCAAGGGCCACGCCAAGCAGCGTGCGGCCAACGCCAAGGCGCGCAAGGCGACCGTCCGTACCCAGCGCCGCCCCGGCGGCAAGGCACCCGCCGAGCTGGTGGTGGGCCGCAACTCGGTGTTCGAGGCGCTGCGCGAGAACGTGCCCGCCAACGCCCTGTACGTGCAGCAGTTCATCGACACCGACGACCGGGTGCGGGACGCCGTGCGCCTGGCGACCGAGGGCGGCATCCGCCTGGTCGAGGCGCCCCGCCCCGAGCTGGACCGCATGACCAACGGCCTCAACCACCAGGGCCTGGTGCTCCAGATCCCGCCGTACGACTACGCCCACCCGGAGGACCTCTCCGCAGCCGCGCTGGACGGCGGCGAGGACCCGCTGATCGTGGCGCTGGACGGCGTCACCGACCCGCGCAACCTGGGCGCCGTCGTCCGCTCCGTCGCCGCCTTCGGCGGCCACGGCGTCGTGGTGCCCGAGCGGCGCGCGGCCGGGATGACCGCCGGTGCGTGGAAGACCTCCGCCGGCGCCGCCGCCCGCATCCCGGTGGCCCGCGCCACCAACCTCACCCGCACGCTCCAGGCGTACCAGAAGGAGGGTGTGCAGGTCATCGGCCTGGCCGCCGACGGTGAGCTGGAGCTGGGCGAGGTCGCCGCGCTGGACGGGCCGGTGGTGATCGTGGTCGGCAGCGAGGGCAAGGGCCTGTCACGGCTCGTCAGCGAGACCTGCGACGCGCGGGTCCGCATCCCGATGCCGGGTGGTGCCGAATCGCTGAACGCGGGCGTCGCGGCCGGTGTGGTGCTGTACGAGGCGGCCCGCCGCCGCGCCTGACCGGGTGGCCGCCTGACCGCGTGACCGGGTGGCCGGCTGACGGCGGGCGGGTCAGCGGCCCGTCCGCCGCACGCCTCCGGGACGTCGCCGACGAGCCTGTCCGGGACGCCCTCCCGGTGCCCGTCCGATGGCCGGATCGCGACCACCAGTGCCCTTACGGGCAACGGCAGTTCGCGTTCCGTGTTCGGATGGTAGGTTGCGCGTGAGGGCTCAACGGCGCGCTGCTCAGCGCTGCCCGGGAGCCCGTTACCGGGACGTGCCGCTTTCGTTACCCCGGAGCAGGCAACGATTCCAGCCGGAAACCAGTCTTACCTAGACACGGTTACACGACTTTCTCGGGGGTTACATCCATGCGCTCCGCGCACATACGAGGTTCCCTGGTGGCGCTGGTCTCCGCCGCGCTGCTGCTGACCGGGTGCGGTTCCGACGGTGGCTCCGGGGCCACCGACGACGCCAAGCCGGTCGCCAACGAGGCCAGTTCGACGCCCTCGGAGGAGGAACCCGAGGAAGAGCCCGAAGAGGAGGAGC
Source organism: Streptomyces otsuchiensis (assembly GCF_004305975.1). Lineage (GTDB taxonomy): Bacteria > Actinomycetota > Actinomycetes > Streptomycetales > Streptomycetaceae > Streptomyces > Streptomyces otsuchiensis. Next base: position 8,399 of record NZ_BHZI01000159.1, read on the forward strand.
CCGAGGAGGAGCCGGACGACGTCCTGATGGAGGCCGGCGACGAGTCGGACGACGTCCGTGAACTCCAGGCCCGGCTGGGCCAGACCGGCGTCTTCGAGGCCAAGCCGACCGGCTACTACGGGGACACCACTACCGGCGCCGTCGCCGCGTTCCAGGAGAACCGTGACGCGCTGGAGGTCTCCGGCATCGTCTACGAGTCCACGTGGGAGCTGCTCGTCGGCGAGACCACCGAGCCGACCCAGGACGAGCTGTACCCCCGCGAGCAGATCATGGGCTACGGCGACAACAACGACCAGGTGCGTGAGCTCCAGGCGCGGTTGACGCAGGTCGGCCACTTCGACGAGAACCCGACCGGCTACTACGGCAACGTCACCAAGTCCGCCGTCGAGGCGTACCAGCGTGCCGCCGGGCTGGAGGCCTCCGGGACCGTCTACGACGACACCTGGGCCGCGCTGACCGGCGCCACCAAGAAGCCCGCGCGGGACGAGATGTTCGTCCCGGTCGAGGTGCCCGAGGTGGAGAAGGAGACCCCCGCCGGGCTGGACGACCGCTGTATGACCGGCCGTTCGCTCTGCATCTCCAAGACCACCAACACCCTCTCCTGGGTGATCGACGGTGACGTGAAGATGACGCTCGACGTCCGCTTCGGCGCCGAGGGGTACGAGACCCGCGAGGGCGAGTTCACCGTCTACTGGAAGAGCCGGGACCACCACTCGACCATCTACGACTCCCCGATGCCGTTCGCGCTGTTCTTCGACGGCGGCCAGGCCGTGCACTACTCGGAGAACTTCCTCCAGAACGGCTACGAGGGCGGCTCCTACGGCTGCGTCAACGTCCGTGACCGCGCGGCGATCGAGTCCCTGTTCGACCAGGTGAACGAGGGCGACAAGCTCATCGTCCACTGGTGACCCGTGACGGGAGGCGGCACGCCCGCCGCTTCCCGCCCCCCCCGCACGCCGAACGCCGCGCCCGTCAACCCGGTTCGAACCCGGGTGGCGGGCGCCGCGTCGTCATGGCCGCGGCGGTGGAGCGGTGGTGGGCGTCCACCCGACGGGCCGCGTGGTCGCCGGTCCGGGGGCGCTCGATGCGCGTCGGGGGCGCGTGGTCGCGGGGCCACGACGTGCATCGACGCGCGGATTGACGGGTCGCCGTCAGTTTCTGCCCGGCAGGCAGTGTCTTAAGCGGCGGTCACTCGGTTAGAGGAGTGTGGACACACGAACACCCCGCGCCGACTCTGGGGGAGACCGGAGCGGCTTCATCGGCGATGCGACGGAGCTGAACACGGTCAAGGTGCCGTGCGACCCCTCCCAGATCATCGTCAATCACGCCAGCTTCCGGGTGGAGTTCGCCGCCCCGCCCCCGCCACCCGGCAGTAGTCCGCGGCTGGAGGGCGCGCCGCTGGGCTCCATCGCGGTCCGCCGGAAGCCCGCCGCCGCGCGTACCCGCCGACCGGTGGTGTGGAGCGGTCACGCCGCGCCCGGCGACGCCGGCGCGGGCGGCCTGCTCCAGGCGGTGCAGGACGCCGGAGCCGGCGTCTCCACGCAGGTGCTGCCACGCGTCACCGACACCGCCACGCTGCCCCGGGTGCCGTCCGTCGTCGGACCGCGCGGCCCCGGAGCAGGCGAGGGCCCCCGGCTCACCCCGGACCCCCGCGAGCGGTTCGACGGCTACGACCACGACGACCACGACAACGACCACCGCTCCGAGGACCGGGACCGGGACCGGGCCGCCGACCGTGCCACGGCCACCCAGACCGGCCGGCCGGACGCCCGCCAGGGCTACTACCCCGGACGGCGGCTCAGCCTGGGCATCGTGCTGCTGCCGCTGCGGCTGCTGCTCGGCTTCATCACCATCACGGCCGGCTTCGCCAAGCTCACCGACCCCGTCTACTTCGACGGTGGCGAGCGCGGGTCGATGGTCACCTGGCTGTCCTCGCTGGAGCCGTGGGCGCTGGCCGGGCCGCTCCACCAGTGGGCCCTCGCCCACCCGGTCGGAGCCGGTCTCACCGTCGCCTTCACCCAGATCATCGTCGGCGTCCTCACCATCGCCGGGCTGTGGCAGCGGCTCGCCGCCGTCCTGGGCGCGCTGCTGTCGCTGGCGCTGGTCGTGACCGTCGCCTGGCAGTCCGGCCCGGCCTACGACGCGCCGGACATCATCCTGCTGGCCGCCTGGTCGCCGCTTATCATCGCCGGTGCCCCCGTCTACTCGCTGGACGGGCGCCTCGCCGGAGAGGCGTGGCGGACTCTCGGGCCGCGCGTCCCGGTCAGCGAGCTGCGCCGGCGGGTGCTGCGCCGTGGCGCGCTGCTGGCGATGCTGCTGCTCGGCACCACGCTGCTGCTCGGCTCGCTGCTCGGCAGCGCGGTGCGCTCCGCCGAACTCACCACCGTCCCCCGTCCGGGCGAACCCCCGCGCAACAGCCAGCAGGGCGTCAGCCTTCCCGGCGAGGAGGACGAGGAGGACGCGGTCGAGGAACAGGCCACGGAGTCCCCGTCACTCGGTGACCCGGGGGGCGCCACCCCCGGTGAGTCCCCGGCGGACGGCGCCGAGTCCCCGGCCGACGAGGCCCCGGCGGACACCTCCGGCCCGGCCACCGAGCAGACCGTCCCCGACAGCGGCAGCAACCCGGGCACCGCGCCCGAACAGCAGCAGCAGGCCCCGCCGGCGCAGCAGCCCGGCGGCGGCCAGGAGGCCCCGGCCCCGCCCCCGCCCGCCGAGGACGGCTCCGGCGGAGGTGGCGGAGGCGGTGGCACCGGCGGTGAGGAGCAGGCGCCGCCGGAGGACTCGGGTTCCTCGGACGACGGAGGTGATGGGGGCAGCCTCGGCCGGATCGGTGGGCTGCTCGGTTAGGTGGCCTCCTCGGCGACTGACCACCTCAGTACGGAGAACAGCAGGAACACGCGCGGCGGTCGGTAGCCGCGGCGCACGGGCGGAGCCCGGGTCGCACCCTCGCGGGGGTGGCCCGGGCTCCGCCGCGTCGAGGGCGTGGGTGCGGGCGTGGGCCGGTGGTCTGGGCCCGTGGTCTGGGCCGGTGGTTCGGGCCGGTGGCTCCCGTGGCTGTGTGCCGGGTCCCACTGGCGCCCCGCGCCACTGTCGTCGCCGGGCGGGCCCGGCCACCGGTTCTCCGGCTCTCCGGTTCTAGTCCTCGGGCGGTTCCGGCTCGCCCTCGTCGGGCACGATCTCGCAGCGCACGGTCACGGCGGAGCCGGCGGTGGCGGGCTGGCCGCCACCCGGCTCGGTGGCGGTGACCCGCAACAGGGCACCCACCAGCTGGCAAGAGGGGTCGAGCTGGGCGGACAGCCCCGCCGACTCGATCTGGCCGGCCGCGGAGCCCGGGTCCACCCCCACCACATGGGGAACGGTCGCGGACGCCTGCGGTCCGGTGGAGACGGTCACCGTGACGGTGCTTCCGGAGGCGACCTGGGCACCGGCAGCGGGCTCCTGGCCGATGACCTGCCCGGCGGGCCGGTCGTCCTCGGTGTCCGACCGGGCGGCGGTCAGGCCCACCGCCGCCAGCTCGGCCTGGGCCTGCTCGAACGGCAGGTCGGTCACGCCGGGGACGGTCGCCAGGCTCGGCGACTCCGGGGCGCTGTCCCCGCCGGAGTTCGAGGAGCCCTCCGACGGCGCGGCGGCGACGGTGAGTGTCACCGTGGAACCGGCGGCGGCTTCGCTGCCGCCCTCCGGGGTCTGTTCGAGGACCGTGCCGGGCGCGGCGTCACTCGTCTCGCGTGGCTCCTGCGCGACGGCGAGGTCGAGTTCCTCCAGCTCCGCCCGCGCCGCGTCGACGTCCGACCCGACCACGTCGGGGACCTCGACGGTCTCGTCCGGGTCCGGGGCGTCGGACCCGTCGGATAGGAAGACCACGACGGTGGAACCGGCCTCCACATCGGTGCCGGGCGCCGGATCGGTGGCGCAGACGGTGGACTCGGCCTGCCCGCAGGCGCGGCGTTCGTCGCCCGCCTCCGCCGTGAGGTCGTGCTCGTCCGCGATCTCCTGTGCCTTCTCCCACTCCAGGCCGACCAGGTCGGGGAGGGCGAACCGGTCGTCCGATCCGCCGAAGAGCGAGGAGCTGAAGGCCACCAGTGCCGCCACCAGGACGAACACGCCGGCGGCGATCGCGATCGTCTTCTTCCGCCGGTCGTCGTCCTGTTGCCGCTCGGCGCGGCGTCCGCGGCGGCCGTCGCCGCCGTCGGCCGGATGGCCACCGCCGTGGGCCGCGGACGGGACCGCGGTCGTGCGGCGGGTGGCGCCCGGCACCTGGGTGCTGTGACCGAGCAGCGCCTCGATGTCCGCCCGCATGTCGTCGGCGGTCTGGTACCGCTCGTCGCGTCCCTTGGCCAGCGCGCCGAGGACGATGTCGTCCATGTCCCGGGTGAGGCCGTCGGTGACGGTGCTCGGTGGCTGCGGCTCGGCCGTCACATGCTGGTACGCGACCGCGACCACCGACTCGCCGTCGAACGGCGGTCGCATGGTGAGCAGTTCGTAGAGGAGGCACCCGGCGGAGTAGAGGTCGGAGCGCGCGTCGACCTTCTCGCCGCGTGCCTGTTCCGGCGAGAGGTAGTGCGCGGTGCCGATGACGGTCGACGTCTGGGTCATCGTCATCCCGCCGGCGCCCATGGCCCGGGCGATGCCGAAGTCCATCACCTTGACCTGGCCGTCCGTGGTGAGCATCACGTTGGCCGGTTTGATGTCACGGTGCACGATGCCGTGTTCGTGGGAGTAGGCGAGGGCGGAGAGCACACCCGCGCAGACCCGCAGGGCCTCCTGCGGCGCCATCGGTCCCTCGGCGAGGACCTCGGAGAGTGTGGAGCCCTCGACGTACTCCATGACGATGAACGGCAGGTCCGTGCCGTCGACATGGGCCTCGCCCGTGTCGTAGACGGCGGCGATGGCGGGGTGGTTGAGGGAGGCGACCGCGCGGGCCTCACGCTGGAACCGCTCCTGGAAGACGGAGTCCTGCGCGTGGTCGGACAGCAGCGTCTTGACGGCGACCGTGCGCTCCAGGCGGAGGTCGCGCGCGAGGTAGACCCGCGCCATGCCTCCCCTGCCGAGCTGCTTGAGCAGCTCGTACCGGTCGGCGAGGAGCGTCGGCGCGTTCATGTTGTTCTCCCCATGGGCTCTCACCACCGCGCCCCCGCCCGGTGTTCACCTGCTGGCACACCCTAGCCGTTCCCACGTCGGCTCCGGACCAGAGGCGTTGGGCGGCGGCCGGTCCGGGACGGTCCCGGCCGGTCCCGGCCGGTGGCGCCGGTCAGCGGCGTTAGCCTGGGCCGGTGCGGACCCGCCGCGCGTCCGATGGGAAGGGCGGATGCCGGGATGTGGCGACTGGAGCGGCTCCGGGCCGACCACGCGGAGGCGGTGCTCGCGTTCGAGCAGGAGAACCGCGCCTACTTCGCGCGTGGCGTGCCCGACCGTGGGGCCGACTACTTCGCGGAGTTCGCGGCCCGCCACGCGGGGCTCCTCGCCGAACAGGCCGCCGGACACGACCACTTCCACGTTCTCGTCACCGGTGCACCGCCGGACGGCGTGGGCGGTGGCGGCGTGGGCGGTGG
>NZ_BHZI01000160.1:0-12133 GCF_004305975.1 Streptomyces otsuchiensis
GGTGGCGGGAGCACTGGTGGTGGGGCTATATACTTTCCTCAGCACCGAGCGGAGACGCGCGGTGCACGCGGATGTAGCTCAGTTGGTAGAGCGCAACCTTGCCAAGGTTGAGGTCGCCAGTTCGAACCTGGTCGTCCGCTCAGAAGGTCAAGGCCCGGTCCTCGCGGACCGGGCCTTCGCCGTGTCATGGCACGGCCGCTTCCACCGGGCGCGGCGGGAGCGTGGCGGGCGAGGGCGGGACGCGGACGACCAGCGCGGTCAGCGCGGCGAGCAGGCAGCAGACCGCGAGCGCGAACCACACCAGGTCGTAGGAGCCGAAGAGGTCGCGGGCGGCGGCGCCGAGGAAGGCGGAGATCCCGGCGCCGATCTGGTGCGCCGAGTTGACCCAGCCGAAGACGATCGGCCCGTCCGCCCCGAAGCAGGCGGTGGTCAGGGCGATGACGGGCGGCACGGTGGCCACGTCGACCAGGCCGTAGACCACGACGAAGGCGACCATGGACGGCTGCACGGAGGCGGCGAACAGCAGCGGGAGCAGCAGCAGGGTCAGGGCGCGCACCGCGAAGTAGACGGCGAGGAGCAGCCGCGGGTCGAGTCGGTCGGTGAGCCAGCCGGAGCCGAGGGTGCCGAGGGCGGAGAAGACGCCGATGGCGGAGAGCAGTCCGGCGGCGACGGGTACCGGCATCCCGTGGTCGTGGGCGGCGGGCGCGAAGTTGGTCCACAGGATGCCGTTGGTGGAGGCGCCGCAGATCACGAACATCGCCGCCAGCAGCCAGAACACCCGGCTGCGGGCGGCTCCGGCGAGCACGGCGAGCGTGCGCCGGGCGGCGCCCCGCGTCGGTGGCGGCGCGGGCACGTCCTCGCCGGCGCCGTAGGGGCGCAGGCCGAGGCGGGCCGGGTGGTCGTGGAGCAGCAGCAGGACCAGCGTGGTGACGGCGGCGGCGGTCAGGGCGAGGGTGATCAGGGCGGGCCGCCAGTCGAAGCGCTCGACGCCGAGGGCGAGCAGCGGCAGGAAGAGCATCTGGCCGACGTGCGCGGAGGCGCTCAGCGCGCCGGTGACCAGGCCCCGGCGGGCGGTGAACCAGCGCTGGGCCACGGTCGCGGCCAGCGTCATGGTCAGTGAGCCGCTGCCGAGTCCGACCAGCACGCCCCAGAAGAGGACCAGTTGCCAGGCGGCGGTCATCACCGTGGTCAGGGCGGCGCCGGTGGCCACCAGCAGCAGTGCGCCGGCGACGACCCGGCGGATGCCGTAGCGGTCCATGAGCGCGGCGGCGAACGGTGCCGTCAGCCCGTACAGCACCATCGCGACGGAGGCGGCCAGGCCGATTGTGGAGCGCGACCAGCCGAACTCGTGGTGCAGGGCGGGCGTGATCAGGCCGGGGACGGTGGTGAACGCCCCGGCGGTGACGATCGCGACTCCCGCGACGGCGGCCACGCCCCAGGCACGATGCGGCCGGCGCGAGACGGGTCCGGGCCGGGGTGGAGGGGACGGCGGGCTCGTCGCGACTGCGGGGAGTTCCGGTGTGGCGGGCATGTCTCTCACGGTGGCCGGTCCGTCTCCGCGCCACGAGTGGCCGGATCGACATGCTGTGAAAGAATATGGCCATGCAGTCGACGAGCACGCGTGACCGACCGGATCTGAGGGCTCGGCCGTCCTCGTCCCCGGGGGACCGGCCGCACCGCGTCGTGGTCCTGGTACGGGACGAGAACCTGCCGATCGAGCTGGGCATCGTCCACCAGCTGTTCGGCTACGCCCGGTCCCCCGAGGACGGCCGCCCGCTGTACGAGGTGGTGACCTGCGCGCTGCGCCCCGGCGAGGTCGGCACCGACGCGGACTTCACTCTGATGATCCGCAACGGACCCGAGGCGCTGGCCGGCGCGGACACCGCGATCGTGCTCTCCTCGCACCTCGACCACCACCAGGCGGAGGCGACGCTGCCGGAGCCACTGGCCGCCGCGTTCGCCGCCATCCCGGCGGGCACGCGCCTGGCGTCGATCTGCACCGGGGCGTTCGTGCTGGCAGCCGCCGGGCTGCTGGACGGGCACCGGGCCACCACCCACTGGCGGTTCACCGAGCGGTTCCACCGCCTCTTCCCCCGGGTGGCCCTGGACCCGGACGTGCTCTGGACCCACAGCACGTCCGGCCCGCGCGAGCTGCTCACCTCGGCGGGCTGCGCGGCCGGGATCGACCTCTGCCTCCACATGATCCGCGCGGACCACGGCGCCGCCGTGGCCAACGAGGTCGCCCGCCGCGCCGTGGTGCCGCCCTACCGCGACGGCGGGCAGGCCCAGTACATCCGCCACCCGGTCCCGGCCGGACGGTCCACCGGCACGGCGCGGGCACGGTCCTGGGCGCTGGAGCGGCTGGACCAGCCGATCACCCTGGCGGAACTGGCCGCCCACGAGTCGATGAGCGTGCGGACCTTCAGCCGCCGTTTCCGCGACGAGACCGGGACGACGCCGCTGCGCTGGCTGATCCAGCAGCGCGTGGAGCGGGCCCGGCAGCTGCTGGAGGAGACGGAGCTCACGGTGGACCGGGTGGCCGAGCGGTCCGGGTTCGGCACCGCCGTGGCGCTGCGGCAGCAGCTGCACGCGACGATCGGGGTCTCCCCCAGCGCCTACCGGGCCACCTTCCGGGGCCCGGCCGGCCCGGACACGCGTCCGGGCGCGGACGGGGGCACGGACGGGGATACCGCCGGTGAGATGGCCGGCACGTGACGCCCGGCCCCGCCTGGGCCCGCCCCCGCCGCGCCGCTCAGGCCGCTCAGGCCGCTCAGGCCGCTCAGGCGAAGTGGTGGCCGGTCAGCAGGCGGTACGCCTCCAGGTAGCGGTCGCGCGTCTGGGCGACGACATCCTCGGGCAGCGCCGGCGGCGGCGTGTCGCCGTGCCGGTCCCAGCCGGAGGCCGGGGAGGAGAGCCAGTCCCGGATGTACTGCTTGTCGTACGAGTGCTGCGGGCGGCCCGGCTCCCACTCGTCCCGCGCCCAGAATCGGGAGGAGTCCGGGGTCAGCACCTCGTCGGCGAGGAACAGTTCGTCCTTCTCGCCCTCCGGGCTGCCGCCGCCCTGCTGCCAGCCGAACTCGAACTTGGTGTCGGCGAGGATGATGCCGCGCTCACGGGCGATGTCCCGGGCGTGGTTGTACAGCGCGATGGTGGTCTGGCGCAGCTGCGCGGCCTCACCGGCGCCGATCTTGCGGGCGATCTCCTCGTAGGTGACGTTCTCGTCGTGCTCGCCGACGTCGGCCTTGGTGGAGGGGGTGAAGATCGTGGTGGGGATCTCCGAGCCGTCGACCAGGCCCTCCGGGAGGGTGATGCCGCAGATGGTGCCGTCGCGACCGTACTCGTCGAGGACCGAGCCGGTCAGGAAGCCTCGGGCCACGCACTCGACGGGCGCCATGCGCAGCGGACGGCAGACGGTCACCCGTCCGGCCCAGTCGTCCGGGGCGCCGGGCGGGACGTCGGTGGACAGGACGTGCCCGGGGGCGATGTGGGCCAGCCGCTCGAACCACCAGAGCGAGAGCTGGGTGAGGATGCGGCCCTTGTCGGGGATCTCGGTGGGCAGCACCCAGTCGAAGGCGGAGATCCGGTCGCTGGCCACCATCACCAGGTCGCCGGCCTCGTTGCGGTAGAGGTCACGCACCTTGCCGGTGTGCAGATGCACCAGTCCCGGGACCTGGGCGGGCTCAGGCACTTCCACGAATCCGGGCACGGCTTCTCCTTGGCGAGCGGGAACGGGTGTCAGCGGTCATTGTCTCCCGCACTCGTCCGCCCGGCAGCGGCGGGCCGCGCCGGGCTGTCCCGTTTGTCGCCCGGGGGCGCGGTCTCTGGACCCGCCTCAGTCGCGGAGCGCGCCGACCGCCGCGACCGAGACCGCCTCGACCAGCTCTACACCGGACTGGAACGTGGCGTGCCCGTCGGAGACCACGGCGATCAGGTGGTCGCCTCCGGCGGCGGAGATCCGTCCGATGCTGTTGATGTCCCACAGACCGGTGCGGGTGCGCGGCAGCCAGCCGTTCTTGAGGGTGAACGGGCCGTCGGCGGCGGCCGAGACGCCCCACCGCTGGTCGGGCACCACCTGCCGCAGCAGCCCCACGACGTACGCGCGGCTCTCCGCGGTGAGCGGGGAGTCCTGGCCGTGGCCGTGGATCGCGCGGAGCAGGGTCACCTGGTCGGCGCTGGTGGTCTGGGTCAGTCCCCAGTGCCCGTCCGGGTCCGAGGTGGTGGCGGTGAGGCCGAGGCGGCGGTTGGCCTCGTCGAGGGCTTCGCCCCGGCCGAGTTGGTGCCACAAGGCGGTCGCCGGGTCGTTGGCGCTGGTGGTGATCATCGCGTGCGCGTGGTCGTGTTCGGCGCCGGTCAGCTCCCGGTTCTCGTCCTGGGCGCGCAGCAGCAGCGCGGCCAGGAGGTCCACCTTGACGATGCTGGCGGTGTCGTACCGGTCCTGCCCGAACGTCGCGCTGCGCGCTGGCAGTTCGAGCTCTGCGACGGTGACGGACAGCCGGGCGCCGGACTCCTCCACCAGCGGTGCCACCGCGACGGTCAGCCGGGCGTCCGAGCCCGCCGCCGGGCGTGGGTCGCGCGGTTCGGTCTGCTCCGGTGCGTTGGTCACGACGGCGACCGTAGCGCCCCTACGGCCGGTCGGCCCACCGGCCCGGCCGACCAGGGTCGCTGTCACGACGCGATCGGCGCCCGCGCAACCAGAACCTCTTGACCGCATCGGTCGGTTGGGTGACGCTCAAGCGATCCGCCGCAATCGGAACGACACAGGGAGAGGCCATGCGCTTGCGTTTCCTGGGGATCATCCCGAACACCGGCAAAGACGACTCGCCCACCATCTGGCTGGACGAGAACAACGGAGACCTCCTGATCCAGTCCTACCGGGCGACGGAGGAAGAGGTGAAGGCGTGCGCGGAGATCGGTTCGATTCCCGGCCACAGCACGGGCGTTCCGGACCACGAGGAGATCATTCGGTTGCCGAAGGTCATGATCCAGTACATTCCTCGATCGGATGGAGGAACCGCCGGTGAAGCCTCCGGCGCGTGAACCGTTGTCTCGTGCACGGCGAACCGCGATCCATCTGGAGGTTCGTGATCAGTACGCGAGCACTGATCACGATTTCCTCGAATGGCGTGAAGGACGCCGCATATTCACGCCGGAGAACCGTGCGGACTGGTGGGAAGGCTGGCACGACGTGGTACAGGCTGCCGTGGCCCGCGGGGTTTCGGTCCGTCGTGCCCGCGTGGTCTCGGAACCCCTGTCGGAGTACGTCCGATGGGAGCACGAGTACACGGTGACCAACGTGACCGCCGGCGAGGACGTCCGCTGGCTTCCGCGACGCAACGCCAGAGACCTGGCGGTGCCCGCCGTGGACTTCTGGGTGTTCGACGGCGAGTTGGTCCTCTTCCATCACTTCAGCGGTGACGGTTCCCTGATGGAGCGAGAGTACGTTGACGACGCGACCTTGGCCGCGTGGTGCGTAAAGGGATTCGAATCCGTCTGGGAGCGGGCCACGCCTCACGGGGAGTACAAGCCGCTCTAGTGCGATCGACATCATCCAGCGCCCACGAGGCTCGGCAGGCATTGGCCCATCGTCTTCGAGAGTTGGCCACGGATGCTGGGCTGGACGGCAAGGACCTGGCGACCCGGTGCGGCTGGCACCCCTCGAAGGTGTCGCGGATCTCGACAGCGAAGACACAGCCGAGCGAGCGCGATATCCGGTCGTGGTGCCACGCCTGTGACGCAGAAGACCAGATAGGCGACTTGATCGCCTCACTTCGAGCCGCAGAGGGCACCTGGGTGACGTGGCGCCGTCTGGAGCGCGCGGGACTCAAATGGTCCCAGGAGGAACGACTGCCGCTCTACCAGCGCACTCGACGCTTCCGCTCGTACAGCGCATGGGCCCTTCCCGGACTTCTCCAGACCTCCCAGTACACCGAGGATGTGCTCCGGGCGGTCCAGCGGCAGCGGGTCCCCGTGGATGACGTGGCCGACGCGGTCGCGGCCCGCATGGAACGGCAGCGAGTGCTGCGCGAGGGGCGGCGGGTCTTCGCGTTCCTGATAGAGGAACCCGTTCTCAGAAACACCCTCTGCACTGCGGAAGCGCAGGAGGAGCAGCTGGATCACCTCCTGGCTGTGAGCACATCGCCCAATATCAGTCTCGGTATCGTTCCCGTCACCCGGCGACGCCCTCAACTCCCGGTCGAGAACTTCTGGATCTACGACAACGCGCAGGTGAACGTGGAGTTGGTGTCCGGGTACCTGACACTCACTCAGCCCAGTGAGGTGACAGCGTACTCGGACACCTACGCCAGGCTCGCTGATATGGCGGTCCACGGCGCGAGAGCGCGTTTCTTGATCGAGAAGGCTCGGGGTTCCTCCGCCTGACTGGCCTGCAATCGTGCGCAATCGACTGTGAGTCTGCTCTGATCCGTTCCTACAGTGATCGTGGGTCCGTTGACGTGAGGGCGGCCCTCACAGGAAGTTCTCAACCGCCGAGCCCGCGGCTTCGAGCGTGACCCGCGCCCACGGCACCGGTTACATCAGTTGTCGCAGGCGCGCTCGACGCTTGCCCGATCGAAAGAGTGCGCGTGAAGCGAATCGTTGCCCGAGCGTGGAAGCTTGTTCGTGGCCCCCTGCAGTGGCGCATCCTGTGGTTCGCGCACGCCAAGTTCATGATTGGCGTGACGGGAGTGGTGCGAAACGAGAACGGCCAGGTCCTCCTGCTCAAGCACCGTATGTGGCCAGCCGATCGCCCTTGGGGGCTTCCCACCGGGTACGCGATCAAGAGCGAGGAATTCCCCGAGACCATCGTCCGGGAGGTCAGGGAAGAAACGGGGCTCGATGTGGTTCCGGGGCCGCTGGTTCAGGTGACCAGCGGCTACAGACTCCGTGTGGAGATCGCGTACGAGGCCCTGTGCACAGGTGGGACTCTCAAGATCGACGGCTTCGAGATCCTGGAGGCGAAATGGTTCAGCGTGGACGCACTCCCGGCCGGGATGCAGGAGTGCCACGTCCAGCTCATCAAGGCGCGTTTCCCGAACTGACGGAACTCGCTCCGAACGAGTCTGTCGCGGGCACGAACGCGATGGCGGCACTGGTCGCGATGCGCGCTGACGTCTCGCCGCTCACAGGGCGGCATCCGGCCCACGTGTTCAGGCCGCTGTCGGAAGTGCTCGGGCTGTGGGCGGCTGATGGCATCGACACCACTCCCTTCCGTGCTGGGGTCGCGAACGCCGAGCGGCGGTACGCCCGGCACGGGCTGATGAAGATGCTCCCGCTCGAACGGGTCTGGGTCGGGTGTGAATCCTCGCGCGCTGGAGCTTTCGGCGGCTTCCACCACCCGGACCAGGGGTACCGGCACCTGCAGATGGCCGCCGTCATCACCATGTACGGCCCCATGGAACACCGAAGCCCCGAACGTCCGTCGCCGGCCCTGCTCGACCTACTGCGCGCGTACGCGCATGACTGCCTTCACTACGGATCGCGCCGGCGGTACGTGGACATCGCCGGAGCCCCCGTTCGCACTCAGTACGGCATCAACTACCGCCGTGCGACCGGGCAGACCTACTCGGCTGCCGATGAGGGCGGGAGCCGCCACACGCGGAACCTCGGCATCGTCATGGAGGGTGCGTGCGACAGGGAGGCACGTGACATCACGCGGCTGACAGCTGAGCGCTTCGGCATTGCGGAGCCCTCGGACCTTCTTGGATGCCTTGCCTTCCGAGACATGACGGGAACGCTGACGGAGGAAGACGTCCGGCACCCGCTGGACGCGCCCGGGAGCACGGAGCAGACGCGGTACGCCGCGACCCTCCGGAGCTACGAACTCAGCGTCAACCGCCCGTATGAGCGCTTTCTTGAGGAGTTCGCTCCTGGGGAGGAGTCCGCGTGTCACGCGCGGCTGCTCGCGGCGATCGTCAGCGGTGATGTGGTGGAGCTGGGGGCGTGGCTGGACGAGCGGCACGGGCCCGGGGCGTTCACGGGCCTGTTCCGCTCTCCGGGCTACTTCGAGCCCCGTTTGACCGCGTAGACAGTCCCGGCCGGCCCCGCCACCTCCTGCTGTCAGTCGGGCTGTGTCTCCATGTGCGTGAGGACGCGGGCGGAGATCCGGCCGAGGGTGTCGAGTTCCTCGGGGGTGAGGGCGTCGACGAACAGGCGGCGGACGTGCTCCACGTGGATGGGCGCGGCCTCCTCGATGGCCCGGTAGCCGGCCGGGGTGGCGAGGATGAAGGCGCCGCGTCCGTCGTCCGGGCACTCCTCCCTGGCCACCAGTCCGCGTTTCGCCATCCGGGCGACCTGGTGGGACATGCGGCTCTTCTCCCACTCCACGCGCTTGGCGAGGTCCAGCAGGCGCATCCGCCCTTCGTCGCTCTCCGTCAGGCTGGCCAGCACGATGAAGTCGGCGGCGGACATGCCGGAGTCGGACTGGACCTTCCGGGAGAGCCGGCCGATCAGCTTCTCCTGCATCCGGATGAAGCTGTCCCAGGCCACCTTCTGCTCCGGATCGAGCCAGCGAGGCGTTGCGTTCATGGGGGGAGCGTAGCCACACCGGCGGCAGCTCCTCCATCCCGTGGGTGCGGTCGTCTGCGGTCGGCGCCTCGGTTCTCCGGGGTGACGCCATCGGGTCGCGGCCGGAACGCGGCCGGGCCCATGGCCGGGCCCGGCTAACGCGGCCCCTCGCGATACTAGTTGACACATCAACTAGTACCGCCCTAACGTAGGTGACACATCAACCACACGATGAGGGCGGCAGCCGGTCCGCCCGCGCACGGTTCAGGGAGGGCACCGCACCGAGAGGTCGGCGCCACGCCCGAGCCCGTGGACTCAGGACCCAGAAGGGGATTCCCATGAGCACTGAGAACAAGGCCGGACTCGGCGCGTTGCTCACGCCCGAGGAGAGCGTCCTCGTGCTGATCGACCACCAGCCGTTCCAGTTCGCCAACCTCAACAGCCACGAACCGGCGATGGTGGTCAACAACGTCGTCGGCCTCGCCAAGACCGCCAAGCTCTTCGAGGTGCCGACCATCCTGACCACGGTCCTGGAGGACCGCGGCGGCCATCTGCTCCAGGGTCTCCAGGACGTCTTCCCGGAGCAGAAGCCGATCGACCGCACCTTCATCAACACCTGGGAGGACGAGCGCGTCGTCGACGCCGTCAAGGCGACCGGGCGCAAGAAGCTGGTCCTCGCGGGCCTGTGGACGGAGATCTGCCTGGCGATGCCCGCCATCCAGGCGGCCGGTGAGGGCTTCGACGTCTACGCCGTCACCGACGCCTCCGGCGGCGTGTCGGCCGAGGCCCACGACATGGCGGTACGGCGGATGGTCCAGGCGGGCGTCACGCCGATCACGTGGATGGCCGTCCTGGGCGAGTGGCAGCGCGACTGGGCCCGGGAGAAGACCCTGCCGGGCGCCGCGCAGATCCAGGCGCAGCACGGTGGCGCCAGCGGTGTCGCCTTCGCATGGGAGACCCAGCTCTTGGCCGCCGGGCGCGGGGACTCCACCTCCTGACAACCGTCCCTCGGACCGTGCCCCGCACGGCCCGAGGGTCCCGACGCGGCCCGAGGGTCCTGACGCGGCCGGAGGGAGCGCCGACGGCGCCCGAGCGGTCACGTCACCGTGGCGCGCCGAGCCCGCCGCGGGCGGCGCCCCCCGCCCGCCGCACAGACTCGGGGAACAACCACCCGCGCGCGGCCCGTTCGGGCCGACTCCGCGCGGCGAACCGATGGAGAACACATGACAGTGGACGTGCGTGACGTTCCCGAGGCCAAGCGGTACGAGGCCCGGGTCGACGGAGCATCCGACCTCGCGGGCCGGGCCGACTACATCCGCACCGCGGAGCTCATCGCCTTCGTGCACACCGAGGTCTCCCCGCAGTACGAGGGCCGGGGCGTCGGGGGCGCGCTGGCCGCCACCGCCCTCGACGAGGCGCGCACGGCCGGGCTGCGGGTGCTGGCCACGTGCCCGTTCATCGCCGGATGGATCGCCCGGCACCCCGACTACCAGGACCTGCTCTACCAGGCCCGCAGCAATGTCAGCGACTGAGCGGCCGGGCTCGGCGGCCCGCAACGGGGCCGGTGCCTGGGCCGATGCCGCTGCCGGTGGTTCCGACGACAGGACCGGTTCCGGCGGCGCGCCGGGCGCGGAAGCGCCGGGCCGGAGCGCGGTGAGGGCGTACCGCGGCCGTTCGATCACCGTGACCTTCGAGGCGGGGCGCTGCCAGCACGCCGCCGAGTGCGTCCGCGGCCTGCCGGAGGTCTTCGACCCCGCCGCCCGCCCGTGGATCCGGCCGGACGGGGCGGACGTGGAGCGGGTCGCCGAGGTGGTCGGGCGCTGCCCGTCGGGCGCGCTGCGCCACGCACGGACGCCGGTCGACGGCGACCCGGCGGAACGCCGGACGCGGGATCCGCGGACCACCGACGACAAGGGATGAGGAACAGCCATGACCGATGACACCGACGGCGACCGGGCGCGGCTCAACACCGACATCGTCCTGACGGCGATGCGCGAGCTGTTCACCGAGAAGGACCTCACGGCGCTCGACCGCCACTGGGCCGAGCCCTATGTGCAGCACAGCCCGGGGATGCCCGGCGGCCTGGAGACCCTGCGCACCGTGGAGCCCGGCCTGGAGGGCTTCTCGTGGGAGCCGCAGCGGGTCGCCGCCCAGGGCGACCTCGTCTTCACGCACAGCGTCGTCCATGGGTGGGCACCGGATCCCGTCGTGATCGTCGATGTCTTCCGGCTGGAGAACGGCCGGATCGTCGAGCACTGGGACGTCGTGCAGGATCTCGTCCCCCCGGAGGCGACGGCGAGCGGCACCCCGATGGTGTGACGCGGGAGGGGACGGGTCAGGGGACCCCGGCCCCGCCCCCGGCCGCATCAGGTCAAGTCGGGTCGGGTCAGGTGAAGACCCGGATCAGCGACCGCACCGCGGTCATGACGCCACGCCAGACCCAGGTGAGCGCGCCGCCCGCGACGGCCATCTCGGCGGAGGTCTCGGCGACCGTGGCCCGCTTCTTGCCGTCACGGCAGCGCGGGCAGGATCCGGGCCAACTGCGCTTCTTCGCACCGCACTTCTCGCATTTCGCCATGCCTCATTCTCCACAGCCCGGGGGCGGGGGACGGCCGGGGTGCGTCAGAGCGGTGCGAGGCGCGCCCTGAGGAGACAGAACTCGTTGCCCTCGGGGTCGGCGAGGACGTGCCACGGCTCCTGCCCCGTCTGCCCGACATCGGCCGGACGGGCGCCGAGCGCCAGCAGGCGTTCGAGTTCGGCGTCCTGGTCGCGGTCGGTGGCGTTGACGTCGATGTGCAGACGGGGTCGGTGCGGCTGGGGATCGTCGCTGGGGCTGAGGATGATCGTCGGCTGCGGGCCGCCGAATCCCTCGCGCGGCCCGATCTCCAGCGAGCCGTCGTCCTCGCGGTCGAGCACCACGAAGTCCAGTACCTCGCACCAGAAGTGCGCGAGCGCCTCGGGGTCGCGGCAATCGAGCACCAGCTCGCTGATCCGACACGCCATGACCAAACCTGCCTTCGTCCGGGGAGCCGACGGGGACGTCACACCCGAGACTCATGCTCTCGCCGCCACGTCGGTTTCGCGACCGTAACCGGCGGGGCAAGCGGGTACGAACGATTTCCTGGCCGCAGGGGCGACGTGGGCCCGGCCCCGTGCACGGCCGCAACAAGCCGCGATGCCCCAGCGCCGGCCTGCGGCGCTGGGGCATCGAACGGAGAGGAGCGGCGAGGCGCGGAGAAGCCGGGCGGCGCGTCCTCAGCCCGTGATCCCCCCGGTCCTGACCTCGGCCACGAACCGCGAGAACACACCGGCCGGAACTACCAGCACCGGGCCGGACGGAACCTTCGAATCACGCACCGGCACCACACCATCCACGGCGACGAGATTCGCCGCCACCTCCACACAGTCGCCACCGTTGTTGCTGTAGGAGGAGCTGAACCACACAGGGGTATCGGCCATCGCAGGACACCTTCTCTCCACAGTCACCGGTCAACGGCCGGTGCTGACCTCGGCCACGAACGAGGCGAACGCAGCGGCCGGAACCACCAGCACCGGGCCGGACGGAACCTTCGAATCACGCACCGGCACCACACCATCCACGGCGACGAGATTCGCCGCCACCTCCACACAG
>NZ_BHZI01000160.1:12142-13853 GCF_004305975.1 Streptomyces otsuchiensis
GGGCCGGACGGAACCTTCGAATCACGCACCGGCACCACACCATCCACGGCGACGAGATTCGCCGCCACCTCCACACAGGCGCCACCGTTGTTGCTGTAGGAGGACGTGAACCACACAGGGGTTTCGGTCGTCACGGGATGCCCTTTCGTACCTGCTCGATCATGGCCACGGACTCGGCCTGGCTGAGCGCCTCGGCCTGTAGCTGATGGTAGACCTTCATCGAGTGGGCCACAGCAGTGCTCTCCCGGTCCATATGGCCCTGAAACTGCGACTCGGCGTAGAGCACCAGCGCGCGGTCGGCCAGCGTCAGCAGGTAGAGCGGGAGATCGAAGGGGCGGCGCTCCCCCATCGCGAACGGCGCGATCTGCAGCACCGTGTTGGGCAGTTCCGCGAACTCCAGCAGGCTGCGGAGCTGGGCGTCCATGACCTCCGGGCCGCCGACCCTCCTCCGGATGCAGCTCTCGTCCATCACGGCCATCACCGTCGGCGGCCGGGACCGCGTCAGCGCGGCCTGCCGCTCGGCCAGGAAGTCGACTCGCTCCTCGCCCTGTTCGGCGGTGATGTCGCCTCGCCGCACCGCGCTGTCGGCCAGCACCCGCGCGTAGGCCGGTGTCTGCAGCAGACCGGGCACGATCCCGATCTCGTACAGACGCAGCTCCACCGCCCGGCCCTCGTAGCCGACGTACTGCGGGAAGCCTTCCAGCAGCGAACCCTGCTTCAGCTCGCGCCACTTCCCCTCGAACAGACCGTCCGTGGCCAGAGCTCGGTCCGCGTTTCGCGAGAACCGCAAAGTCGGCATCTTGCGACCAGTTTCCACGGACGAGATATGCGTGGCCGAGTACTCCATATTCCCGGCCAGTTCCTCCTGCTTCCAGCCGCGATCTTCCCGAATGCTGCGGAGCAGAGCCCCGTACGCCGCCTGCGGAGAGCTCTCCGGATCCAGTTCCTTGCGATTCACGAGGCTGACACCAACCTTTCCCGCCCCTATGCCAGGTTGAGCTGCTTCAAACCCTAGGCCAATCTGGTGGTGCTTGGTAGTGGAACCACTACGGAGAGGAATGGCCATGGCTGTCGAATGTGTGACAAATGGCAGGCAGGAGCCCTCGCGAGCGCCGCTTACGAGTAGTTGCGCGCCCACCGTCGCGCGCCCCCTCCCCCGGGGCGGCGCACGGTGAGCGGCGGGCCGGCCGGGGAACCGGCTCCGAGCGCCGAGGCCCCGGAGCCGCCCCCCGACGAACTACTGCTCAGAAGCGCTGCCTTGGCACGCGCCATCGATGACCACCTGGAGGTGCTGAGGAAGTGCCGGACAACGCATACCGGTTCGCGAGATTCCAGCTCCGGCGCACCCGAGGGCCGCTGATCTTCCGCGCCCAGTGCGAGGTGTGCGAGGAGCTGGGGCCACAGGCCGCGACCGGGGACGCCGCCATGATGTGGGTCGTCCTCCACCGCTGGGACCACCCCGACCACGAACTGTTCCGCGAACTCAGCTCAACGCCCTACCGCGTGGCCCCCCGGTGAACCCGCCGGTGAACCCGCGGCCACAGGCCGACGGTTACTGGTGCGAGACCGTGGTGCGCAGCCCCGACGCCGGAGGCGAGTGGTACCTCGGCGGTCACTGGGCCGACACCCCGGAGTCGGCCCTGGAATGGCTGCGCGGCCAGGCCCTGCGCCTCGCCGCCGCCCTCGACCCGCTCCCCGGCGGCGACACCCT
>NZ_BHZI01000161.1 GCF_004305975.1 Streptomyces otsuchiensis
CCCCCCGGCGGCACCCCCGCCTCTTACCGAAAGGGCGAGCCGATGAGCTCCCAGCACACCTCCCGGCCTCGGGTGGCCGTCGTCACCGGAGGCTCACGCGGCATCGGCCGCCGGTGTGCCGAGCGGCTCGCCGCGGCCAACGTCACGGTGGTCGTGAACTACGCCGGTGACGACGCGGCGGCCGCGGAGACGGTCGCGGCGATCACGGCGTCCGGCGGCCGGGCGGAGGCGGCGCGCGGGGACATCGCCGACGAGGTGGCGATGGCGGCGCTGTTCGAGCGGGCGGAACGGGAACACGGCGGCATCGACATCCTGGTCAACGCGGCCGGGCGCATGAGACTGGCGCCGGTGGCCGAGCTTGACCTCGCGGATCTCGACTCCTTGCACCGCACCAACATCCGCGGTGCCTTCGTGGTCAACCAGCAGGCCGCTCGGCGGTTGCGTGACGGCGGGTCGATCGTCAACTTCTCCACCTCGGTGGTGGGCACGGCGTTTCCCGGCTACGCGGCCTACGCGGCTTCCAAGGGCGCGGTGGAGACGCTGACGATGATTCTCGCGCGTGAGCTGCGGGGCCGGGACATCAACGTCAACACGGTCGCCCCGGGTCCCACCGCCACGGACCTGTTCCTGGAGGGGAAGGACGAGGAGACGGTGGCGGCTCTGGCCAGGGCCGTTCCGCTGGAGCGGCTGGGCGCGCCGGAGGACATCGCGGCGGTGGTGGCGTTCCTGGCGGGGCCCGACGGTCACTGGGTCAACGGCCAGACGCTGCGGGCCAACGGCGGCCTGGTCTGACTCTCGTACCGGTGTGCGGAACAGCGCCGCGCCGCCTGCTTCCCGGGGATGCAGGCGGCGCGGCGCGTGGCGCGGTCCGAATCACCGGCCGATCGAGGTCGAGTTGGTCCGGTCAGCCGTCGACCCAGCCGTGGCCGGCCGCGAGGGTGATCACGTGTTCGCGGATCTTGCGCAGCTGGTCGGCGGTCAGGCTGCCGTCGGCGCCGATGAGGGTCTCGGTCAGCTCGGCGCGGAACTCGGCCCTGCTGAGGATGTCGCAGGTGTCGCCGTCGGCGTCGCCGTCGTGGCGCGGCCCGTCGTGGCGCGGGGCCTCGTGGCGCGGGGGATCGTGGCGCGGGGCCTGGACGGGCGCCCGGCCGGCGGCCGGAGGCGCGCCGTCCACGGGGTGGATGAGGCGGATCTGGGACGCCTTCGGCCCCTTGTCGCCCATCTCCATGAAGAACTCGACTTCCCGGCCCGCCTGGTAGAGGTACTTCTCGTCCAGGAGGTCGTTGGCGTGCATGAAGACGTCCTCGCTCCCCTCCTCGGGAACGATGAACCCGTAACCGCGTACCTCGTCGAACCGCAGGATCTTGCCCACCATCAACACAGCTGTTCCTCCACAACTACCGCTCACTGCCTCGGGCACCGTGCCCGGCGCTCTCCCGACAACCTAACGCGAGATTGCACGCGGTGGGTCGGTTTCGCCGGCTCGTCCGCAGGCCGGGGCCCCGGCGGCGCGGCCGACGCCCGACCCGGACGCCACGGCGGTTCCCCGGCCCGTGATGTGCGGGTCATCCGCGCGCGTCCGGGAATTTACGTACCGGGCGTTGTCAACTGCCTTTCTACGCGCGTAGCTTAGAGTGACCCTCAGGTCTCGTTGTGCCATCGGCACCGGGAAGAAGGAGAAGCCACCTTGCCGCACCACAGAAGCCGCCCCCGACTCCGCTTCGCGCTGGTGGCGGTGGGCGCCGCGACCTCGCTGGTCCTGACGCCTCTGCCGCACGCGTTCGCCGCTCCCGGCCCGGACACCGCGGCGGCGGCCGACGGCGCCGCGGGCGCGGTGATCAGCGAGGTGTACGGCGGCGGGGGCAACTCCGGTGCCGCGCTGGTCCGGGACTTCGTCGAGCTGGGCAACCCCGGTTCCGAGTCCTTCGACCTGAGCGGCCACAGCGTCCAGTACCTCCCCGGCTCGCCGGGGGCCTCCTCCCGCTGGCAGGCGACGGCGCTCAGCGGTTCGGTGGAGCCCGGCTCGCTCTATCTGGTGGCCCAGGCCGCCGGCAGCGGCGGCACCACCCAGCTGCCCGAGCCCGACGCCTCGGGCTCGATCGCCATGAGCGCGACCACCGGCACGGTCGCGCTGGTCTCCGGCACCACGCCGCTGACCTGCAAGACGGCGGCCGACTGCGCCGAGGACGACAGGATCGTGGATCTGGTCGGCTACGGCGGCGCGGTGGTCCGCGAGGGCGCGAGCACGGCGGCCGGAGCGGGCAACAGCACCTCGGTCTTCCGTGACGAGGCGCTCACCGACACCGACGACAACGGCGCCGACTTCCGTTCGGGTGCCCCGACGCCGGTCAACTCGGCGGGCGAGGGCGTCGACGACGGGGACGACGGCGATGACGAGGAGGAGCCGGGCGAGCCGCCGGAGGCCGGCGAGGTCCGGGTCCACCACATCCAGGGCACGACCCGGTGGTCCCCGCTGGCCGGGGAGCAGGTCACCCATGTGCCGGGGATCGTGACCGGTGTCCGCGCCTCGGGCTCGCGCGGCTACTGGATCCAGGACGCGGAGGGCGACGGCGACCCGCGCACCAGCGAGGGCGTGTTCGTCTACACAGGCTCCGCGGCGCCCACCGTCTCCGTCGGGGACGATGTGCTGGTCTCCGGCCAGGTGTCGGAGTACTACCCGGCGACGGGCGCGCAGTCGATCACCCAGATCACCTCGCCGCGCGCCGTGGTGGTCTCCCGCGGCAACGAGCTACCCGCCCCGGTGGTGCTCGACGCGGACTCGGTTCCCGACCTCTACTCCCCCGAGGCCGGTGGCGACTCCATCAACGACCTGGAGCTGGAGCCGGACAAGTTCGCCCTGGACTTCCTGGAGTCGGTCGAGGGCCAGCGCGTCGAGATCAACGACACCCGCGTCATCAGCCGCACCACCGACTACGACGAGATCTGGGTGACGGTCAAGCCCGAGGAGAACCCCTCGGCGCGCGGCGGGACGGTCTACGGTTCCTACGACGAGCCGAACACCGGCCGGCTGAAGGTCATGTCGCTGGACTCCGCCGCGCTCCCGGCGGCCAACACCGGTGATGTGCTGGCTGGTTCGACGGTCGGCCCGCTGGACTACGCACAGTTCGGCGGCTACACGCTCCAGGCGACGGAGCTGGGCAGCCGGGTCGACAACGGCCTGACCCGACCGGAGGCGCGTCCGCAGGAGGACGCGGAGCTCGCCATCGCCACCTACAACGTGGAGAACCTCGCGGCGACCGACCCCGACGCGAAGTTCACCGCGCTCGCCGAGGGCGTCGCGGTCGGCCTCGCCTCGCCGGACATCCTCGCCCTGGAGGAGATCCAGGACGACAACGGTCCGGTCAACGACGGCACCGTGACCGCCGAGGCGACGCTCGCCAAGTTCGCCGACGCCATCGTCTCGGCCGGTGGCCCCCGATACGAGTGGCGGACGATCGACCCGGAGAACAACCGTGACGGCGGGCAGCCGGGCGGCAACATCCGCAACGTCTTCTTCTTCAACCCCGACCGGGTGTCGTTCACCGATCGCGAGGGCGGCGACGCCACCTCGGCGGTCGAGGTCGTAGAGGGCGCCGAGGGCCCCGAACTCTCCTTCTCCCCGGGACGGATCAGCCCGGGCAGCGACGCCTGGGCCAGCAGCCGCAAGCCGTTGACCGGCGAGTTCGTCTTCCGCGGTGAGACCTACTTTCTGATCACCAACCACTTCAACTCCAAGGGCGGCGACCAGTCGTTGCACGGCCGCTTCCAGCCGCCGCAGCGCACCTCGGAAGCGCAGCGCCACCGCCAGGCTCAGGAAGTCGCCGACTTCATCGGTGAGTTGCACGCCGCCGACCCGGACGCCCGGGTGGTCAACCTCGGGGACTTCAACGACTTCGAGTTCTCGCGGACGCTGGAGATCCTGAGCGTCGACGGGCAGATGAACAACCTGCTGCTGACGCTGCCCCCGGACCAGCGGTACACCTACATCTTCGACGGCAACTCGCAGTCCCTCGACAACATCATGATGAGCTCGACGATCACCGAGTTCGAGTACGAGGTGCTGCACATCAACACCGAGTTCGCCGAGCAGGCCAGCGACCACGACCCGCAGGTCGTCCGGATCGACACCAGCGGTCAGGGCGACGGGGACGGCGACGGCGGAGGTGACGACGGCGGCAGCGCGAAGGACCGCCTGAAGGAGAAGCTCCGCGAGGCGCTGCGCGCCCTGGAGGAGTGGCTCCGCAAGCTGTTCGGCCGCTGACCCCACGGCCCTGTCGCTGCGGGTGGCGCCACCCGCGACGGCGCACCCGTGCCCCCGTTCCCCGCAGGCTCCGGCCCGGCGGAGAGCGGGGGCACGGCGCGTCCCGGGACGGTGCCGGGGCCGGGCCCCTCCGGCGGGGCCAGCCTGGCCTAGGCTGCCGTCATGAGCAGGAAGGCGCAGGTCGGCGACGGCCCGAAGACGGCGACCCGGTCCGAACAGTGGGACTTCGAGGGTGCGCACGGGGACCGGCTCTCGGGGCGGCTGGAGCTTCCCCGGGACATGCCACCGCGCGCTCTGGCGCTGTTCGCCCACTGCTTCACCTGCGGGAAGGACGGGCTGGCCGCGGCCCGGATCGCCCGAGCGCTGGCGCAGCGCGGGATCGGTGTGCTGCGCTTCGACTTCACCGGTATCGGGGCCTCGGGCGGGGAGTTCGCCCACACCGACTTCACCTCCAACGTCGCCGACCTGGTCCGCGCCGCGGAGGCGCTGTCCGAGCGGCTGAGCGCCCCCGGGCTGCTGGTGGGCCACTCCCTGGGCGGCGCGGCGGCACTGGCGGCGGCGGCCCGCGTCCCGGGGGTGCGCGCGGTGGCCACGATCGGGGCGCCGTCCCACCCGGGCCATGTCCGCCGGCAGGTCCCGGAGGCCGACCGCGCGCGGATACTGCGCGAGGGGACGGCCGAAGTGCTGCTCGCCGGACGCCCGTTCCGCATCGGGCGTGGGTTCCTCGACGACGTCGCCGACCAGCCGCAGCGGGAGCGGATCGCCGCGCTGCCGGTGCCGCTGCTGGTCCTGCACTCTCCCGAGGACGAACTGGTCGACCCGGCCGAGGCACGGGAGATCCACTCCCTGGCACCGGGGCACGCGTCGCTGGTCTGGCTGCACGGCGCCGACCATCTGCTGACCGTCCGGGAGGACGCGGCCCGCGTCGCGGACGTGGTCGCCGCATGGGCGACGCCGCTGCTCGACGCACCGGGCCGGCCGGTGGGCGCGGGCTGACGCCGCCCGCCGCGAGCCGGCCCGCCGTCACCGACGGGGGCCGGTCCGAGCGCGGGCGGCGGCCAGGTCAGGCGCCCAGGTCAGGCGACCGGCGTCTGCTGCCGCCAGGACGGCAGCAGCTCGTCCAGCAGTGCCTCGGTCTCCGCGGGCAGCGGGCGGTCCGCGCCGAACAGCTGCTGGTGGTGGGCGACCAGCCACTGTGCCGCGCCCGACAGCCATTCCGGCCTGCCGGTGGCGTGCGCGGCGCGCAGCAGTTCGTTCCACAGCCGCTCGTCGGTCGGGGCGGCGCCCAGCGCCGAACGCACTGCGAGGTAGGCGGGTTCGCCCTCTCCGGCCTTCAGGTGCTCGCGGGCGAGAGTGAGCGCGACCTCTCCGACGAGCAGCGGGTACTGGGCGTCGACGATCTCGTGCCGCAGCCAGCCGTACCGGCCGCCGTCGCGCTGCCCGTCGAGCAGTGGGCCCTGGGCCAGGCTGAGCGCGTCGGTCAGCTTCCGCTTTCGGTCCGCGGCCGGGAGCCCCGGACGAGGGGCGGCGATCGTCTGGTGGTGCAGCGTCCGCAGTACGTCCCAGTCGGAGACGACGCGGGAGGACAGGGTGAGCCGGCCGTCGGCGTCGACGTGCAGCCGGGGGCGTCCGCTGACGGTCTCGGTGCCCAGCCACTCGCCCAGCCGGCCGACGAAGGCGTCGCGGACGTCGTCGGAGACACCGCGCGGCCACAGAGCGGTGGCCAGCACCCGGGGATGGACACCCGCCCGGTGCAGCAGCAACAGCGCGAGGGCCTCGCGCAGTTGGACGGCGCGCTCGGCCTCCGGCGTCTCCAGGCCGGTGAGGGTCCACCCGCCCATCAGCTCGGCGTATACCTCGGGCTTGCCGGAGGAGCCCAGCTCCACCAGGAACGCCGGGTCCGCGAAACCGGCGCCGCCCTCGGCGCCGGCCTCACCGAGAGCGGAGAACAGCTTGACGACGCCGGCCCGCTGCGCGGCGGGCAGCAACTGGGCGACGAGCTCCAGGCCCATGTCGGGCTCCTTGAGCTCGCCGTCCTCGGTGATCTCGAACTCCCAGGCGAGGCCGGGCAGATCGGGCCGGTCGGAGGTGACGAGATAGCCGATGCCCAGCGGCGCGGAGACCGATGCCAGCCCGCCGAGCCGCTCGGCCTCGTCCTCCGTGGGCTCGACGCCCACGACGACCAGGTGCGGCGCCCACTGGTGCTGGCGCGCGGGACCGGTACGGCCGGTGAGGACGCTGTCCTGCCCGGTGTGCTGGAGGTTGCTGTGGCGCAGGCTGGTCTCGGTCTCCATGACCTCCAGCAGCCCCGAGATGTCGTCGAGGTGGCGCACCCGGGTCGGGGCCAGCACGGTGAGGTCGGCGCCGAAGCCGACCAGGGTCACCGTCATCCGGTCCGCCCAGCCGCTGGTGGCGAGTTCGGCGGCGATCGAGGAGAGGACGGCCTCCCGGTCGGACGGCGCTCCCAGGACGGAGACGATGCCGGGCACGGCCTCCAGGTTGAGCAGCAGCCGGATCGAGTCGCGGGTGCCGAGGCTGACCAGCCCCGGGTAGGGCGCCTCCGCGTCGGGCTCCTCCCCACCGGAGGCGTCGAGCCGGTCGCGCTCCAGCGTCCAGTACGACTCGCTCTGGCCGAGCTGCCAGGGCGCGGGCGGGGTACCGGCGGGGGCGGCCAGCTGGAGGTGGATCTCGGTGTCGCTCAGCCAGGCGGCGTAGACCGACGGCAGGCTGCGGCCGGCCGCGTCCAGGTCGGCGGAGAGCCTGCGCAGCGCACGGTCGAGGAAGGCGACGGCGGCCGGGTCGGCGCCGGCCAGCAGCGCGTCCCGGACGTCGGTGCCGGCGTCGTCGTGGGGTTCGAGGTCGTCGCCGACGCTGCGGCGCAGGGTGCCGGCGGCCGCCTGCCACAGCGCGTTGCGCCGGGTGCGGCCGAGTGCGCCGAGGAGGCCGGCCGCGAGCAGCGGCGCCGCCATCAGGGCGTCGGAGAGGCCGAAGCCGGCGTCCTCCTCGGCCGCTTCGGAGATGTCCGAGCCGGGCCCGTTCGGCATCTCGGCGGTGCCGGTCGCGCCACCGTCGCCGGTGTCGAAGGCCTGCTCGGTGCGCTCGGGCACGATGTCGGCGCCGGGCTCGGGCCCGACCTCCATGCCGCCGGGGTTCTGCACTCCGCCGCCGCCGGGAGCCGCGTCGGGGCTGGACGCCGGGTCTGCGGCGCCGGCGCCACCGGTGCCGCCGTACTCCTGGATCTCCTCGACCTCCTCCTCGCTGAGCTCCTCCACGTCGTGGGGGATCTCGACGAGGTCGCCGCCCTCGGCGTCGGCGGGCATCTCCAGAATCCAGCCGGGCCGGATCAGACTGGCCTCGGTGAGGCGCGAACCGTCGGGCTGCACACGGTCCTTGTTGAGCTGGAAGATCTCCTTGTAGCGCAGCCCGTCGCCGAGGTGACGCTCGGAGATGCCCCACAGGGTGTCGTGGTGGCGGCCGTCCGGCGGCTGGATCCGGTAGAACTTCGTGGCGTCCGCGTCCTCTTCGGCTCCCTGCGAGGCGTCCGCCTCGGGCAGCACGACGGCGGGCTCCGCCTCGGAAGGCCCGGCCGCCCGCTCGGCCCGCTCCTGGCCGGGGGTCTGCTCCGCCTCGGCGACCACCGAGTGCTGGGAGCCGCCGTCGAAACCCTGGCCGATGGCGCTCAGGCCGGGGGTGAAGCTCGCCGCGGCGGTGCCCAGGAGCAGCAGTGCGCCCACCAGTTGACGGGCCAGCAACTGGCTGGGGCCCGCCCCGGGCACCCGGGTCGGCATTCCGACCCCGGAGACGGCGGCCTTGACCTCGACCAGCACGCAGGCGGTGAACTGCGCCCAGGCGATCCAGACCAGCACACCGAGCACCTTCAGGAAGACCGAGGTGGAGATCTCCTGGCTGAGCATCTCCAGACTCGGCGCCTCGGAGGGCAGCGGCCAGCCGATGAAGTACGCCAGCGAGAGCGGTACCCCGACCACGAGGGTGGCCAGCGCGAGGAAGGCACCGATCGCCTTCATCACGTCGCCGAAGGAACGCCCGACCTTCACCGGTACGGGCGAGCGGTTCCCGCTGCCTGAGTGAGTGGTGCGCGCCATGGCGTGTGCTCCCGTGTGTGTGGCGTGACGGTCGGTGTGTGCGGCCCCTGGTGGTGGGCGGTGGGTCCTACCCGGTCCGGGCGACGGCGGTCGCGGTGCCGACCACCCGGACGTTGTCGGTGAATACCGAGGAGAACAGGGGCCGGTAGGTGACGACGATCTCGACCGTGACCTCGTCGGGGATGTTGAGATCCACGAAGCAGTCGTGGTCGGTGACCGAGGCGCTGGTCAGAGTGAATTCCTGAACGAACTGGGCGACGCGCGCGTCGCAGTTGGCGTGGTTGATGGGTGCGCCGGCTCCGCCTCCGTCCGGGTCACGCAGCCGGTCCTCGTCCAGGTCCTGCGCGGCGTAGCGGGCGGCCTGTTCCGCGATGTCGGCGGCGCGCTCCCGGTTGGAGATCGCCATACCGCCGTCGACCACGAACGCGGCGAGGGTGATCAGGGTGAAGGCGAAGATCACGACGACGATCGCCGCGGAGCCGCGCTCCGTTCCCCGTCCGTCCTCCGCACGGACGAGGGGGACGCGAACGACGCGCTCGAAGCGGTTCCGGAGCGACAGGCTCGGACTGCTCATCCCGACCTCCGGTACGGATCGATCGGCGACGCGCTGGTCCCTGTCACGGACGGACCCGCCGGGACACCGAGCAGCTTCAGACCGCGGATCTCGCAGCGGACGCTGACCGAGTAGATCGTCCCCGGCGCGTGGCTGGTGTCAGAGCCGGAGGCCCGGAAGACGTCCACGTCCGTGCAGATGTCGGCGAGTTGATCCCGGGCGACCCGGCTGGCGGCGGCGTTCGCGGCGGCTCCGCTGCGTTCCAGCGATCCGGCGCGCGCGGCGTCCCGTGCGGCACCGTCGACCGCGCTGCGGCCCGCGACCTGCTGGCCGAAGGCGACCAGCAGCAGAATGAAGAAGATCATCATGGGGGCGAGCAGCACCACTTCGACTGCGCTCATCCCGCGGTCGCCCCCCGTGACGGAAGCGGCGTCACCGCCGTGCCCGTCGTGCGACAGCACTCGCATCGCTCCCCTAACCCCCGTCCGGAACGAATCGCTCCACCGGGCCCTCGGAGGACGCGGTGACGCGCATCTCGGTTCCCGGCAGGATCGCCGGGGCGTAACCGACGACGGTGACGCGGACGACGTCCGGGCTCGGCTGCGAGAGCTGGACATCGTGTTGCTGGAGCAGTCCGGGCCCGGCCAGTTGGGCCACGTAGTCGTTCGCCTTGGCGCGGGCGCTCGCCTGCCAGGTGTCCGGCGAACCCTCCGCCTCCCGGCGGGCCTCGCGGGCGCCGGCCTGGGCGGCCGCCTTCGCCACGTCCTGGGCGAAGGAGTACATGGCGAACTGCACCGCACCGAAGATCATGAAGAACATGATGGGTGTCAGCAGCACGAACTCGATGGCGGTGCCGCCCCGGTCGTCCCGCAGCGTCTCGCGCAGGGACAGCCGGCCGCCGGTGCCGCCCGTCCGCCTCCGCGGTGCCCCGCGGTCTCCGCCCGCACGGCACGCCGACCGCCGGGACCGGTCGCCTGGCGACCGTGTCCCGTTCCGGCCGGTGGCCGGGCCGCTCACGCGGCGCGGCGTGCGGGCGGGGTCCGTCACTAGCAGTCTCCGCTTTGGTTGCTCGCGCCCGCGATGCAGTTCTGGACCTCGGCGGCCTTGCCGGTGAGGGCGTTGGAGATCACGAAGCCGACGGCGAGCACGATCCCGACGACGACGGCGGCGATGACCACCCACTCGATGGCGGAGGCGCCGCGGTCCTCCTCGGAACGCGCCCGCTCGATCCTGGCGCTCAGTGTGGTCCGTAGGTAGGCGATCGCGGGGTTCGAGAACCCCATGAGGTGACGCATGTCGTTTCCTTTCCCGTGTCGGGCCGGCGTCAGAAGCCGCCGAAGACCCGCATGCCTGCCGGATAGATCAGAAAGATGAGGAACCCAGCGCACAGCAGTAGTTGCGCGATGAGCATGGACTGTGACTTCTCCCCCGCGCCCCCTTCGATCTCGGCCATCTCCCTGCTGCGCATGGTTTCGGCCCGGGCCCCGAGGGAGTCGCGCACCTTGGCGCCGTCGTCGGCGACCAGCGCCAGCGAGCTGGCCAGATCGCTCAGTTCCTCAACCCCGACCTCTTCTCCGAGCTTACCGAGTGCCTGCCACTGGCTGATGCCGGTGATCCGGGCGTCGGCGAGGGCGGAGCGGATGCGCAGCAGCGCCCAGCCGTCGCTGACCTCGGAGGCAGCCTTGAGCGCCTCGGGCAGACCCCGGCCGCCCGCCAGACTCATCGCGACCAGGTCCAGATAGGCGGCCACCACGCGCCGGAAGGCGCGGCGCTTCTCCGCCGCGTCCCGGCGGACCTCCAGGTCGGGCAGGAAGAAGAACAGCGCGGCGAAGGCCAGTCCGAGCCAAACCGGGATGAACGGGCTGGAGCCGACGCCGACCAGGTAGATCCCCGCGAAGACCATCGGCCCGAAGAACATGCCGACGGCCGCCAGCATCAGCTTGGAGGCGAGGAAGCCCTCCCAGCCCCGGTCGAGCAGGGCGAGGTCGGCGCGCAGCGAGTGCTGGACCCACCCGCGCCGGAGGTAGACGTCGGCGAGCCACTCACCGGAGCGGTCCCGCAGCAGGTCCAGCCGGCCCGGCTTGTGCTGCTGGTCGCCGTGGTGCGAGGGCGAGGCGACGGCGAAGCCGCTGCCGTGCCCGCCGCGGGCGCGCAGGGCGTCGATGCGGGCGACGGCGGAGACGGGGCTGCGCCGGCTGGGCATGAACGCCCTTACCAGGGCGAAGACTCCGAGCCCGAGAAGGCCGCCGACGAGGACGGCCGAGGTGACGATGGAGTTCATCGGCGGATCACCGGTCCCTGCTCCCGGCCGGGCTGGGCGAGGCCGCCCGCCTGCGGGTCGCGAGCGCGCAGCCCGGCTCCCCGCTCGGGCCGCACCATGAACCGCTCGGGAACCTCGATCTTGGAGAGGCTGCGCATCCACCAGAAGCCCAGCCCGAACAGCAGGCAGACGACGGCGAGGACGGCCTGGCCGAGGGTGTCGCCGTAGGGCTCGACGTAGGCGGAGTTGAAGATCGAGAGTCCCAGCGGGAAGACGAGGCTGACGCCGACGACGATCTGCACGCTGCGGCGGGTCGAGGCGCGCTGGGCGGAGACCCGCTGCCGCATCTCGACCTCCTCGCGCGCCGACTTGGCGAGCGCGCCGAGCACCTCGCGCAGGCCGGGTCCGCGCAGCCGGGCGTTGAGGATGAGCGAGGCGATGATGATGTCGGCGGAGGAGTCGTCGATCTCCTCGGCGAACTCCTGGAGGGCGTCGGGCAGCGTCATCCGTGAACGGAGCCGGTCCACCAGGTTGTTGAGCGGCTCGCGCAGCGCTGGCGCGGCGGCGCGGGCGGAGGCGGGGATGGCCTGCTCCAGGCCGACGGCGCCCGCGATCGTGTCGCGCAGCGACTCGGTCCAGGAGGCCAGCGCCTCGATGCGCATCATCGCGGCGCGCTCTTCGGCGGCGCCGCCGAAGAGGCGGTCCCAGGTGAAGACCAGCAGCGCGGTGGCGATCGCGGCGATCGGCCAGCGGGTGAACAGCAGGACGACCAGGGCCAGCAGCACGGCGATCATGGATCGTTGCCCGAGGAAGCGGGCGATCTCCGCGCGGCGGCGTTCCTGCCGGGCGCGCTCCTCGGCACCCTTGGGTTCGACGCCGCGCACGGCGACGATCAGCAGGGCGATGCCGCCGCCCACGGTGACTCCGGCGAGCAGGGCGAACAGCACCTCGCTGGAGAACAGTCCGGTCATACCCATGGTCCACTCACCCCCAGCCCGGCCGGTAGCCGAAGGCGGCGAGTTCCTCGTCGCAGGAGATGGTGGCGTTGGCGCGGGGCACCCCGTCGGGTCCCTCCGCGAACACCTCGCTGGAGAGCACGCGGCCGTCGACGCCGTTGACCTCGCGGATCGAGGTCACCAGCCGCTGGAGCCGCCCGCCGCTGGCGTAGTTGTTGCGGCGGTGGATGAACACGACGAAGTTCACGGCGCCGGCGATCAGCATCTGGCTGGCCTCGATCGGCAGCCGCTCGGTGGCCTGGAGGGCGTAGGTGGAGATCCGGTTGAAGACCTCCTGCGAGCTGTTGGCGTGGATGGTGGAGAGCGAGCCGTCGTTGCCCTGCGACATGGCGTTGAGCATGGTGACGATCTCGTCGCCCAGGACCTCGCCGACGATGACCCGGGAGGGGTTCATGCGGAGGGAACGGCGGACCAGTTCGGCCATGGCGATGTAGCCCTGGCCTTCGGAGTTGGGCAGCCGTTCCTCGAACGCCACCACGTTGGGGTGGAGTTCGGGGAACTGGTCGAGGCCCAGCTCCAGGGCACGCTCCACGGTGATCAGCCGCTCGTCGGCGGGGATCTCGTTAGCGAGGGCGCGCAGCAGCGTCGTCTTCCCGGCGTTGGTGGAGCCGGCGATCATGATGTTCTTGCGGGCGCGGACGGCCGCGGAGAGGAAGCGGCCGATCTCCGGGGTGACGGTGCCGTTGCTGACGAGGTCGGCGAGGAAGACCTTCCCGAGCCGGGCGCGACGGATGGAGAGCGCCGGGCGGCGGGTGACATCCATGACGGCGGAGAGCCGGGAGCCGTCGGGCAGCCGCAGGTCGAGCTGGGGGTTGGCGGAGTCGAACGGCCGGGAGGAGAGACCGGAGTAGGCGCCGAGGACCTGGATCAGCTCGACCAGTTCCTCGTCGGTCTCGGCGACGGGGTCGACGCGCTCCTCACGGCCGTCGGCGTAGCCGACGAAGACCTGGTCGCAGCCGTTGATGTCGACGTTCTCGATGTCGGGGTTGTCGAGCAGCGGCTGGAGCCGGCCGACGCCGAAGAGCGCGGCGTGCACGGCCGCGGCGTAGCCCTCCTCGGACTGCGCGTCGAGCGGGGCGCGGCCCTGGGAGATCTCCTCGCGGACGTAGTCCTCCAGCACCTGGGCGATGACGGCGCGCGCGTAGTGCCGCTCGTCCTCGGGGGTCATGGCCCGGATGCCGCTGGCCTGGTCCAGGCGGCGCTGCTCGGCGATGCGGTCGCCGGCGTCCTGCCGGAACCGCTTCACCAGCTGGTGGTTTACCTCGGTCACCGCGCGCCTCCGGGCGTTCCGCCGTCACGCCGGTGGGCGGCGCCGGGCGCGGGTGACGGTCCGGGATAGCCGTAGCCGCCGGGGGCGTTGCCGGTCTCCGGCCCGGGATAGCCGTAGCCGCCCGGGGCGTTGCCGGTCTCCGGCCCGGGGTAGCCGTAGCCGCCGGGGGCCGCTCCGGGCGCGGGCTGCTGCTGCCAGGGCCCGCCGGGCTGCTGCGCGGCGGGGGGCGGGCCGCCGGGCGCGGTGTACTGCGGCGGGACCGGTGCGTGGCCGTGGCCCGGTGGGGGGGGACCCGCCGCGGCGGGGGAGGGGGGTGTCTCTTTTAAACATCTCCGAGCCCACGAGACAAAAGGGAAAATCGTATGCCGGCTTTTTT
>NZ_BHZI01000162.1 GCF_004305975.1 Streptomyces otsuchiensis
GCGGGGTGCGGGGCCTGCGATGGGGGTGCGTCCGGGCCGCGACCGTCGTGGCCCGGACGGCGCGTGGAACGGTGCGCACCGGCGGTGCGCGGCCCTGGCGAGGTGGTGCTGGAACGGCTGTTCCCCCAGAGGGTCGAGCGGCTGACGTGATCTGTTCGTTATGCGCCTGCCCCACTCCCCGCCGGGTATCCATGCGGATTTCAGCCGTTGGTGACGGGGCGGCCCGGCCGGTGCTGGTGCCGGTGCCGGGCGCGGGTGCGCACACGCGCACCGGCCGTCCACGTCGCGGGGACGTGGACGGCCGGCTGGTGGCCTGGTCCGTGCGTCGCGCCTGCGCGACGCGACGCGCGAGCGCGGCTGTACTCGCCGGGCCGGATGGCCGGAGGCTCAGACTCCGGCCATGGTGCGGCGGGAGCTGCCGCCGTTGCTGCTCGTCTCGGCAGGCTTGAGGAGCACCTTGGTCCAGCCCTCCTCGCGCTTGTCGAACCGGTCGTACGCTTCCGGCGCGTCCGCCAGCGGCAGATGCTGCGAGACCACGAAGGACGGCTTCGCGCGACCGGCGATGATCATGTCCCGCAGCTGGCGGTTGTAGGACTTCACATTGGCCTGGCCGGTGCCCATCCGCTGGCCCTTCTCGAAGAAGCGGCCCATCGAGAAGGTCAGCTGACCGTGCTGGGCGTTCTCCGTGGGCCCGCCCGGGTCCGCCGGGACGTACAGGCCGATCACGCCGAGCATGCCCGTGGGGCGGACCGCCTCGACCAGCGTGTTCAGCACCGTCGCGGGCTGCTCGTCGCCCGCCGCGACCGTCGCCTGGTAGCCGACGGCGTCGATGCCCTTGTCACAGCCCTCACCGCGGGTCATCGCCTTGATCTGCTCGGCGGCGTCGCCCTGCGTGTAGTCGACCGGTGTGGCGCCGATCTGCGCCGCCAGGCGCAGCCGGTCCGGTACCCGGTCCACGACGAAGACGCGCGAGGCGCCGCGCAGCATCGAGGAGTAGGCGGCCATCAGGCCGACCGGCCCGGCGCCGAACACGCACACCGAGTCGCCGGGGGAGACGTCCGCCAGTTCCGCGCCGTGGTAGCCGGTCGGGAAGATGTCGGCCAGCAGCGCGAAGTCGTCCTCGTGCTCCTCGCCCGGGGGGAGCACCAGACAGTTGAAGTCCGCGAACGGAACGCGCAGGTACTCCGCCTGGCCGCCCTTGTACGGGCCCATCGAGACGTAGCCGTACGCGCCACCCGCGAACCCCTCGTTCACCGTCAGGCAGAAGCCGGTGCGGCCCGCCAGGCAGTTCTTGCAGAATCCGCACGCGACGTTGAAGGGCATGACGACGCGGTCGCCCTTCTTGACCTGGACCACTCCGGAGCCGACCTCGGTGACGATGCCCATGTTCTCGTGGCCGAAGACGATGCCGGGCTCGGCGCCCGTGCGTCCCTCGTACATGTGCAGGTCGGAGCCGCATATGCACGAGGTCGTGATCTTGACGATCACGTCGGTCGGCGCCTCCACCCTTGGGTCGTCGACCTCCTCGACCGCAACCGAATAGGCCCCCTGGTAGACAACCGCTTTCATCGTTCCTCCTCCGGTGCAGGTACCTGCGACGGCGGGACGCCGTCGCATTCCGGAACCGGCGGGTGCCCCTCGCGAAGTGGGCTAAACGGTGGATATGGGACGCGTTGTCGCTCCGGTCTGGGGCGGGGACGACTGCGGCGCCCGTTCGTGACAGTTCCGTCCCCGGACTTGCGCGGTGCCGCGTCGGCAGTGTGGACTCATGGGCATGTCCCGGGTCCTGTACCTCATAGCCACCGCCGCCGGCCCGACCCAGTACGTGGACCGCGGCGTGCGCGCCGCGCAGGAAGCCGACTGGGACGTCTGCCTGGTCTTCTCCCCGATCGCCGCCACCTGGTGGTGGCGCCGCATGGAGGAGCTGGAGGCGCTGACCGGCCACCCGGTGCGCCACCGGTACCCGGAGCCGGGCGAGGCCGAGCCCGATGTCCCGCGCGCCGACGCCATGCTCGTCGCACCGCTGACCACCACCAGTCTGTGCCGCTGGGGGGCCGGAATCACCGACTCACTCTCCCTCGGCCTGCCCGCCGAGGCCGTGCACCTGGGCACCCCGGTCGTCGCGATGCCGTACTGGAGCACCGCCATCGGCACCCAGCCCGCCGTCCCCCGGGCCGTCGCCACTCTGCGTGAGCAGGGCGTGCGCGTCCTCCTCGGCGAGGACGGATTCCAGCCCCACCACCCCCGGGCCGACGACCCCGCCAGCTACCCGTGGAAGCGCGCCATCGACGCCCTGGGCTGAGACGGGCGGGGCATGCGGGAGCCGCGCGTGCCCCGGGCCCTGCCGCCGCTGGGGGACGTGCGCGTGCCGCTCGTCTGACTCGGGGCGTTTCCGCGTCCGCCCTCGCCACCGGATCGGCGGTGGAGGCGCCCCGCACCTCCACCGCCTTGCCGCCGTTGCCATCGCCCCGGAAGCACCGGGCGCCCATGTCCTCCGCCGCGGTCTCGGCGGGTGCCGACAGCGCCTGAGCCGGCCCGGTCATCACCGGAGTGAGCGGGCCGCCGGTCGCCGTGACCGCCGCCGGCGCGGCGGTGAACCGGCACCGCCATCGAGGCCGGCGCGGGGGGCCGGGAGACCCGTACCGCAGGTCCTCATCGGTTCACCCCATCGCCGGCGGCAGACCCCGTCAGGTGAGGGTCCAGTGCTGGTTTCCGCCGTTCCAGCAGGAGTAGAGCTGGATCAGGGCGCCGTTGCCGGAGCCCGCGGCGTCGAGGCAGAGGCCGGACTGGACGCCGACGATGGAGCCGTCGGAGTTCACGCGCCACTTCTGGTTGTCGCCGCCCCAGCAGCTGTAGATCTGGACCCTGGCGCCGTTGCCGGTGCCGCCGGCGTCCAGGCACTTGTCGCCGTAGACCCTGAGTTCACCCGACGCGGTGTGCGACCACTGCTGGTTGGTGGCGCTGTGACAGTCCCACAGCTGAACCTGGGTGCCGTCGGCGGTGGCCGCGTTGGGTACGTCCAGGCACCGGCCCGAACCGACGCCCCGGAGCTGCCCACCCGACGGAGGCGGCGTTGTGGAGCCGCCGTTGAGTGCGTTGAGGACGCCGTTGTAGGCGGGCTTCTTGCTGCCGTCGCCGTTGAACAGCAGCGGCGTGTGGTGCGATCGCCAGGAGTCGGTGTCGCGTACACCCCAGACGGTGATGCCGACGCAGCGCGCGACTGCCAGACAGTCGTTGACCACGTTGGCGTAGGTCGTGGGCGAGGCGCCCTGGATGTCGAGTTCGGTGACGGACACATCGACGCCGAGGGCGGCGAAACTCTGCAGGGTGGTACGGAAGTTGCTGTTGTAGGGGCTGCCGTCGTTGAAGTGCGCCTGGAACCCGACGCAGTCGATCGGGACGCCGCGCTGCTTGAAGTCCCGCACCATGGAGTACATGGCCTGGGTCTTGGCCGCGTTCCAGTTCTCCACGTTGTAGTCGTTGTAGCAGAGCTTGGCGGCCGGATCGGCCGCGCGCGCGGCGCGGAAGGCGACCTCGATCCAGTCGTTGCCGGAGCGCTGCAGGTTGGAGTCCCGCCGGGCCCCCGAACCACCGTCCTCGAAGGCCTCGTTCACGACGTCCCACTCGACGATCTTGCCTCGGTAGTGGCTCATCACGCCGTTGATGTGCTCGACCATCGCCTGGCGCAGCGCGCCACCGCTCAGGTTCTGCATCCAGCCGGGCTGCTGGGAGTGCCAGGCGAGGGTGTGGCCGCGCACCTGCTTGCCGTTCTGCACCGCCCAGTTGTAGACCCGGTCACCGGCGGTGAAGTTGAACTGGCCCCGCTGGGGTTGCAGGGCGTCGATCTTCATCTCGTTCTCGGCCGTCACCGAGTTGAACTCGCGGTTCGCGATCGTCGAGTACGTCGAGTCGTTCAGCCTGTTCGCGGCGATGGCGACGCCGAAGTAGCGACCACTCTGCTTCGCCGCGGCGCCGAGCGTGCTCTCGGCGGCCTGCGCGCTCGACGGCGCGGCCAGCGCGCCGACCAGGCCGAGGACGCCGACGACCAGGACCGTCAGCAGAGCGCGGAATGTTCGGCGGACGGCGGGTGGGGATACGGCATACGAGCCCATGACTGTGCCTCCAGGATCGACATCACGGAAGGACCGAAGTGCAACGGAAGACGTCGTCCGCTCCCACACGGCAGGCGGACGAGGCGGGCCGGAATCCGGGCAGGACGGGATCACCGGAAACGATGGGCGCGCGCGGGGCGGCGGGTTCGGCGGGAACGGTGCGCGAGACCGGCGCCAGGCCGTAGTGGTCGACCACGGCCGCGCGTACCGGACGCGGGGCCGTGGCGTGGTTTCGGCAGAGGCATGGGGGTACTCCATCGCGGCTCAGCCGGGGGCCGCCACGCGGCGTCGCGGACCTCTCCACCTGTGCGAAGAGCCGGGATGCGCTGGTGCGAACCTCACCGGATCGGAAACGGGGTGGCGCGGGTGCTGTGGTACGCGGTGCTGCCGTGCGGCACAGATGGCAGGGGCGCACTGTTCGGCATTTCGAACCGTGACGGCCCTCTCAGAAAGGGAGATTGAGGGATCGACGGTGGATCGTCAACTCCCTGTGCACAGATAGTTTTCGTGTCTTGCCCGAAACTTTCCGGAAGCCCGGCGACTCGGATGGGGAGCCGCTGCCTTCCCCGGTGCCGCCGTCGGCTGATGCCGTGGACGGGGTGCGGAGAAAGGCTCGAACCAGCACGTCGGAGCGGTCATGCTGCCCTGAGGTGGCGGGGTCGGTGCTCCGGCCGGGCGCGTGAGGTCGAGTGCCGTCCGGCGCCGGGCGTACTCGCTCCGGCCCGAAGGAGAGGCGCTGTTTATGGACAGATCGGTGCCGGGCCTTGACCGGGAGGTCCCATGTTCCTAGCTTGTCGCGTCAAGGAGTCCGTGAAGTTTCGTAAGTTTTTCGGTAACTGACGCTTCCCGCCCTCTCCCGTCCCGGTCCACGGCGAAGCGCTCCGGTCAGAGGGTCCAGCGCACCAGCTCTTCGGCACACGCGGCCGTCTTCGAACCTCTCCCGTACCCGACCCCCGGGCGGCCGTTCCGCGTTCATCGGGGTCACCTCATCCCCGACCCCAGAAAGGGGAGCCTCTGATGTGGTTTCGCCGTCCGTCCCCGCTCCGCCCGAGACGCCTGATCGCCGTCCTCGCGCCCTTCCTGCTCGTGGCCACCTTCCTCGGCGCCCAGCCCGCCGGCGCGGCGACCGTGGACCCCGACGCCTCGTATGTGCTGGTCAACCGCAACAGCGGCAAGGCCCTGGACGTCCACAACCGGGCGACCAACGACGGAGCCCGCATCACCCAGTGGACCAGGAACGATCAGAGCCAGCAGCAGTGGCGGTTCGTCGACTCCGGCAACGGCTACTACCGCATCGAGTCCCGCCACTCCGGCAAGGTCCTGGACGTCCACAACTGGTCGACCGCGAACGGCGGCTCGATCGTCCAGTGGACCGACCAGAACGCCACCAACCAGCAGTGGCGGCTGGCCGACAGCCCGGACGGCCACGTGAGGCTCATTTCGCGCCACAGCAACAAGGCCCTCGAAGTACAGGGCGGCTCCACCGCCGACAACGCGAACGTCGTCCAGTACGACGACTGGAGCGGCGCCAACCAGCAGTGGCGGCTCGTCAAGGTCGGTGACGGCAGCAGCCCCGGCCCGTGCGCTCTTCCCTCGACCTACCGCTGGACGTCAACGGGCGCGCTGGCACAGCCCCGGTCGGGATGGGTCTCGCTCAAGGACTTCACCGTCGTCCCCTACAACGGCCGGCAGCTCGTCTACGCGACGACGCACGACACCGGGACGCGCTGGGGCTCGATGAACTTCAGCCTGTTCGGCAACTGGTCCGAGATGGCCTCGGCCGGCCAGAACGCGATGTCCGCCGCGACGGTCGCGCCCACGCTCTTCTACTTCGCGCCGAAGAACGTCTGGGTGCTCGCCTACCAGTGGGGCAGGACCTCCTTCTCCTACCGGACGTCGAGCGACCCCACCAACCCCAACGGCTGGTCAGCCGAGCAGGAGCTCTTCTCCGGACGGATCTCCGACTCCGACACCGGGCCCATCGACCAGACGCTCATCGCCGACGACACGCACATGTACCTGTTCTTCGCCGGTGACAACGGCAGGATCTACCGGACCAGCATGCCGATCGGGAACTTCCCGAGCAGCTTCGGCGCCAGCTCAACAGTGATCATGAGCGATACGACCAACAACCTGTTCGAAGCCCCGCAGGTCTACAAGCTGCAGGGCGAGAACCGCTACCTCATGATCGTCGAGGCGATCGGCTCGCAGGGCCGCTACTTCCGCTCGTTCACCGCCACCAGCCTGAACGGCACGTGGACGCCCCAGGCCGCGACCGAGAGCAATCCCTTCGCGGGCAAGGCCAACAGCGGCGCCACCTGGACCAACGACATCAGCCACGGTGAACTGCTCCGCACCAGCGCCGATCAGACCATGACCGTCGACCCCTGCAACCTCCAGCTCCTCTACCAGGGACGCAGTCCCAACTCCGGCGGCGAGTACGGCCTCCTCCCGTACCGTCCGGGGCTGCTGACACTGCAGCGCTGACGGCGGGAGACGGGTCCGGCTCCGGCACGGAGCGGGCGCGGCGGGCTCGGCGGGCTCGGCGGAATGCCGAGCCCGCCGCGTCACGCGTTGACGTCCGGACTCCCACCTGCGACGGGGGGCGGGGTCGAGCGACGCTCAGCGGCCTGAGGGGCGTCCCGCTCAAGTCAGCGGCCGTCGAAGCCCCCGCCAGGAGTGGGCGCTTGTTCCGCGCGGAGAGGGGCGAACCAACTTGCGGCGTGCTGCCCCTGACCGGAGAATGTTCCGGTTCGGAAAACAAGAATGACGGGGGATCAGGCAGTGACGGATGTCACCGAGGGGTCGGCCGGTGCGTCGACGGGTCAGCCGCTCGCCTACCGGCTCATCACACCACTGGAGTGGTACCGGATCCCCCTGGCCGAGCAGGCCACGCGGGATCGCTCTGTCCAGGCACTGGTCGACCGCACCTGTCCGAACCGTGACGAGGACGCCGCGCGGCGCCGTGAACTCTCCGAGTTCATCGGCAATCTGGCGTCCAAGGCGGCATTCGACGGCGGCCTGGAGCTTTATCTGTCGCAGCAGGCGGTGCTGGGAGTCCCCGTGCCCGCCTCGCTGGTGGTCCAGGTCGAGGCGCCGGACCACCCGGGCCTTCACGCCCCGGCCGCGGTCATCGCCGAGGCGCAGCGCCTTGAACACCCCGACGCCGAGGTCGGCGTCGTCGAACTGTCGACGGGGGAGGCAGTGCGGGTGCGGCGACGGGACGCGTTCGAGGGGGATGAAGACATCCAACTGCCTGACGGGCGCGCCAGCACCATCGTGACGTACATCGTGCCGATCCCGGACTCGGACGCGCATCTGGTCCTCGCGTTCAGCACGCCGCTGGAGGAACTGGCCGAGGCACTGGTCGAGGTGTTCGACGCGGTCGCCGGATCGCTCAGCTGGAAGTAGGGGCGTCAAGGGCGCTCGCGCGCAGGGGAGGGGCGGTCGATGACTGAGCAGGATTTCTCGATCAGGTACACCGAGATCAGCGAACTCGGTGAGGGGCTGAGCGTGGTCGCAGAGGAGCTGGACGCGTCGGAGCGGATCGCGGACGACCACGGCGACCACGTCAGCAACAGCATGCTCGCCGAGGCGCTGGAGAGCTTCGCGAGCAACTGGTCGGACAAGCGACAGGAACTCGTGGACGACATCAGGGGGATCGCCGCGTTCGCGCAGGCCGCCGGGGACACCTTCCAGGGCCTCGATCTCGAACTCGAAGACGCCACAAAGGAATAAGGGAACGGCGGGGGCACGGCTCACCATGAGAGCACGCGACTGGGCACCACTGACGGACGACGGCAAGGATCCCGTGCCGGGCGACTGGGAGGAGGTCAAGTTCGCCGCCCAGCAGTACCGGGGGATGGCCGACCTCATCCGCCGCTGCAGCGACACCCTGGACTCAGTCGACGAGGAGAGCGCGACCTGGACGGGGAATTCCGCCAAGGTCTTCCGTGAGATGGCGACCGACCTCGGCGACCGGGTCGGCAAGGCTCACGGCCGGTACGACGCCACCGCCGAGGCGCTGGAGGAGTACTGGCCCAAGCTGGAAGCGGCGCAGGAGGACAGCGAGGAACTGCGGAAGCAGGCCGCCGGTCACCAGGAGACCCTGGACACCTACCTGCCGCTCGCGTCGGCGGCCGAGGACGAGGAATCCGAGGGCCACGACCGGCTGGGAGAATACGAGGAACAGTGTGAGACGGCCGCGTCGTGCATCTCCGCACTGCGAGTCCAGCTCGCCGAAGTGGTCGCCGCCAAGAACGCGGCGGCACGCAAAGCCGCCGAAGCGATCAACGACTTCATCAAGAACGACGGACTGAAGAACAGCAGCAATTTCTGGAAGGGATTCCAGGAAGTCCTCGGGAAGATCGGCAAATGGGCCGGTGAGTTTGCGGGCTTCTGTGGAGTCCTCGCCCTTCTCTTCGGCTGGCTTCCGATCGCGGGTCAGATGCTTGCTTTTGCGGCGATTGTCGGAACCGCAATCTCCTTGGTCGCAAACCTGGTCAATGGAAACTGGAAGGGTGCCGTGCTGGACACTCTCGGGCTTCTCGCTCCGGGGATCGGTCGTGCGGTTGGGAAGATGGCAACTGCCACGGGTAGGTCCAACGTTCTCCGCGGATACCAGGCTGTTCATCAGCAAGGCAAGGGGGTAGCCAACAAGGCGGCACGTCATCGGAACGCGCGGGAAATGATGGGTGGAACAAGGACGCAACTGCGGAAGGCGGCGGAGAGTGCCGATTTGGAGGCGCCGCGTAACCTCTCTCGTTTCTCGCACGAGACTGCGCGCGGAGTCGCGGACCAGTTTGCTTTTCGAGGGGTGGGACCGAGTCCCGGTGGCGTCGTCCACCGTGCTGGAGACGTCGTGCCGTTGGTGCGTAGCGGACAGTATGCCTTGGCCACTTCCACTACCGTCGCACACGGTGGCTACGCGGCGGTCAACGCGGGGGGTGGCGTGCTGGCGGCCAACTCCGCCGGGCTGATTGATTTGTGAGATGCCGCCGTGGTGGCTACGCGCGAGGTGGGGCAGCGGAGGATGGCGATTCCGGTTTGCGCAGGAGTAGAATGACGTATTTGTTCCATGCCGAGTCGGCAGTGACCTCCCGGCGGAAAAGGAAGAGTGGCGATGGCTATTTCTGACCCTAGGCAGAGTAAGACCGCTGCAATAGCCACCGCGTGTGTT
Source organism: Streptomyces otsuchiensis (assembly GCF_004305975.1). GTDB lineage: Bacteria > Actinomycetota > Actinomycetes > Streptomycetales > Streptomycetaceae > Streptomyces > Streptomyces otsuchiensis. The sequence continues at coordinate 9,292 of NZ_BHZI01000162.1, forward strand.
CTCCCTTTTCTGGTGATGTCCGGTGTGTTAACTGTCAAGCAGGGGGACGGTCTGGTCGCGCTGTCTCGCGCCTGGCCCGGTGGCGAGGTCGGGTTTCTGTCCACGCTCGCTTTTGTAGTCACGTGTTGCGTGGTGGTCTCAGGGGCCATGGCATTGATGCATGCCTGGCCGGAGCGAACTCCGGGGCGGTTTCGCATCTCGGGTCGCGCGCGCTTCCTTTCAGCCATGGCCTCGGGCGGCGTCGCCGCGCTGCTCGCCGGACCCATGGCGACGACGTTGACCCGCCCCGGGCAGGCCCCCTCGGGCTGCGATGACTTCGTGTTCCGATGCCATGTGCTAAGTGAGGCCCCCGAGGCGGTCGGCGTTTGGCTGGGAGTCATGTTGGTGACCGGCCTGCTCGGCTCTCTGGGGCTGTACCGGACACTGGGTCGCACCCGACGCACGCAATGAGGCTCAGCGCTCAGTACGGCAGCGGCCGCAACGCCGGTGGCCTACGGCGGTTGTGCGGCGACCTATGTGGCGTACGGAGTGCTGGGTGCTGATTCGGCGCGTGTATCTCGCCTCAGGTTGACGTCGGAGGATGTCGTGGCGCGGGGTGCATAGTGTTCGTTTCGGGTTATCTGGCTCTACTGTCGTCAAGTGATAAGGTGAGTTTGGCGATGTGGGTCTATCTGCGTCACGGCGGCGGGAAGGTGCTGCTGTCGGCGGTTTCGCGTTCCCGTTTCTTGTTGCGTCGTCGCTCTTTACAGTGAACTATGGGCTAGAAATGGCGGATTGGGCGCGTGACTGGCGGCTGGGTCCCGCGTGGTTCCTCGTCATACTTGCATTCATCTCCACCTTTCTGGTGGTCCTCTGTGCCGCAATGTGCATGATGCATGCCAGGCCAGAGAGGACCCCGGAGTCCTTGCGGTTGCCCGGGCGCGTTCGGGTCGCGGGTGCTCTCGTTTTCGGCGCTGCCGGCGCTGCGTTGGCCGTTCCTACAGCGACGTTGATCGGCCGTCCGGGCCGGGGTGAGCCTGATTGCGAGGTGTTGGTTTTCAGGTGTCGTATCGTGGAGGAGGTGCCGGAAGCCATCGGTCTGACGCTGACGGTGACTCTGGCCACGCTTCTTGTGGGATCTGCCGCTGTATATCTGATCCTCGGCCGAGAACGGCAGCAGTAGGAAGGCCAGACTCTCTCCGTGCCCGTGATGTAGGCCGTCCTCGGGGTCAATGCGGCTGATGCGGTGAACGCCGCTCCCAGTGGGTTGTCGAGTGTGACCAGGGAGACGGTCAAGGGAATCGGCGACCAGTTCGCCCGTCGGGGTGGTGGGCCAAGCCTGACGGGGATGATGGACAGGGCCGGTGATGTTGCGCCGTTGATGCGCAGCGGGCAGTATGCGCTCGCCGCGTCGACTACTGCGGCACACGGTGGATACGCCATGACGCATGCTGTTGGTGGCCTACTTGCGGGGAACACCCTTCAAGAATGGGTCTGAGGTCCTCTTGTTCGGTGGGAAATGGATGACTCGTCGTCCGAGATGGCGATTGTTGAAGAGGATGGATTGTCGTGGAGCTTTCGGAGGCCGAGCAGCGCAAGCTGAACGCAAAGATGCTGAAGGTGATGCTTCCTGGCTTGGTGGCCTCCGGCACCGGGTCCTGGTACTTTCGGGATGACTTGGTGGTGCTCTCGCAGAGTTGGCCGGGTGGGGTCATGGGTTTCATGCTGACCGTGGTGGTGTTGGGTGGTACGTCCATTGGCTCCTTGTGCGGTTTGGTGTGCATGGAAGTCGCGCCGGAGCGAACGGTTTCCTGGCTGCGGATGCCGTCACCAGTCCGCGTCGTCGCCCTCGTCGTGTCGCTGGTCACTCTGTTCATGACGCTGGTACCCATTCTCGCCGCCATGTCGGGTCGTGGAGGTGTGGACTGCGACACGAGCGCCCTCTACTGCTACCTGCGGGATGAGGAGCCATCCGTCCTGCCCGTGATCTGGATTGTCTACGGTGTCACCACGGCTGTGGGCCTGGCATGTGTGTACTTCTTCACCGCACGCGAGCGCGAAGAAGTCGATGGCTGTTGACCGGTAAGAATGCGGGGACGTGTCACGCATGAACAGGTCGGAGGAGGAAGGGCTGTCCGGGTGCCTTCGCACTCAGTCGAGGTCTCTATCGTGCCGGATGCACATGCCACGCCGTGCTGGTCCGGGCTCCTCCATTCTGAATTGTGGTGTCAAAGTCTGTCCAGTTAGGCAAGAGAGTTGGACGTGAAGTAGTGGGAATGCCTGAATCGCAGCAGCGGAAAGGTGCTGCGGCCGGGTCGCGGAGGCTCTCTTTTTCGCCGCTGTCGGCGCTGCGTTGGCCGTTCCGGCAGCGACGTGTTGGCTTCAGGTGTCGCATTGTGGAGGAGGTGCCGGCAGTCATCGGTCTGACGCCGACGGTGGCCCTGGCCACGCTTCTCGTGGGATCTGCCGCCGTGTATCTGATCCTCGGCCGATAGCGGTAGCAGTAAGCAGACCAAGTTCTCTCGCTGTGCAGGCGATGAGATGCCGAGATCGTCCGTCGCGGACGGTGTGCGGCACGACTGGAGGCACGTGGAGTTTTCCGAGGCCGAGCAGCGCAGGCTGAGCGCCAATATGGGGAAGGTGGTGGTCCCTGGGTTTGTCGGAGCCGCAGCGGCAGCGTGGTACTGGGGCGAAGACGTGTTGGCCTTCGCCCAGAACTGGCCGGGCGGGGTCGCGCATTTCATGGTGACCACCATGGTGTTGTGCGGTGCGTCGCTCGCGACCTCGTGTGCTCTGGCGTGTATGCACATCATGCCGGAGCGGACGGTCCCCTGGCTGCGGATGCCGGGAATTGTGCACGTCGTGGCTCTCGTGGTGTCGCTGGTCACGCATTTTGTGACGCTGGTGCCGGTATTCCTTGCGATGTCGGGACGTGGCGATGTCAACTGCGATATCGGTGTCATCTACTGCCATCTGCGTGAGGAGGAGCCGTCCGTCCTGCCCCTGATGTGGGTTGCCTTCGGGGTCACCACAGCGGTGGGCATGGCAGCTGTGTACTTCTTCACCGCACGTGAGCGGGTAGGCAGCGATGATGGTCCGGGCGAAAGCCCAGGAAGGGCAGAGGGATGACGGACTACACGGGCAGCTTCCCGTTCAGGGAGCCCGAGTGGATTCAGCTGATGGTGGGCGACCGGGACGGGGCGGAGGCCGCGGCGCGGGAGATCGTGGAGCGGGGCGGCGAGGAGGACGGCGCGTACGCCCAGGCCGTCTATCCGGAACTGGAAACGGTGTGCCGGAAGGCGGTGGAGCGGGGCGGGGCGCCGGTGGCGGTCATGGTGCCGGAAGTGCGGCCGTCGAGTCCGCCGTTCGTCGTCGCGACCGCGTTCATGGTGCTGGAGGAGCCGCCGGAGGAGGGCCGGGAGCTGGAGGTGTTGTCGCTGCTGATGAAGAAGCAGCGCCCGTACCACTTCCGGCCTCCCGAGGTGGCCACGGTGGAACTGCCGCTCGGCCCGGCGGTGAGGGTCCGCGAGGTGTGCGTGGACGGTGAGACGCCCGACGGGCGGGAGTTGCTGGTGGAGTCCGTGACGTACTACGTGCTCAGCCCGAAATTCCCCGAGGGCGTGCTCCAGTTCACTGTCAGCTGGACCTCCCTCGGTCTGGGGGCCGGTCTGGCCGCCACCGCCGAGGAGATGGCCGCGGGGCTGGTTCTTCGCGAGAGGTGAGGGACGACGGCGTGAGGCGGGCGGCCCGCGCCGTCGCCCCCGGCTGGTGGGCGACGGCGCGGAGGGCCGGTTGCCGGTCACGGTGGTTCCGGCGTCGGGTCGGTGCGCAGGGCCACGGCGGCGTAGTGGGTGCCGGGGACGGTGACCGGGGTGACGGTCCAGCCGGGAAGCGGTGCCGGGACGGCGCCGCTGCCGACGTAGTGGCCGTCCGGGTTGTCGGACAGACCGATGCCGAGTCCCTTGAGGTAGGCCTCCTTTCGGGTCCAGACGCGGGCGAAGGCGTGCCTGCGCTCGGTCGGGTCGAGCACGGCGATCTCGGCGGCCTCCCGGGGGTGGAGCACCTCGGCGGCCTCGGCGACGGTCCGTGCGCTGGGCAGCGCCTCGATGTCGACGCCGACCGGGGCTGCGGCGAAGGCCAGCAGGCTGAGGTCGCCGCAGTGGGAGAGCGAGAAGTGCAGGGGCGGGTTGCCGGGGACGATCGGCCGGCCGTGCGGCAGACCGCAGCCCGGGCACGGGGCCCGCGCGATGGTGACGGCGGCCGGTCCGCGGTCCAGGTAGCCGCCGAGCAGCCGGCGCAGCGCCACGTGGGCGGACAGGTAGCTGGCCCGGTCGCCGGTGTGGAGGAACTCCGCTGCGCGTGCCTGCTCCTGGGCGTCCAGTACCCGTGCGGCTTGTGCCGTGGCGCTCTCGCGGTGTTCGGCGGTGTCGACCAGCCAGAGGTCGGCGCAGCCGGGTCGGGGACGGCCGGCTCCGGTGGCCCGGCCCTGGCCGGGGGCCAGGACGGTGGGCCGCGGCGGTGCCGGGCGGGTCGGCCCGGCCGCCGGGAGGCGGCCGGGCCGACC
>NZ_BHZI01000163.1 GCF_004305975.1 Streptomyces otsuchiensis
CCGCAGACCCGGTTCCGCGCCCGGATCGGCACCCGGCTGTGGCTCGGCGACCACGACGCGACGAAGTACCAGGGCGTAGACACGGAAGCTAGAGAGGTGTCCCCCGGTCATGGCGCTCACCCTGTATGTCGACACCGACCGCTGGCGGGCACATCAGCGGTCGGTGGCCGCCGCGTTCCCCGGGCTGGTGCCCGTCTGCAAGGGCAACGGTTACGGCTTCGGCCACCAGCGGCTCGCCGAGGAGGTGAGCATGCTGGGCTCGGACATCATCGCCGTCGGCACCGCCTACGAGGCCGCCACCATGCGGGAGATGTTCAGCGGCGACCTGCTCGTCCTCACGCCCTACCGGCGCGGTGAGGAGCCCGTGCCGCTGCCCGACCGGGTGATCCGCTCCGCGTCGTCGGTGGACGGCGTCTACGGGCTGGTCGGCTCGCGGGTGGTCGTCGAGGTCATGAGCAGCATGAAGCGGCACGGCGTCACGCCGGGCGAGCTCGGCAAGCTGCGGGCGGCGCTGGAGGACGTGCGGCTGGAGGGCTTCGCGATCCACCTGCCGCTGGACCGCACGGACGGCACGGACGCCGTGGAGGAGGTCATCGGCTGGATGGACCAGCTGCGGGCCGCCCGGCTGCCGCTGGACACCATGTTCGTCAGCCACCTGACCGCCGAGGAACTCGCCCGGCTGCGGCAGCAGTTCCCGCAGACCCGGTTCCGCGCCCGGATCGGCACCCGGCTGTGGCTCGGCGACCACGACGCGACGAAGTACCAGGGCGTGGTGCTCGACGTCACCCCGGTGACGCGGGGGGACCGGTTCGGCTACCGGCAGCAGAAGGCGTCCGGCGACGGCTGGCTGGCCGTGGTGGCGGGCGGCACCTCGCACGGAGTGGGACTGGAGGCGCCGAAGGCGCTGCACGGCATGACCTCGCGCGCCAAGGGCGTCGCCCGCGCGGGCCTGGCCACCGTGAACCGGAACCTGTCGCCGTACATGTGGGACGGCAAGCAGCGCTGGTTCGCCGAGCCGCCGCACATGCAGGTGTCGATCCTGTTCGTCCCCGCGGAGGCGCGGGAGCCGAAGGTCGGCGACGAGATGACCGCGATCCTGCGGCACACGACGACCCAGTACGACCGGCTCGTCGACCAGTGAGCGGCCCGGCCGCCCCCGTGGGCGGTTCCCCCGGCTGAGGCACCCGCCCGCCCGCCGGCGGCGGCGGCGAGGGACGAGAACGGGAACGGGCGGAGGCCCGGTGCGCGGAACTCTCCGCACACCGGGCCTCCGCCGGTCCGCCCGCGAGGGCGTCGCTCAGCGCGCTCAGGCGTCGCCGTTGATGAAGTCCTCGACCTTCTGGCGGGCGACGTCGTCGAAGTACTGCTCCGGCGGCGACTTCATGAAGTACGACGAGGCGGAGAGCACGGGGCCGCCCACGCCCCGGTCCTTGGCGATCTTGGCGGCGCGCAGGGCGTCGATGATCACACCGGCGGAGTTGGGGGAGTCCCAGACCTCCAGCTTGTACTCCAGGTTCAGCGGGACGTCACCGAAGGCACGGCCCTCAAGGCGCACGTAGGCCCACTTGCGGTCGTCCAGCCAGGCCACGTAGTCGGACGGGCCGATGTGGACGTTGTCCTCGCCGAGGTCCCGGTCGGGGATCTGCGAGGTGACGGCCTGGGTCTTGGAGATCTTCTTGGACTCCAGCCGCTCCCGCTCCAGCATGTTCTTGAAGTCCATGTTGCCGCCGACGTTCAGCTGCATGGTGCGGTCCAGGACGACGCCCCGGTCCTCGAACAGCTTGGCCATCACGCGGTGGGTGATGGTGGCGCCCACCTGCGACTTGATGTCGTCGCCGACGATCGGGACGCCGGCCTCGGTGAACTTGTCCGCCCACTCCTTGGTTCCGGCGATGAAGACCGGCAGGGCGTTGACGAAGGCGACCTTGGCGTCGAGCGCGCACTGGGCGTAGAACTTCGCCGCGGCCTCGGAGCCCACGGGCAGGTAGCAGACGAGGACGTCGACGCTCTGGTCCTTGAGGACCTTGACGACGTCGACCGGCTCCTCGTCGGACTCCTCGATCGTGGCGCGGTAGTACTTACCGAGGCCGTCGAGGGTGTGACCGCGCTGAACGGTGACGCCGGAGCGCGGCACGTCGCAGATCTTGATGGTGTTGTTCTCGCTGGCGCCGATGGCGTCCGCCAGGTCGAGGCCGACCTTCTTGGCGTCGACGTCGAACGCGGCGACGAACTCGATGTCCCGCACGTGGTATTCGCCGAACTGGACGTGCATCAGACCCGGGACCTTGCTGTCCGGGTCGGCGTCCTTGTAGTACTCGACGCCCTGCACCAGTGAGGCGGCGCAGTTGCCCGCGCCGACGATGGCTACGCGAACCGAACCCATTCCGGTTGCTCCCTAGCTGTTCTCAGTGTTGTCGGCGATTTCCCGCTTCGTCACGGGGCCTTGGCCATGGCCGGCGCCGCCGTCGGACGACGGCTCCGGCCGGGTTCCGCCCCCGTCGGGGGACGGGCCGTCCTGCTGGGCGGGCGGCGGGCTGACGCCGTGCTGGTCACGGCGTTCGCGCCCCTCCCGCTCGCTCTCGATCAGTTCGTCGAGCCAGCGGACCTCGCGCTCCACGGACTCCATGCCGTGGCGCTGCAGTTCGAGGGTGTAGTCGTCCAGCTTCTCGCGGGTCCGTGCCATGGAGGCGCGCATCTTGTCGAGGCGCTCCTCCAGCCGGCTGCGGCGGCCCTCCAGCACCCGCATCCGGACGTCGCGGTTGGTCTGACCGAAGAAGGCGAACCGGACACCGAAGTGCTCGTCCTCCCAGGCGTCCGGCCCGGTCTGGGCGAGCAGCTCCGCGAACCGCTCCTTGCCCTCGGCGGTGAGGCGGTACACGATCCGCGCCCGCCGCCCGGAGAGCGGCGCCCCCCGCGGATCGTCCGGGCCCCCGCCCTGCTCCTCGGTCAACCAGCCCTGGGCCACCAGCGTCTTCAGGCACGGATACAGCGATCCATAGCTGAACGCGCGGAAGACCCCGAGCGAGGTATTGAGCCGTTTCCGCAGCTCGTAGCCGTGCATCGGCGCTTCGCGCAGCAGTCCGAGGATGGCGAACTCCAGGATTCCGGATCTCCGGCTCACGGCTTTTCGTCCACCTCCGTCCCGTTCGCGCCCAGCGGTCGGTCACCCGACGCGCAGCGTCGCGTGCTCCCCGTGCATGTCTTCTCTCGATACGTCGCAGCGATGTATCGAGTCGATACATCTGGACGATAGAGCAGTGCCCAGACCCCGGCAACCGCAATCCTCGTGAAGGGAGTCACATCTCGGCCTCACGGCGAAGAGTTGCTCTGTTCTGCGAACTTTGCCGTTAATAGTCGGTTTTGGCGCTGCGTACTCTTGGCCCATGCGGAGCACCACCGGGAACCTATGGGCGGCTTACGGCGTCCTCATTGGCGGTGAGGTGTGCCCCGGTACCGTTCCTGGGGGCCGGCCGGGTGCAGTAACCCCGCCAGCAGTACCCACTACCTTCAGACGCCTCCGTCTGTCCGAGGAGTAGCTGCACCATGAGCGAGCACCGTCGCAAGCCGCCGTCACGCGGCCGCCGCGCTGCCGGACCGTCCGGGCGCCGGGGCGCGCCCCCGCCTGGACCGGACAGTTCCGGCGGGCACGACTTCGAGCCCGAGGAGCCGGCGTACGGCTCACGGGCGGAGGCACGGCGTGCTGCCTCGCGCGGTGGACGCCGCCGCGCGGCCGCCGAGCCGCCGCGCGAGAAGAAGTTCATCGACTACCCGCGGCACGACAAGCACGGCGCACGGCGCTGGGTGCCCTCCTGGCGGCAACTGCTGGGCTCCGCGCTGGTCTTCATGGCGATGCTGGTCGGCCTGTTCGGCATCGCGTTCGCGATGGTCGACATCCCCAACCAGAACGAATCCATGTCGGAGCAGAAGAACGTCTACTACTGGGCCGACGGCTCGCGGATGGTGGTGCACGGCGCGGGCAGCGACAACCGGCAGATCATCCCGCTCGACCGGATGCCCAAGCACCTTCAGGACGCGGTGGTCTCGGCCGAGAACCACTCGTTCTGGGAGGACTCCGGGGTGGACCCGATGGGTATCGCCCGCGCGGCGGTCAACATGGCCCGCGGCGGCGAGACCCAGTCCGGGTCGACCATCACCCAGCAGTACGTCAAGAACAACTACCTGTCGCAGGAACAGACCTTGGAGCGCAAGGCCAAGGAGCTGATGATCTCCATCAAGGTGGGGATCAAGGAGGACAAGCGCGACATCCTTGAGGGGTACCTCAACACCGCCTACTTCGGACGCGGCGCCTACGGCATCCAGGCGGCCTCGCAGGCGTACTACGGCAAGGACGCAACCGACCTCACCATCAACGAGTCGGCGTTCATGACCACTCTGCTGAAGGGCCCGGACCTCCACGACCCGGCGGGCGGCACCCAGGGCGAGGCCGCGGCGGAGCGGAACACAAAGAACGCCACCGAGCGCTGGCACTACGTGTGGAACCGCATGGTCGAACTGGACCACGCCACCGCCGCCGAGCGGGCCGAGAACGACGAGTTCCCGATGCCCAACCGCCCCACCCCCGCCACCGACCTGGCCGGCCAGACCGGCTATCTGGTGGAGATGGCGCGCAGCTACGTCATCAACAACGGGGAGATCACCGCCGATGTCCTGGACCGGGGCGGCTACTCCATCCACACCACCTTCGAGAAGGACAAGGTGGAGCAGTTGGAGGCCGCGGTACAGGCGAAGAAGGAGGAGCTGGACCCGGAGGAGCTGGAGGAGAACCAGCACGTCCAGTTCACCGCCTCCGCGGTCAAGCCCGGTGACGGTGCCGTGGTCGCCATCTACGGCGGGCCGTCGGCCACCGAGCACTTCATCAACAACGCCACCCGCGCCGATGTCCAGGTCGGTTCCACCTTCAAGCCCTATGTACTGGCCGCCGCGCTGCGCGACGGCATCCGGGACCGAAGCAAGGGTCCGGAGCAGGGAGCGGCGGACCGCACCCCGCTCTCGGTGGACTCGAAGTACAAGAGCGAGGACGGGCTGCTGATCAACAACTACGACGGCAGCGTCTGGGAGGGCGAGGACGACGACGGGGAGCCGTTCGAATGGCGGCAGGCCAACTACGAAGGCAAGTCCCCCGGTGACATCACCCTCCGCGAGGCCATGGAGGTCTCGGCCAACTCGCCCTTCGTCCAGCTGTCGATGGACATCGGGGTGAAGGAGGTCGGCAAGGCCGCGATCGACGCGGGCCTTCCCGAGGACCAGCTCGGTGAGTACAACGACACCGTGCCCACCTTCGCCCTCGGTGTCTCCACACCCAGCTCGATGCACATGGCCAACGGCTACGCCACCTTCGCCGCCCACGGCGAGCAGGCCGAGGCCTACACCGTGACGAAGCTGGACGGGCCCAACGGGAACATCTTCACCCACGAGAAGCAGCTGAAGCGGACCTTCGACTCGGCCGTCGCGGACACCGTCACCGATGTGCTGCACGGCGTGGTGACCGACGGTTCCGGCACCAAGGCGCTGGAGCTGGGCAAGCCCGCCGCCGCCAAGACCGGAACCACGGACCAGAACATCAGCGCCTGGTTCGTCGGCTACACCCCGCACCTCTCCACCGCGGTCGGCATGTTCCGCTACGACCAGGCCGACTCGGGCGCCGGCTTCCAGTCGATGCGCGGTACCGGCGGGATGACCAGCGGGGTCACCGGCGGCAGCTTCCCTGCCGATGTCTGGCTCGACTTCATGAAGGGCGCGACCGCGGACGACCCCGCGACCAAGTTCGAGCCCGCGCGTGACGACGGCGAGGTCGTCTACGGTGGCGGCGCGGAGAGCCCCGAGCCGACCCCGGCCTACACGCCGCCGGAGACCGACGAGCCGCCGGAGTCCGACGAGCCGGAGGACGAGCCGGACGACCCGACCACCGAGCCGCCGGAGCCCTCCGACGAGCCCGAGCCGTCCCCGGACCCGACGGACGAGTGCAACCGCTGGGACCCGAACTGTGACAACGACTCCGGTCCCGGTGATCCCGGCAACCCGGGCGGCCCCGGAGACCCGGGCGGTCCCGGAGACCCCGTCGACCCGAGCCAACCCGAGGATCCGACCGATCCCGGCGACGACGACGGCGGCGGAATCCTCAGCGGGCTCCCAGGAGGACGCGGTTAGCTGAAGGCCGACCAGGCCGACCGTGGCTGAACCCCTTCGAGAGGGCCGTACGGCAGGATGTGGGCATGGTGCACCCCAACCCACGACCGGCCGTGCGGCCCTCTCGGCATGACGAGGTCGCCGCGGCCGGCAGTGAGCTGATCGGCGGACCGGCGGGGCGACACGCGGTTCCCGGCAACCCGCGCTGGCCGCCGGTGCGGGTCATCGCCCTGGTGATGATCGGGATGTTCGCCCTGGGCCTGGTGCAGAAGGCGCCGTGCGCCACCCGGGGCTGGTTCGAGGGGGCCACCACCCAGTACACCCACGCCTGCTACTCGGACATCCCGCACCTCTACACCACCCGGGGCTTCGCCGACGGCCTGGTCCCGTACTTCCACGCGATCCCGAGCGACACCTCCACCATGGAGTACCTGGAGTATCCGGTGCTCACCGGGATCTTCATGGAGGCGGCGGCCTGGCTCACTCCGAGCGCCGCGTTCGTCGAACGCCCCGCTCAGTACTACTGGTTGATCAATGCGGCGCTGCTGCTGATCTGTGCCGTCGTCATCGCGGTCTGCGTCTCACGCACCCAGCGCAACCGTCCGTGGGACGGCCTGATGGTCGCGCTGGCGCCGGCGTTCGCGCTGACCGCCACCATCAACTGGGACCTGCTGGCCGGCGCCCTGACCTGTGCCGCCCTGCTGACCTGGTCCCGCAACCGGCCGCTGGCCACCGGACTGCTGTTGGGGCTGGCGACCGCCGCCAAGCTCTATCCGCTGTTGTTGCTGGGACCGCTGCTGGTGCTGTGCTGGCGAGCGGGCCGATGGCGAGCCTTCGGCCGGGCCCTGACCGGAACGGTGATCGCCTGGCTCGCGGTCAATCTGCCGTTCATCCTCGGCGCCCCCGAGGGGTGGGCCAAGTTCTACACCTTCAGCCGTGAACGCCCCGTCGACTTCGGCTCGTTCTGGCTGATCATCGCGCAACGCACCGATCTCGACCTGGCCCCGGAGACGGTCAACCCGCTGGCCACCGCTCTGACGCTGCTGGGGTGCGCCGCGATCGGCGCTCTGGCCTTCACCGCGCCGCACCGACCACGGCTGGCGCAGTTGGCCTTTCTGGTGGTGGCGGTCTTCATCCTGACCAACAAGGTCTACTCGCCGCAGTATGTGCTCTGGCTGATTCCGCTCGCCGTCCTGGCACGGCCACGGTGGCGCGACTTCCTCATCTGGCAGTGCTGCGAGGTGATCTACTTCCTCGGCATCTGGATGTATCTGGCGGAGAACGCCGGGGCACCGGGGCTCCCGGCCGGGGGTTACCAACTCACCATCGTCGCGCATCTTTTGGGGACGCTCTATCTCTGCGTCCTGGTGGTCCGTGATGTGATCTACCCCGAGCACGACATCGTCCGCCGGGACGGCTCGGACGACCCGGGCGGAGGTCCGCTCGACGGGGCTCCGGACCGGTTCGTGCTGCGACGGCGCGGACCACGGAAGACCGGCCCGGCTCCGACGCCACCCGACCCGTCCATCAGCCGATCCCTAGCGGACGGCGCCACCGTTTCACGTGAAACATGAGGCTTCAGTGCTGCCGCGATGACCGTCATCCATGACTTCCGGACCCTCTGGGGATTCCCAGGATTCCGCAAACTGCTGACAGTTCGCCTGCTCTCCCAGTTCGCCGACGGCATGTTCCAGGTCGGACTGGCCACCTATGTGGTGTTCTCACCGGAACAGCAGACGACACCTGGCGACATCGCGGCGGCGATGGCGGTCCTGCTCCTGCCGTACTCGCTACTGGGACCGTTCGCCGGCGTCATGCTGGACCGCTGGCGACGCCGCCAGGTGCTGCTGTACGGCAATCTGATCCGAGCAACGCTGACCCTCGGCACGGTCGCCTTGGTCCTCGCCTCAGTGCCGAACTGGCTCTTCTACCTCGCCGCGCTCTCCGTCACCGCCGTAAACCGCTTCATCCTGGCCGGGCTCTCCGCCTCGCTCCCACGCGTGGTCGACAGCCGGCGGCTCGTCGTGGCCAACTCCCTCTCACCCACCGCCGGCACGATCGCCGCCACCGTGGGCGGCGCCTGTGCCTTCGGTGCCCAGGCGCTGATCGACGCCCCCGGCCGGTGGGGGGACGCTCTCGCCCTGGCCCTGGCCGCCGTGGTCTATCTGCTGGCCGGGTCCGCCGCACTGATGATGACCCGGGATCTGCTGGGCCCGACCGCGCCCGACCGCGTGCGGCGTATCTCGGCAGCGCTGGCGGAGACCGCTCACGGGCTTGCACACGGCCTGACCCATCTCTGGTCGCGACGGCCCGCCGCGCGTGCGCTGGGCGCCGTCGGACTCATGCGCTTCTGTTACGGCGCCCTGCTGGTGATGGTGCTGATGCTGGCACGGTATGCGTGGGGCGACGGTGGAACCGACGGGGTGGCCTGGCTCGGCCTCGCGGTCGGCTTCTCCGGAGCCGGCTTCTTCGCGGCGGCCGTCATGACCCCGTGGATGGTCGCGCGCTTCGGCCGCTTCGGCTGGTTCACCACCTGCGCCGGGCTGGCCACCATCCTGGTGCCCGCACTCGGGCTGACGTTCCGGCCGGTACCGATACTCATCGCGGCATTCCTGCTCGGACTGGTGAGCCAGGGAGCGAAGATCGTCACCGATACCGTCGTGCAGTCGAGTGTGGAGGACGACTACCGAGGTCGGGTCTTCTCGCTGTACGACATGCTCTTCAACATGGCGTTCGTCAGCGCGGCCGGGCTGGCGGCCCTGATGCTGCCGCCGGACGGCCGGTCGGCGGTACTCGTCGTCACGGTATCGCTGATCTACCTGGCCACGGCCATCGGGACCTGGCGGCTGCACCGGCAGCTGGACCCCCTGCGCGGAGCAGCCCCGACAGCACCGACCGAGTCTTCCCCCTCTGTGCCGGACACCTCCGCACGGCAGCACCCAGCGGAGCAGACGACGCCGGAAGCGACGCGAGCGCGAGAGGAGCCGGGCACGCCGGGGGTGGAGCGACCACAGGGCTGAACAGCGACAGGGGCCGGCAGGGAACATCACGTTCCTGCCGGCCCCTTTGTGTGCCCAGTGCCCCCGTGCCGCCCGGTCGTGGCCATCCGGGTGGCGGGACAGAAGCTCATCACCCCGTCCGGGCTGCTCCACCCAAGGTGCCTGTTTCACGTGAAACAGGCACCGCTACATCGTGCCGAGCGAACCGTGCCGACCGCACCGGTGCGGCGCGGTGCGGTGCGGTCCGGTCCGGCGTGACGGCTACTGCGTCGACCACCACTCCCGCAGCGCCTCCTCGGCGGCCTCCGCCCCGAGCGGCCCCCGCTCCAGCCGCAGCTCCAGCAGAAACTGGTACGCCCGCCCGATCTGCGGGCCCGGCGAGATGCCCAGGATCCGCATGATCGCGTTGCCGTCCAGATCCGGACGCATGGCGTCCAGCTCCTCCTGCTCCTGCAGCTGCTCGATGCGCGCTTCCAGCCCGTCGTAGGCACGGGAGAGCGCGGCGGCCTTCCGCTTGTTCCGCGTCGTGCAGTCCGACCGGGTCAGCTTGTGCAGCCGGCCCAGCAACGGCCCCGCGTCACGCACATAGCGCCGCACCGCCGAGTCGGTCCATTCGCCGCTGCCGTAGCCATGGAAGCGGAGATGCAGCTCGACCAGGCGCGAGACGTCCTTCACCATGTCGTTCGAGTACTTGAGCTTGATCATCCGCGACTTGGTCATCTTGGCTCCCACCACCTCGTGGTGGTGGAAGGAGACCCGCCCGTCGGACTCGAACCGCCGCGTCCGCGGCTTGCCGATGTCGTGCAGCAGGGCGGCCAGTCTCAGCACCAGATCGGGACCCTCGTCCTCCAGATCGATGGCCTGTTCCAGCACGATCAGGCTGTGCTCGTAGACGTCCTTGTGGCGGTGGTGCTCATCCCGCTCCAACCGCAGCGCGGGCAGCTCCGGCAGCACCCGCTCGGCGATGCCGGTCTCCACCAGCAGGGAGAGACCCTTGCGCGGGTGGGGAGCCAGCAGAAGCTTGTTCAGCTCGTCCCGGACCCGCTCGGCGGAGACGATGTCGATCCGCTCGGCCATGTCGCGCATCGCCGCGACCACCTCGGGGGCCACGGTGAAGTCCAGCTGGGCGGCGAACCGCGCGGCACGCATCATCCGCAGGGGATCGTCGGAGAAGGACTCCTCGGGGGTTCCCGGCGTACGCAGCGAGCGTCGGGCCAGGTCCTCCAGACCGTTGTGCGGGTCGATAAAGACCTTATCCGGGAGCGCCACCGCCATCGCGTTCACCGTGAAATCACGCCGGACCAGGTCCTCCTCGATGGAGTCGCCGTAGGCGACGGAGGGCTTCCGCGAGGTCCGGTCGTACGCCTCCGACCGGTACGTGGTGATCTCGATCTGGAAGTCCAGTTTCTGGCACCCGACCGTCCCGAAGGCGATGCCCACCTCCCAGACGGCGTCGGCCCACGGCCGGACCAGCCGCAGCACGTCCTCGGGCCGGGCGTCGGTGGTGAAGTCCAGGTCGTTCCCGAGACGGCCCAGCAGCGCGTCCCGTACCGAGCCACCCACCAGAGCCAGGGAGAAGCCCGCGTCGGTGAATCGCTGCGCCAGGTCGTCCGCGACGGGGGAGACCCTCAGCAACTCGCTGACGGCTTGGCGCTGAGCCGGCCCCAGCGCGGGCTGACGGACGGCGAGGGTGGGGGTCTCATTCTGCTTGTTCGGCACAACAGGAAAGGGTACGTGGCGGCCTACCCCTCTTGTCCGGCCACCGCCCGGGTAACGGGCGTTCGGGGCTCTCCGGGGTCGCTACGATGAGCACAGCTGCACGACGGTACTAAGGATCGAGGCGTGTGCGTGGCTGAGGCGGCACAGAGGATGTCCCGTTTTTCCCTGGGCTGCCGGCGAGCGCTGGTGCTGCTGTCGGCGGTGGTTCCGGTCCTGGCCGGTGCGGCCGCGTCGGCGGCCCCCGCGCAGTCGGCGCCGTCGCTCTCGGAGAGCCGGACCGCGGAGCCGGGGATCGGCTCCGAACGCGCGACGGTCACGATCAACTCGGTCAGTCCCGCGGCGCCCACGCCCACCGGTTCGGTCACGATCCGCGGCACCGTCACCAACGACGGCGACTCCCCCATCGTCGGGTCCTCCGTCTCGCCCCGGCAGGCCGTGGAACTCTCCGGCCGCCGCGCGATCGACGACGCGGTCACCCGCGAGGGCTTCGACCTCGTGCGGGACGGCGCACTGGTGCGCGACCACAGCGTGGACATCGACACGGTGCCCCCCGGGCTCTCCCGCAGCTTCACCCTCCGGGTGCCCGTCTCCGAGCTGGAACTCGACGGCGCCGGCGTCTACCAGGTCGCCCTGTCGCTGACGGGCCAGACCGAGACGGAACAGTGGGACCAGGTCCTCGGCATCGGGCGAACCCTGTTGCCATGGGTTCCGGACGCCGACGAGCTGCCCGATGAGCCGGGCACCCAGCTGACCGTGCTGTGGCCGCTGATCTCCACCACGCATCTCAACCCGCAGACGGACGAGAGCCAGGTGCCGATCCTCAGCGACGACGCGCTGCTCACCGAGATCTCTCCCGGCGGTCGCCTGTACCAGATGGTCTCGCTGGGCGCCGATCTCCCGGTGACCTGGGTCGTCGACCCGGACCTGCTGGCCTCCGTCGACGCGATGGCCGAGGACTACCAGGTCCAGGGTTCCGACGGCCCGATCCCCGGCCGTGGCCAGGAGGTCGCCCGGAACTGGCTGCTGCAGCTCCAGGAAGCCGTCGAGGACAGCGAGGTGGTCGCGCTGCCCTTCGCCGACCCCGACCTCGCCTCACTCGCCCACCAGGGCAAGGACGTGCCGGGGAGCCTCGGCCAGCTGCGGGACGCCACCCGGATGGCCGGGCCCACCGTCGAGACGGTCCTCGGGGTGGAGGCGAACACCGACTTCGCGTGGCCGGTCGACGGCGCCCTGGACCCGGACATCGTCTCGGTGGCGACCTCGGCGAGCGCCGGCAACATCATCAGCCGCAGCGACTCCATCACGCCGACCGACGCGCTGCCCTACACCCCGTCGGCTCCGCGTCCCATCGGCGGCGGCGTCACGGCGCTGGTCGCGGACAACCGGCTGTCGCAGCTCTTCCAGGCCGACATGAGCCGCCCCGGCAACGTCTCCCGTGCCCATCAGCTGCTGCTGGCGCACACGCTGGCCATTCACGGCCAGGATCCGGAGCTGGAGCGGAGCATCCTCGTCGCCCCACAGCGGATGCCCACCACCGCTCAGGTGCAGGCGATGGCCGAGGCACTGCGCTCGCTGGAGAACGACGGCGACTGGGTGCGGTTCATCGACCTGTCCGAGGCCGCCGAGTCGAAGCCGGACCCGGCCGCCAACAACCAGGTGCCGCCCGCCTCGCAGTACCCGCAGGAACTGCGCGAGCAGGAGCTGCCCACGCATGCCTTCCAGACGATGCGGGAGACGCGGCGCACCCTCAACGACTTCTCGGTGATCCTCAGCGAGCCGGACCGCGTGGTGTCACCGTTCGGCAGCGCGATACAGCGAGAGATGTCCACCTCCTGGCGTGACCGGGAGAGCGCAGGTGCCCGGTACCGGTCCTCGGTCCAGAACCAGCTGGTGCAGCTCACCGAGCAGGTCCAGCTGATCCCCAAGTCCACCATCACCCTCTCGGGCCGCAGCGCGACCATCCCGGTGACGGTGCAGAACAACCTGCTCCAGGACGTCGAAGGGCTGGAACTGCGGCTGACCTCCAGCCGACGGCTCGGCCTCGACGTCTCGGGCCCGCAGAGTGTGACCATCGGCGGCGGACACAGCCAGTCGGTGAAGTTCGAGGCCAACTCACGGGCCAACGGCAACGCCTACCTCGAAGCCCAGCTGTACACCCCGGACGGCAAGCCGTACGGCGAGTCGATGCGGTTCAAGGCACAGGTCACCTCGATCACCTCCACGGTGCTGATGGTGATCGGTGTCGGCATGCTGCTGGTCGTACTCGCCGGGGTGCGCATGTACACCCAGCGCAAGCGGATGGCCGCGCGGCAGCCCGACACCGGCGCCGGTGCGACCGCCATCGAGGACGAGACCCCGGCGGAAGACGAGAACCGGTCCGACAGCGACACCGGTGGCGATGCCGGCAACGCCACCGACGCCGACACCCCCGCCGAGATGGACACCGCCGACGACGCGACGGCCGAGCCGCGTCCGGGGCGGGGTCCGGCGGGTGAGAGTGACTCCGACACCGGCGGCGCCGACCCGGGCGGCGCCGGCGGGAGTGAGAAGCTGGACCGCAGCGAGTAACGATCTGATACCGCCGGCCCCACGGTCCGCGCGGTTCGGCCACCCCGTCCGGGTGGCCAGGCAGCCAACCAGATACCGGGACCACCGGTAATGGCACACCGGTGACACTGAGGTGGGGTAGCGATGCAAGCGCCATACGATCGCGAGCACGGGCACGGGAGCGGAGCCGGCGCTCCGAACCCCGGTGAGGAGGAGCAGCCGTATCCTCCCGCCGGTGGCCCCCGTCCCGGCGCCGACCCGTATGCGTCTCCCGGCCACCCGAACGCTCCGCACCCCGGTCGGGGCCCCGCCCGCGACCGGGGTGCGGAGCGTTCGGGTGGCCGGGAGACGCATACGGG
>NZ_BHZI01000164.1 GCF_004305975.1 Streptomyces otsuchiensis
GGCCGGTGACGATGGTCGTCCGGGCGCCGAGGTGCTCGCTCTGCCGCGCCCCACCGAACCCGCGCGGGGTGCGTCGGCGGGCCGGTGCGCCGGCGGGCCCGGGTGTGGCGAGGGCGTCGAGGTGGCGCCAGGCGCCGAGGGGCGTTGCGGCGCAGCCGGTATCCCGCTCAGCTCATCGTCTCCGGGGCGATCTCGGCGATGAGGTTCTCGACCAGGGTCTTGATCTCGTCGCGGATCGGGCGGACGGCTGCCACGCCCTGGCCGGCGGGGTCTTCCAGCTTCCAGTCGAGGTAGCGCTTGCCGGGGAAGACGGGGCAGGCGTCGCCGCAGCCCATCGTGATGCAGACGTCGGACTGGCGGACCGCGTCGATCGTGAGGACTTTCGGGCCCTCGGCGGAGATGTCGATACCGACCTCGGCCATCGCCTCGACGGCGGCGGGGTTGACGGCGTCGCAGGGGTTCGAGCCGGCGGAGCGGACCTCGACGCGGTCGCTGGCCAGGTGGGTCAGCCAGGCAGCGGCCATCTGGGAGCGGCCGGCGTTGTGGACGCAGACGAACAGGACGGACGGCTTGCCGGACTCGGCCATGGTGATCGTTCTCTCTCGTCGCACGACGGCACCAGCCGCCAATGACTTCAGCACCTGCTGGTATCAGCACGCAGTGATGTGAGAGTATCAGCGCATGCTGACTTCAGTCGATCCTGATGTGATCCGGGTGCTGGGCGATCCGCTCCGCCTGAAGATCGTGACCCTGCTGGCGCGCGAGACGCTGTGCACGACGCACCTGGTCGAGGAGACCGGAGCCAAGCAGACCAACCTGTCCAACCACATGAAGATCCTGCGCGAGGCCGGTGTCGTGGAGACCGAGCCGTGCGGCCGGTACGTCTACTACAAGCTGCGCCCCGAGGTCCTGGTCGGGCTGTCCGAGCAGTTCGCCGCGCTGGCCGCTTCCGCCCGTGACGCCGTCGAGAACAAAAGGGCCTGTCCGTGACTTCCGCCGAGCCCACCACCGCTCAGGGTGCCGGCCCGTCCGGTGACGACTCGATCGTCAAGCAGCTGTCCACCCTGGACCGCTACCTCGCGGTCTGGATCCTGCTCGCCATGGCCGTCGGCCTCGGCCTGGGCCGCCTCGTCCCGGGGATGAACGACGCGCTCGCGAAGATCGAGATCGGCGGGATCTCCCTGCCGATCGCGCTCGGCCTGCTTGTGATGATGTACCCGGTACTCGCCAAGGTCCGCTACGACCGTTTCGACCGCGTCACCAGCGACCGCAAACTGCTGGTGTCCTCGCTGGTCATCAACTGGGTCGTCGGCCCGGCGGTGATGTTCGCCCTGGCGTGGATCTTCCTGCCGGACCTGCCCGAGTACCGCACCGGTCTGATCATCGTCGGTCTGGCGCGCTGCATCGCCATGGTCATCATCTGGAACGACCTCGCCTGCGGCGACCGGGAGGCAGCGGCCGTCCTCGTCGCCCTCAACAGTGTCTTCCAGGTCATCGCGTTCGGGGTGCTCGGCTGGTTCTACCTCGACCTGCTGCCTCGCTGGCTGAACCTTGGCGACGGCCAAGGCCTGGACGTGTCCGTCTGGCACATCGCGCTGAACGTCGCCATCTTCCTCGGTATCCCGCTCCTGGCCGGGTTCCTCACTCGCCGCTTCGGCGAGCAGAAGATGGGCCGCGCCGGCTACGAGGCGAAGTTCCTGCCGCGGATCGGCCCCTGGGCGCTGTACGGGCTGCTGTTCACTATCGTCGTCCTGTTCGCCCTCCAGGGGAAGACGATCACCTCGCAGCCGCTGGACGTCGTCCGGATCGCGCTGCCGCTGCTGGTCTACTTCGCGATCATGTTCTTCGGGACCTTCCTCCTCGGCAAGGGGCTGGGCCTCGCCTACGACCGCACCGTCACGCTGGCGTTCACCGCGGCGGGCAACAACTTCGAGCTGGCCATCGCGGTTGCCATCGCCACGTTCGGCGTCACCTCGGGCCAGGCCCTGTCCGGGGTCGTGGGACCGCTGATCGAGGTGCCGGTGCTGATCGGGCTCGTCTATGTCGCGCTCGCCTGGCGCCGCAGGTTCCCGGCCGACGCGGTCACCACGGCTCCGTGACACGGTACGACGTCGACGTGGACGTGGTTGCGGCCCGCCACGGCCGCAGACGCCGCCACAGCCGTCGGGCCGGTGCCCGTCCCGGGGGGGACGCCGGCCCGACGGAAGGCCAGGAGCAGAGACGTGGACGGCAAGCACATGCAGATCGGCGAGGTCGCCGCGCGCACCGGGCTGTCCCTGCGCACCATCCGGCACTACGAGGAGGCCGGCCTTGTCACCCCGTCCGCCCGTTCCCAGGGCGGCTTTCGTCTCTACACCGAGACCGATGTCGCCCGCCTCATGGTCATCCGCCGGATGAAGCCGCTCGGCTTCACGCTGGACCAGATGGGTGACCTGCTGGACGCCACTGATCGCCTCGACGCCACTGACCGTCTCGATGCCGATGCCGATGCCGATGCTCAGCCGGAGCCCGGCGAGCGCGAGGCCCTTCTGGGGCGTGTGCGCGAGTACGAGCGGACCGCGGCGGAGCAGGTGGAGAGGCTGCGCGTCCAGCTCTCTCGTGCCGAGGATTTCGCCGCGACCCTGCGCGCTCGTCTGTCCGAGGGGGAATCGCGGCGCCCCTGACGTGGCGGCGCCGCCACGCTCGACGAGGACGGCGTCGTGTGTGGATGGCGCGGGGGCAAGTTCGCTGGTGGAACGCGGGGTGGCGTGCGGCGACGGGGTCATCCCCGTCGATTCCCCTGCGGCGGACCGTCGCCGCCTGTTCGGCGTGACCCGCGGTCAGCGGCTCCGGGTGCCCGGTGCCCCGTTGCTCACTACCGCATACTCCTCCGCTGTGGGGGCGTCAGGCTGCGGCGGGCAGTGTCAGCAGCTGGCCCATCGCGGTGAGCACTGACGGCTCGACCCGGTAGTAGACCCAGGTGCCGCGCCTCTCGGAGGTCAGCAGGCCGGCTTCCTTGAGCTTCTTCAGGTGGTGGGACACCGTGGGCTGGGAGACGCCGACATCGGAGATGTCGCACACGCACGCCTCTCCGCCCTCGTGGGAGGCCACGGCCGAGAAGAGCCGCAGGCGCACCGGGTCTCCGAGGGCCCTGAACATCCGAGAGGCCGTCATTGCCTCTTCGGCGGTCAGCGTGCGCTCGGTCAGCGGTGGGCAGCACGGTGCGACACCCTGGCCGCCGGACTCGATCAGTGGCAGCACCTTCGCAGTTGACATGCGTCTATGTTGACACATGTCGAACCTGTGCGCCGGGGTCGTTGCCTGCGGGCGGAGTGGGTGACCGGTTGCGGTGGGTGCCGGGTGTGCTTCGTTCGCGACCTCGCCGGGGTGCCGGGTGCGACACGCCAGTTTCGACATATGTCTATGTTGACGCTCATCGATGTAAGTGTGAGACTGGGTCATGCAAGCCATCGACAGATGTCGAAACAGTCAGGGAGTTGCCGATGACCGTCCCCGCCGCCACCGAGCTGCCCGTCGTCGTGATCGGTGCCGGCCCCGTCGGCCTGGCCGCCGCCGCCCACCTGATGGACCGGGGCATCGAGCCCATGGTCCTGGAGGCCGGCCCGGCTGCCGGCACCGCGGTACGTGACTGGGCGCACGTGCGGCTGTTCTCCACCTGGGGCGAAGTCGTCGACCCGGTCGCGGAGAAGCTCCTGGCCCCCACCGGTTGGACCCGGCCCGACCCGGGCGGCTACCCCTCCGGTGGTGAGTGGGCCGAGCAGTACCTCCAGCCGCTCGCCGACGTCCTCGGCGACCGGGTACGCCTCGGCGCGCGGGTCACCGGCGTCTCGCGTGCCGGCCGTGACCGGATCGTCGACGCCGACCGGGACCAGCAGCCTTTCGTCGTGTACCTGAGCCATGCCGACGGCCGTGAGGAGCGTGTCTTGGCCCGCGCCGTCATCGACGCGTCCGGCACCTGGGCCACCCCTTCTCCGGCGGGTGCCGGCGGACTGCCCGCCCTCGGCGAGAAGGCCGCCGCCGACCGGATCACCTACCGCGTCCCCGACCTCACGGACCCGGTCGTCCGCGCCCGGTACGCGGGGCGCCGCACCGCCGTCATCGGCTCCGGCGCCTCCGCCTTCACCGTCCTCGCCCACCTGGCAGCCCTCGCCGAGTCCGACGACGGCACCGGCACGAAGAGCGTCTGGATCCTGCGCCGGGGCATCTCCGGCTCCACTTTCGGCGGCGGCGCCGCCGACCAGCTTCCCGCCCGCGGCGCCCTCGGACTCGCCGCGAAGGCAGCCGTCGACGAGGGCCACGCGGACGCGGTCACCGGCTTCCGTACCGAGGCGATCGAACGCGACGCCGACGGCCGTCTGATCCTGATCGGCGAGGACGGGCGCCGCCTGGACGCGGTCGACGAGGTGATCGTACTGACCGGCTTCCGTCCCGACCTCAACTTCCTCAACGAGCTGCGCCTCGGCCTGGACGAGCGCCTCCAGGCGCCGACCGAGCTGGCCCCGCTGATCGACCCCAACCAGCACTCCTGCGGCACCGTATACCCGCACGGTCACCGCGAGCTCTCCCACCCAGAGGCGGGGGTCTACCTGGCCGGCATGAAGTCCTACGGCCGGGCCCCGACCTTCCTCGCCATGACCGGCTACGAGCAGGTCCGCTCCGTGGCCGCCGCGCTCGACGGTGACCGCGAATCCGCCGACCGCGTCGAGCTCACCCTCCCCGAGACCGGAGTCTGCGGCGGGGCCGGGCTCTTCGACGCCCCGGCCGCCGCCCGGACGGACGGAGGGGGCTGCGGCGTCGGAGCGCCCGCAGCGGCGCCCGCGCCCGCAGCCGTGGCCGGCGGCCACGGGCCGACGGGGGACTGCTGCGGCTCATGACCGCCCCGGGCACCCGCGTGCCCGGGGCGGCGGCCGGAGCAGCCGACCGGTCCGGTCCCGCGCCGCCGTCTCCTCCGGGTGGGCGGTCGGTGTCGGTCACGGTGGCCGGTTCGGTTGTCGGTGGCATGGGCCACACTGGCGCGCATGGCGTCTCGCGAACCCCGCTCCCCGGCCCGCCGTTCCCGCACCGCCCGTGGTCACGACGACGGGCCCGGCGCCGGGCGTGCCGCGCGGCCGGGCGTCCGCGCGCCCAGGGCGCCGGAGTACGAACTGCCGGTGCTGCGCCCCGCCGACGGATACGACCTGGAGCCGGGCGGCGACTGCGACGGCCTGGAGTTCGCGGACATGGACCTCGCCGACGGAGAGGGCCGGGGCGCCAACATCCTCGGCTGCGTACTGCGCCGCTGCGCGCTGGACCGGGCCGACCTGCGCCGCGCCCGCCTGGTGGACACCCTGCTGGAAGAGGTCCGCGGCGTCGGCACCGACCTGGCCGAGGCGGTGCTGCGTGACGTGGAGCTGGTGGACGCCCGGCTCGGCGGTGTCCAGCTCAGCGCGGCTGAGCTGAACCGCGTGCGGGTGCGCGGCGGGAAGATCGACTACCTGAACCTCCGGCAGGCCCGGCTGACCGACGTCGTCTTCGAGGGGTGCGTCCTGGTCGAGCCCGACTTCGGCGGAGCCACGCTGGAGCGGGTGTCGTTCGAGGGCTGCGACCTGCGCGGCGTCGACCTCAACCAGGCGACCTTGCGCGACACCGATCTGCGGGGCGTGGCGGGACTGGAGATCACCCGGGGTGTGGAGCGGCTGGAGGGGGCCGTCGTCACTCCCGCGCAGCTCCTGGACCTGGCGCCGGTCCTCGCGGCGGCGATGGGGCTCAGGGTCGAGAACTGAACCCGGGGGGCCGGCCGGGCGGTCGGCCGGTCGCTCGGTCGGTCGCCGGAGCGTCAGACCCGCGGGAAGCGGGCGAGGAGGTCCCAGACGGCCGGATTGTGGTCGAGGTCCTCGTGCATGTCGGTCAGGTCGGCGACCACGTCCTGCAGGAAGTCCCGTGCCTCGCGGCGGAGGTCGCCGAAGGGGACGGTGAGTGCCGGTTCGTCGTTGTCCTGCCAGTCGGCTCGGATCCTCACATGGCCGAACCGGCGCTCGAAGCGCAGCAGTTCGGTCGACTCGGTGAAGTCCAGCTCGGCGCGCTGAGGCCGTGAGGCGCGGCTGCCCATCGGGTCGCGGTCCAGCCGTTCGGCGATGTCGCACAGCGCCCACGCGAAGTCCAGCACCGGGACCCAGCCCCAGGCGGTGGACACCTCGTCGTCGGTGACGGTGTCCGCGAGGTAGACGTCCCCGCAGAACAGGTCGTGACGCAGGGCCCGCACGTCGGCGGTGCGGTACTCCGTCTGCGGCGGGTCCGGGAAGCGACGGGAGAGCGCGTAGCCGATGTCCAGCACCGGGCCATCGTGTCACGCCGGTGGACGCGCCCCACGGCCGGTACGCGGCCCGTCTCCACAGCCGGTGGGGCGGACAGGCGGACGCGCGTTGGCAGGCGAACACGCGGCGACGCGCGGACACGCGAACGCCGGCCGCCCCCGCGGAGCGACCGGCGTGGTGACGGCCGCGTCAGACGTTGACGCCGTAGTCCTGCGCGATGCCGCGCAGGCCGGAGGCGTAGCCCTGGCCGACCGCGCGGAACTTCCACTCGGCGCCGTTGCGGTACAGCTCACCGAAGACCATGGCGGTCTCGGTCGAGGCGTCCTCGCTCAGGTCGTAGCGGGCGATCTCCGCGCCGCCGGCCTGGTTGGTCACCCGGATGTAGGCGTTGCGGACCTGGCCGAAGCTCTGGCCGCGCGCGTCGGCGTCGTGGATCGAGACCGGGAAGACGATCTTCTCGATCTCGGGGCCCAGGCCGTCGAGGAAGACCTTGATCTCCTCGTCGTCGCCCTCGCCCTCGCCGGTGGTGTTGTCCCCGGTGTGCTGGATCGCCTGGTCGGGGGAGATCAGGTTGTTGTAGAACACGAAGTGCCCGGCGGAGACGACCTTGTTGCCGGCGTCCACCGCGATGGCGGTGGCGTCGAGGTCGAAGTCGGCGCCGGTGGTGGTGCGTACGTCCCAGCCGAGGCCGATGGTCACGGCGGTCAGGCCAGGCGCCTCCTTGCTCAGAGAGACGTTTCCGCCCTTGGTGAGGCTCACAGCCATAAGAAGATCCCCTTGATGGTTTCTGGCGTTGCGGGGGCCACGGAAGTCCGGGTGTCACGAAGACGTTACCGTTCTTCGCCCAACGACTCCGGCCCTCGCGAGGTTCCCCCCGCCCGCACGGGCGTACCCGGTCGCGTACCCGGGAGCCGTGCGTCGTTAACAGGGTGCGCCGAGGGCGCCCCGGAGGGGATCATTGCCCCCATGGCCGGGCCTTATGTCATCCGCGAGCGTCCCGCCGGCGCCGACGGCGCCGGTGGTGGTCCGGTCTGCCTGCCCGAGGCGGAGCTGCGCTGGCGGTTCTCCCGCTCCTCCGGTCCGGGCGGGCAGCATGTGAACACCACGGACACCCAGGTCGAGCTGAGCTTCGACCTCGCCGCGACCGACGCGCTCCCCGCCGCGTGGAAGGAACGCGCGCTGGAGCGGCTCGCGGGCCGGCTGCGGGACGGGGTGCTGACCGTGCGGGCCTCCGAGCACCGCTCACAGCTGCGGAACCGGGACAGCGCGGCGGAACGCATGGCGGCGCTGCTGGCGCAGGCGACCGCGCCGCCCCCGAAGGCACGCAAACGCAAACGGGTCTCGCGCGGAGCGAACGAGCGACGGCTGCGGAGCAAGAAGCAGCGCGGCGACGTCAAGCGGGGCCGCTCCGGCGGCGGCTGGGACTGACCCCGGTCACGGGCTGCGGCTCCGCGGCTCGGACCGACCCGGGCCGCGGGCGGCGGCCGGATCAGTCCAGCGAGCGGTAGCGGCCCTGGAAGTAGGTGAGCGGGTTCTCCCCGGTCGGTGTGAGCCGGGTGGTCAGCACCCGGCCGATCACCAGGGTGTGGTCCCCGGCAGCCACGCGTTGTTCGGTACGGCACTCCACCGAGGCCAGCGAGCCGTCCGGCAGGGGGGCTCCGGTGAGGGCGCCGAGGGTGTGCGGCACCTCGCGGAAGATCAGCCGGTCGCTGAGCCGCCCCTTCATCGCGAACCGCCCCGCGAGGGTGCGCTGCCCCTCGGTCAGCAGGGAGGCCGCCCACAGCGGCTGCCGTTCCAGGATCTCGTCCATTCGGGAACCGGTGCGCACGCTGACCAGTACCAGGGGCGGGTCGAGGGAGACGGAGAGGAAGGCGGTCGCGGTCATGCCCGCGGCGGCGCCGACCGGCTCGTCCTCGTCGTCGTGGGCGGTGACGAGGACCACTCCGGCGGCCAGCCGGGCCATCGCCGCTCGGAACTCGTCCTGACTCACCCCGTCAGCATGGCCGACGCCGGGCCGCCCGGCGGGCTGCCGGGCCGTCGCGTCGGGCGTGGCCCGTCCGGGCAGCCCCACCGGTCCCGGGGTCGCCGCTCGGTGGTCTCCGGTGGCACTGTTTGCACTTCCCGCGCTGCTGAACACACTCAGAACGTAACCTCCTTGTTCGCGTCCGCGCATCGGACCCCGGGACCAGGCGGGGTGGCGGGGGACCTACGTCCGAGGACCGAGGCAGTCGCAAAATGTGACATGAGTCACAGGAGGCAAGTAATCGTTGACCCTGTGTACCTAGTGGACAGCTCGCTGTGATTCAGTGGCCTGTGTATCTGCATGTGCATCTGCCGGGGGTGTGAATGGGAACGGAGACCGAGCCGTACGTCCGCCTGGCATCGCTGCGCGAGCTGCATCACGCGGTGGCCCGGCTCAACACAGCCCGTTCCATGGCGGACACCCTGCAGACCATCGTCGACGGCGTGGTGGAAGCCGTCGACTTCGAACTGGCCGCGGTCAACCTCGTCCGGCCCGACGGCGACCTGCTCGTCGCGGCCGTCGCCGGTGACGCCGACGTCGAGACCAGCCTCGCCGGCCGCACCGGCTCCCGGGAGTCCTGGGAGCGCCGCCTGGAGATGGGCGAGCGCTGGGGTGACCTCTGTTTCATCCCCTACACCGAGTCCTGGGTGCTGGAGGACGACGTCCCGACCTGGACCGGCACCGGCCCCGCCCCGCGCTACCCCGACGAGTGGCACCCCATGGACCGGCTCTACGCCCCCATGGCCACCAGCGACGGCGAACTCCTCGCCGTCCTCTCCGTCGACCGCCCCCGCAACGGCCGCCGCCCCGGCCCCTGGATACGCGAGGCGCTCCAGCTGTACGCCTCGCAGGCCGCCATCGCGATATCCAACGCCCGGCTGCGTGGCAACATGCAGCGGGCCCTGCACCGGCTGGAGCGCGAACAGCAGGCGCTGCGCGCCAGCGAGGAGAGCTTCCGCCAGGCGTTCGAGTACGCCCCCAGCGGCATGGCCATCGCGGAGGTCGGCGGCGACGAACACGGCCTGCTGCTCCGCGTCAACGACGCCCTCTGCCGCCTCCTCGGCCGTCCGATGACCGTCCTGCGCCGCTGTTCCTTCGCCGACCTCGTCCACCCCGAGGACACCGGCGTGCTGCTGCGCACCTCCGCCGAGGGCGGCCGCGCCGAACTCCGGCTGACGCGCCGGGACGGCACCTACGTCTGGGTGTCGCTGCGCAACTCCGTGGTCGCCGACACCACCGACGGGCCCCGCTTCCTCCTCACCCACGTCGAGGACATCGAGGAGCGCAAGCGCCATGAGCTCCAGCTCAAGCACCGGGCCAGCCACGACTCACTGACCGGGCTCCCCAACAGCGCCGAACTGCGGCAGCGCCTGGGCAGCCGCATCTGTGAGCAGCCCGAGTCCGAACCCCAGTCGCGCCGCGTCACCGACGCCTTCGCGGGGCTCGGCACCCCGGCGCCGCCACCGTTCGACCACCACGAACACCTCACGGCGCCGGACACCCCCGGCGGGGACGAGAAGGGCCTCGCCGTCCTCTTCTGCGACCTCGACGGCTTCAAGTCCATCAACGACCGCCACGGTCACGGCTACGGCGACGCCGCGCTCCAGGAGGTCGCCCGCAGACTGCTGCGCGCGGTCCGCGACGACGACACCGTCGCACGGCTCGGCGGTGACGAGTTCGTCGTGCTCGCCGACGGCCTCGGCAACGCGGAGGCGTCCGACCTGGCGGTGCGGCTGAGGCAGGCCATCATCCCGCCGATGCGGGTGGAGAACCGCGTCCTGCGGGTCGGCGCCAGCTTCGGCATCGGCTGGGCCGCCTGCGGGATGACCACCGAGCAGATACTGGAATCCGCCGACCAGCGGATGTACATCGAGAAGCGTTCCCGCCCCCACCACCGCCGCCGCGCCGGCTGACCGGGGAGCGTGGACGCCCTCCGCCCGGGTAGACGCTCCGGCGCCGTCCGGTGTCCGCCGAACGGGGTAGGCTCGGCCTGGCGTAGGACGAGGGCGGGGAACGATAGGAGCGCAAGCGATGAGCGCGGGGAACAACGGCATGAGCACACCGGAGGGCGGGGACGACCCCTTCGGCTACCTCTACCGTCCGGAGGACGGCCAGGCACCGGCTCAGCAGCCGCAGCAGCCCTCGTACCACCAGGTCCGACCGGTCGGCGAGCGCCGCCCCTACGGCGGCCAGCGCTCCGGCTACGGCTATCCGCAGCCCCAGTCGGCGCCGCCCCAGCACGACCCCCACTACGCGGCTCCCGAGGCCCAGCCCGGCGGTGGCGGTTACCACTCCGGCGGCCCGCCCGGCCCGTACCAGAACGGCGGTGAGCCGCCGCGCCGCAACACCCTGCTGATCGGCGCCATCGCGGTGGTCACCGCCGTGGTGCTCGGCGTCGGCGCCGCGCTGCTCTTCAGCAACAACGACGCCGGGGGCGACGACGACCGCGCCGACGACAGCAGCGAGGTCAACCCGACGCCCGACGTCCCGGACGACGAGGACGAGGGCGACACGGACGAGGACGGCGCCGACGAGGACGAGACCGGCGAGGACGAGGAGGATCCCGAGGATTCGGGAGACCTCCCCGTGGCGGACTTCAACGGCGCGGACATCACGCTGAGCAACGGCGCCATCGTCGGAGGCGGCCAGCTCGAAGGCGCCCGCTCGTCCGACGGCAGCTACATCACCGGCCTGAACAACAACAACTCGACCGTCAGCTGGCAGTTCGACTTCGACGGCACGCCCGGCGACTACCGCGTCTACGTCGGCTACACCGTCGAGGACGGCGACCAGCTGATGAGCTGGGCCATCAACGACAGCCTCCGCGGCGACGAACTGGAGTTCAAGGACCATCGCAAGAGCGGTGCCTACAAGGACAACTGGACCTACACCTGGAAGCAGGTCTACCTCAACGAGGGCAGCAACCTCCTCCAGATCGGGTGCGGCGGCGACGACACCTGCGACGTGGTGATCGACGGCCTCGTCGTCACCCCGCACGCCGACGGCATGGAGCCCTGGTGATCCTCGCCCGTTGCTGAGCCGCCGGCCGGCCGGCACGCACGCACATGCGCACATTCGCACCAGCACACGCACCACGGCCCCGGCGGGGCGCGGCCTCACCGCCGCCCCCGCCGGGGCCGTGTCGTCTCCCGGGACGGGCCGCGCTCAGCCGCGTGCCGCCGACGGTTCGACCACTGGTTCGACCAGCCAGCGGCCCTTGCGCATCACGCCCGCCACCCGGTACTCCCGGTCCAGCACCACCAGGTCGGCGTCCTTGCCGGCCTCGATCGAGCCGACACGGTCGGCGACCCCCAGCATCCGCGCCGGGGTGGTCGCCAGCGCGCGCACCGCGTCGGGCACCGCGATGCCGTCGACGGTGACCGCGCGCCGGAACGCCTGGTCCAGGGTGAGCGTCGAGCCCGCGATGGAGCCGCCCTCCACCAGCCGGGCCACCCCGTCGGTCACGTCGACCTCCAGCGGTCCCAGCGGGTAGCGTCCGTCGCCCATTCCGGCCGCGCCCATGGCGTCGGTGATGAACGCCACCCGGTCGGCGCCCGCGTCGCGGAAGGCGAGCTGGAGCGCGGCCGGGTGCAGATGCGTCCCGTCGTTGATCAGCTCGACGGTGACCCGCTCGTCCTCCAGCAGGGCCGCGATCGGCCCGGGCGCGCGGTGGCCCAGCGGAGGCATCGCGTTGAAGAGGTGGGTGGCGACGCTCGCGCCCGCGTCGACGGCTCGACGCGTCGTCTCGTAGTCGCCGTCGGTGTGGCCGATCGCCGCGAGAACGCCCAGCTCCCGCAGGAGGCCCACCGACTCCAGCCCGCCGGGCAGCTCGGGGGCGACGGTGACCATCACGGCCGTGCCACGCGCCGCCTCGACCAGCTTGCGGACGTCGGCCGGGTCCGGGTCGCGGAGCAGCGAGGGCTGGTGGGCGCCGCAGCGCTGCGCGGAGATGAACGGACCCTCGAAGTGGATACCGGCCAGGTCGCCGTCCTCGACCAGCTCGGAGAGGGCGCCGGCCTGCCGCGCGAGATCGTCCAGGTCCCCGGTGACGGTCGAGGCGACCATCGTGGTGGTGCCGTGCGCCCGGTGGGTGCCGATCACGGTGTGGGCCTGCTCGGCGGTGCCCGCCGAGAAGGAGGCACCGCCCCCTCCGTGGACGTGCATGTCGACGAAGCCGGGCACGATCCAGTGCCCGGTGAGGTCGTGGGTGGCGGTCTCGTCGGGGCGGCCGGTCACGATCCGGCCGCCGTCCACGGTCACCCGCCCGCCCTCGGCGACCCCGGCGGGGAGCACCACGTCGGCCCCGGTCAGCACCGCGCGCTGAACATGTGACGTCATGGGATCTGGGACCTCCGGGGTGTCGGGGCGGTGGTGCCGGACGTGGGTGCGGTGACGCTGCTCGCTGTGCCGGCCGCGGCGGTTTCGGTGGCGGCGGTTTCGGCAGCGGCCTCCGCGACGGCGCGGTCGGCGAGTTCCCGGGCGAGGAGCCCGGCGCCCAGGCAGCCCGCGCTGTCGCCGAGAGCCGCCCGGACCAGCCGCGGCTCG
The DNA here is from genome assembly GCF_004305975.1 of Streptomyces otsuchiensis. GTDB lineage: Bacteria > Actinomycetota > Actinomycetes > Streptomycetales > Streptomycetaceae > Streptomyces > Streptomyces otsuchiensis. The sequence goes on from NZ_BHZI01000164.1 coordinate 12,862, forward strand.
TGCTGGAAGGTGATCCGTTCGCGCAGTGCCGCGCGCAGCGGGACGAGCAGGGTGTCGCCGGCCTCGGCCAGGCCGCCGCCGACGATGACCACCTCCGGGTCGAGCAGGGTGGTGGCCATCAGCAGGCCGTCGGCGAGGGCGTCCACGGCCCGCTGCCAGACCTCGGTGGCGGCCGGGTCCCCGGCGGCCACGGCGCGGGCCGCGTCCGCCGCGTCGGCTTCCGGGTCGCCGGAGCGCTCCGCCCAGTCACGGCCGACCGCGGCGGCCGAGGCCACCGCCTCCAGGCAGCCGCGCTGACCGCAGCCGCAGTCCGGCCCACCGGGACGCACCACGAGGTGACCGATCTCCCCGGCGCCGCTGTGGGCACCGGGCTCCACCCGGCCGCCGATGCCGATCGCCCCGGAGATGCCGGTGCCCAGCGGGATGAAGAAGAACCGGTCGCTGCCCTCGCCGGCGCCCAGGCGGCCCTCGGCCAGGCCGCCGGTGCGCACGTCGTGGCCGAGTGCCACCGGCAGCCCGGCGAGCCGCTCGCTCAGCAGCCGGCGCAGCGGCAGATCGCGCCAGCCCAGATTGGCGGCGTAGCGGACCACGCCCGCCGGCTCGTCGAGGATGCCCGGTACGACGACCCCGGCGGCGACCGGCGCGGCACCCAGCTCCCGGACGCCCGTGGCGTGCAGCTCGGCGGCGAAGTCGAGCACGGCCGCCAGCATCGCCTCCGGGCCGTCGGCGCGCGGGGTGGAGCGCCGCCGTCGCAGCACCGGCGTGCCGGTGGCGTCGATCAGCGCCGCCTTCATGCCGGTGCCGCCCACGTCGAGCGCGATCACATGGCCGTCCCCGGCGCGGGGGGCGGGAGCGGTGGTGGAG
>NZ_BHZI01000165.1 GCF_004305975.1 Streptomyces otsuchiensis
ACGCGCTGCCCGGCCCCACTCCTCCCGAGGAGCGGTGAGAGCGCGGCGAGGGCCGCGACGGACTCACCGGCGGGCGGACGGGGTCACAGCTCCTCCAGCGCCACCAGACCGTCCTGGAGGGCGCGGGCGACCAGCAGCGCCTTGGTGTGGGCGGGGCGGCCGGCGTTGGCGTACTTGATGCGGACCCGGTCCAGGTAGGTGGCGACGGTGTGCACCGAGAGTCCGAGGCTCTGCGCGACCATCCGCTTGGACTCGCACTGGAACCACTCCAGCAGCACGTCCACCTCGCGCGGCGCGAGCACCGGGCGTCCGGCGCGGGTGTCACTGCCGAATGCCCCGGCGAGCGCGGGGGGTGTGTACGGCAGGCTCTGCGCGGCGGCGCGGGTGGCGGCGACCAGGTGCCGGGCGCCCTCGGCCTTGGTGAGGTAGGTGAAGGCGCCGAGGTCCAGCGAGGTCAGCGCGACGTCGGTGGCGTCGAGCATGGTGTAGACGATCACCGCGCGGCCGTCCTCGGCGAGCTGCCGGAGGCCGTCGTAGGAGGGGCCGGTCGCGGAGAGCTGGAGGTCGAGTACGACGACATCAGCCTCCCGGCCGGGGCCGTCCTGGGCGACGGCGAGGTCCGAGCCGGAGGCGAGTACCCGCACGGGCGGGTCGGCGGCGCCGTACCAGGAGGCCAGCCCGGCGAGGACCGCCGGATGATCGTCGATGAGGGCGACCGTGGGGGCGTCGTCCAGGTCGGTCATGTACAGGACTCCCTGAGGCTCCGCCGTCCCGGGATGCGGGCCGGGACGGTACCGGGCGCCCGGGCGGGTGCCCTGGTCGGAGAACGGTAACAGGGGCGGGCCGGGCCGGTGGCGAACGTCCGTCCGGGCCGGAAGGGGTCGCGACGGCCGACCGCGTCACGCCGGTCACGTCGCGTCGCCCGCGCCACTCCGCCCGCGCCACTCCGCCCGCGTCACACCGCCGGATGCCCCGAACCGGGGACCCTTCGAACGCGCGAGGGACTCAATGCGCCGAATCTGTCATATATCCGCTTAAACTGACACTCAGTTACTCACGCTTGTGGCACTCGATCGGGGAAGGGGCTCCCCACATGCCCGCAGATCTCGCCATTCTCGGCCTGGGGCATCTCGGACTGCCCGCCGCCCAGGCCGCCACCGCCCAGGCCATCGCGACCGTCGGATTCACCACCGACCCGGCCGCCGCCGCCGCGCTCCGCGCCGGCCGACCACCGGTCGAAGGCTCGCTCTCCGCCGCCGACGTCCGCCGGATGCTGGCCGGCGGCTTCACCGCGACCAGCGACCCGACCGTCCTCAGCCGCGTCCGCACCGCCCTGATCTGCGCGCCCGCGCCGCTCGGACCGGACCGGGTGCTCGACCTTGGGAGCGTGCGCGAGGCCGCGCACGCCCTCGCGCCGCGCCTGCGCCCCAACACCCTGGTCGTGCTGGAGTCGCCGGTCTACCCCGGCACCACCGAGGAGTTGCTCCGGCCGATCCTGGAGGAGGGCTCCCGACTGCGCGCCGGACGCGACTTCCACCTCGCCTACTCCCCCTCCCGGGTCGACCCCGGCCAGCGCGACCCCGCCGGCACCGCCCCCCGCGTCATCGGCGGGCTCACCCCCGCCTGCACCGAGGCGGCCGTCGCCTTCTACGGCCGCCTGGCCGAGAAGGCGGTACGCGCCCGGGGCCCCAAGGAGGCCGAGACCGTCAAGGTCCTGGAGACCAACTTCCGCCACGTCAACACCGCACTGGTCAACGAGATGGCGGTGCTCTGCCACGACCTCGGCGTCGACCTGTGGGACGTGCTGCGCTGCGCGGAGACCAACCCGGCCGGGTTCCAGGCGTTCCGGCCCGGCCCCGGCGTGGGCGGCCACAGCGTCCCCGTCGATCCCGGCTGCCTGCCCGGCGCCCGCCGCACCCCGGGTCATCCGCCGCGCATGGTGGAGCTGGCCCAGGAGGTCAACGAGCGGATGCCGCGCTACGTGACCCAGCGCGTCGCGACCCTGCTCAACGAGCACGGCAAGTCGCTGCGCGGAGCCCGCGTCCTGCTGCTCGGCGTCACCTACCAGCCCGACGTCGCCGACGAGGAAGGGGCGCCCGCCCGCGAGATCGCCGCGCGACTGCGCGACCTCGGGGCGCAACTCTCCTTCCACGACCCGCACATCGCGCAGTGGCGGATCGCCGACCAGCCGGTCCCCCGCTCCGACGCGCTCTACGAGGCCGCCGCCGACGCCGACCTCACGCTGCTGCTGCAGCACCACTCGGTCTACGACCTCCAGGGGCTGGCCGCCAAGGCGCAGCTCCTCCTGGACACCCGCGGCGCCACCCCGACCGGCGCCTGCCACCGCCTCTGACCCCACGCGCGACGCACGGGCGGCCCCGGCCCCGGCACCGGCACGCGACAGGGCCGCCACGGGCACGATGCCCGGGCGGCCCTGTCATGGCCTGTCGGCCCTGTCACGGTGGAGCGAACGGTCAGCGGGACTCCGCGACCGTCACCTCGACACGCTGGAACTCCTTGAGCTCGCTGTAGCCGGTGGTTGCCATCGCGCGGCGCAGGGCGCCGAAGAAGTTCATGGACCCGTCGGGGAAGTGCGAGGGGCCGGCGAGGACCTCCTCGGTGGTGCCGACGGTCCCCAGGTGGACCTTCTTGCCGCGCGGAACGTCCTCGTGCACCGCCTCCATGCCCCAGTGGTGGCCACGGCCGGGAGCGTCGGTGGCGCGCGCCAGCGGGGAGCCCATCATCACCGCGTCGGCGCCGCAGGCGACGGCCTTCGGCAGGTCGCCGGACCAGCCGACGCCGCCGTCCGCGATGACGTGGACGTACCGGCCGCCCGACTCGTCGAGGTAGTCGCGGCGCGCGGCGGCGACATCGGCGACGGCGGTGGCCATCGGGACCTGGATGCCCAGCACGTTGCGGGTGGTGTGCGCCGCACCGCCGCCGAAGCCGACCAGCACGCCGGCCGCACCGGTGCGCATCAGGTGGAGCGCCGCGGTGTAGGTGGCGCAGCCGCCGACGATGACGGGAACGTCCAGCTCGTAGATGAACTGCTTGAGGTTGAGCGGCTCGGCCGCGCCCGAGACGTGCTCGGCGGAGACGGTGGTGCCGCGGATCACGAAGATGTCGACGCCCGCGTCCACCACGGCCTTGGAGAACTGCGCCGTGCGCTGCGGGGACAGGGCGGCCGCGGTCACGACACCGGCGTCCCGGACCTCCTTGAGACGGCGCCCGATCAGCTCCTCCTGGATCGGCGCGCTGTAGATCTCCTGGAGCCGGCGGTTGGCGGACTCCTCGTCCAGCTCGGTGATCTCCGCGAGCAGCGGCTCCGGGTCCTCGTAGCGGGTCCACAGACCTTCGAGGTTGAGCACTCCCAGCCCGCCGAGCTCGCCGATGCGGATCGCGGTGGCCGGGGAGACCACCGAGTCCATCGGAGCGGCCAGGAAGGGGAGTTCGAAGCGGTAGGCGTCGATCTGCCAGGCGATCGAGACCTCCTTCGGGTCACGGGTGCGGCGGCTGGGCACCACGGCGATGTCGTCGAAGGCGTATGCCCGACGGCCTCGCTTGCCACGCCCGATCTCGATCTCAGTCACGTATCTGAACCTTCCGTACGGTCTGGGGGCACCCCAGTATCCCCGACGCTCCCGGCGTGAGCCGGTCCCGGGCGGCGCGGCGCGGGCCCGGCCAGCGGTTGCCGGACGGGCCCGGTTCGTCAGGGTGCCGTGGTGCGTGCGTGTGCCGGTGGCGCGACGCGCTCCCGCCGGGTGGGCGGGCCGTGGTCAGCGACCGGAGTAGTTGGGCGCCTCGGTCGTCATCTGGATGTCGTGCGGGTGGCTCTCCTTGAGCCCCGCCGCGGTGATCCGGACGAACCGGCCGTCGCGCTTGATGTCCGGCACGGTGCGGCCACCGAGGTAGAACATCGACTGGTGCAGGCCGCCGACCAGCTGGTGGACCACCGACGACAGCGGGCCGCGGTAGGGGACCTGGCCCTCGATGCCCTCGGGGATCAGCTTCTCGTCGTCGCTGACGGCCTGCTGGAAGTAGCGGTCCTTGGAGTAGGAGCGCGACTCGCCGCGCGACTGCATCGCGCCGAGCGAGCCCATGCCCCGGTAGGACTTGAACTGCTTGCCGTTGATGAACCGCAGTTCGCCGGGCGACTCCTCGCAGCCGGCCAGCAGGCTGCCGAGCATCACGGTGTCGGCGCCGGCGACCAGCGCCTTGGCGATGTCACCGCTGTACTGGAGCCCGCCGTCGCCGATCACCGGCACCCCGGCCGGGCCGGCGGCCTGGGCCGCCTCGTAGATGGCGGTGATCTGCGGGACGCCGACGCCCGCTACCACGCGCGTGGTACAGATCGAGCCCGGACCGACACCGACCTTGATGCCGTCGGCACCGGCGTCGACCAGCGCCTGCGCGGCGTCGCGGGTCGCGACGTTGCCGCCGACGACGTCCACCCCGGTGTGGTTGGCCTTGATCTTGGCGATCATGTCCGGCACCAGCTTGGAGTGGCCCTGGGCGATGTCCACGACGACGAAGTCGACCCCGGCCTCGATCAGCGCCTGCGCCCGGTCGTAGGAGTCACCGGCGACACCGACGGCGGCACCGACGATCAGCCGGCCGTCCGCGTCCTTGGCGGCGTTCGGGTACTTCTCGGCCTTCACGAAGTCCTTGACCGTGATGAGGCCCTTGAGCATCCCGGCGCCGTCGACCAGCGGCAGCTTCTCGATCTTGTGGCGGCGCAGCAGCTCCATGGCGTCCTGGCCGGAGATACCGACCTTGCCGGTCACCAGCGGCATCGGCGTCATGACCTCGCGGACCTGCCGGGTGCGGTCCAGCTCGAAGGCCATGTCCCGGTTGGTGACGATGCCCAGCAGCTTGCCGGCGGCGTCGGTGACGGGGACACCGCTGATCCGGAACCGGCCGCAGAGGTCGTCGGCCTCCTGGAGGCTGGCGTCCGGACGGATGGTGATCGGGTCGGTCACCATGCCCGACTCCGAGCGCTTGACCCGGTCGACCTGCGCGGCCTGCTCCTCGATGGAGAGGTTGCGGTGCAGCACGCCGACGCCGCCCTGACGGGCCATGGCGATCGCCATCCGCGCCTCGGTGACCTTGTCCATCGCGGCGGAGAGCAGCGGGATGTTGACCTTGACGTTGCGGGAGACGCGTGAGGAGGTACTGATCTCCTCCGGTGTCATGTCGGCCGGGCCGGGGACCAGCAGCACATCGTCGTAGGTCAGCCCCAGCGTGGCGAACTTCCCCGGTACTCCGTCGACGTAATCCGTCATGACACCCTTCCAGCCCTCTTGCTCTGCCCAGGGCACCATGGTAGTGCCTGGCTCGTCCCCGTCTGCCCGGCGTCGGCCCGCAGCGGCCCGCCGCCCTTCCGGCCGACGGTACGCGCGAGTGGCCCTTCGGAGCGAACGGCGAACGCCGCCGGACCGGGAATCGGTCGGCGGCGTTCGGCGGACGGCCGGCGGCGGTCGGAGATCGACGCAGGCCGGCCGGACGTGACAGGAAGCGGTCAGCCGTGGTCGGCGAGGGCGCGCAGGCGGTTGAGCGCGCGGTGCTGAGCGACCCGCACGGCCCCTGGGGACATGCCCAGTTGCTGCCCGGTCTCCTCAGCGGTCAGGCCGACGGCGACCCGCAGCAGCACCAGGCGGCGCAGGTTGTCGGGGAGGTTGTCCAGGAGCTTCGCCGCCCACTCGGCGTCGCTGCTGAGCAGCGCCCGCTCCTCCGGACCGAGCGAGTCGTCGGGACGCTCGGGGATCTCGTCGGAGGGCAGCACGGTCGATCCGGGATGGCGCATCGCCGCCCGCTGAAGGTCGACGATCTTGTGCCGGGCGATGCCGACGACGAACGCGTCGAACGGCCGCCCGGTGTCCCGGTAGTGGGGAAGAGCACACAGAACGGCGAGGCAGACCTCCTGTGCGAGGTCGTCCACGAAGTGCCGGGCGTCGCCGGGAAGTCTGCTGAGCCGCGCGCGGCAGTAGCGCCGCGCCAGCGGGTGGACATGCGCGAGGAGGTCGTGGGTGGCCCGGGGATCGCCCTCCACCGCACGATGCACGAGGGCGCCGATCGCCGAGGACTCGTTTTCGCGCATCCCTCCATGGTGCACTGCCGCCGCCGCGGACGACGCACCGCGGGGTGAGTTGTGCACCGACTCGTTACCGGCGTCGGCCGTCGCGGCCCCCCCGGCCGCTCGGTCCGCGCGGTCGGTCACCGGCGCGGTCAACGTGTCCGCGGGTGCCGAACCGGGCCGCGGCGTCGTCTCGTCCCCTGGGAGCGTCATGTCTCCAGCATGCGTCACGTGCGGAGTTTTCAGCGGTGCCGTCGCCCGCGCCCCGCCGTGCGGAGCGCGCCGGGCGGCTCAGCGGACGAGGCCCCAGCGGAATCCGAGCGCCACCGCGTGGGCCCGGTCCGAGGCGCCGAGCTTCTTGAACAGGCGGCGGGCGTGGGTCTTGACGGTGTCCTCCGAGAGGAACAGCTCGCGGCCGATCTCGGCGTTGGAGCGGCCGTGGCTCATGCCTTCGAGCACCTGGATCTCGCGGGCGGTCAGCGTGGGGGCGGCGCCCATGTCGGAGGAACGCAGCCGCCGCGGGGCGAGCCGCCAGGTCGGGTCGGCCAGCGCCTGGGTGACGGTGGCGCGCAGCTCCGCGCGGGAGGCGTCCTTGTGGAGGTAGCCCCGGGCGCCGGCGGCGACGGCGAGCGCGACACCGTCGAGGTCCTCGGCCACGGTGAGCATGATGATCCGGGCGCCGGGGTCGGCGGAGAGCAGCCGGCGAACGGTCTCGACACCGCCGAGGCCGGGCATCCGGACGTCCATCAGGATCAGGTCGGAGCGGTCGGCGCCCCAGCGGCGCAGGACCTCCTCCCCGTTGGCCGCGGTGGTCACCCGCTCGACGCCGGGAACGGTCGCGACCGCCCGGCGCAGTGCCTCACGGGCGAGCGGCGAGTCGTCACAGACGAGGACGGACGTCATGAGCGGCCTCCGAAGCTGATGCGCATCCCTGGTACCTCCAGGCTGAGTTAAGTCGTCACCGTGCGGCCGACGGTCTCGGACACCCGCCCGAGTGGTGGACTCCGTCATCCGCCTCGCCTTATCAACGACGGTCACCCGAAAGAGTTACGGCTTCCCCGCTTGCCCTTCCGCTGCCCTTCCCGGCGCGACCGGCCGATTCCCCCACGGGGATACCGCCCACCACGGCTCCCATCAACCCGCCAGGCAACACCCTACGTGACCGGATCGTGACCCGCCGAGCGGCCGTTCACCAACACGCCGGTGCGGCCGTTTTAACCCATTTAGATCTTCTTGACCCAGAGGTGGGTACATAAAGCTATATTCGGCTGGTAGTCATATTTACATCCACTTGCCCGAGTGGATACGTGATCGACCGCTTACGCCCTGACACAGCAGCAGAACGCACGTACCTCGAGGGGAACCCCATGGCAGATTTCTCCCGCCTTCCGGGCCCGAACGCCGACCTCTGGGACTGGCAGCTCCTGGCTGCCTGCCGCGGGGTGGACAGCTCGCTCTTCTTCCACCCGGAGGGAGAGCGCGGCGCGGCGAGGAGCGCCCGCGAGGCGTCCGCGAAGGAAGTGTGCATGCGCTGCCCGGTCCGAGCCGAGTGCGCGGCCCACGCGCTGACCGTCCGCGAGCCCTACGGGGTCTGGGGCGGCCTGACCGAGGACGAACGAGAGGAGCTGCTCGGCCGCGCCCGACGGGGCCTCGCGACCGGTGCCGCCCTGAACGCCGGCTGACCCAACACCCCCTCCACCGGCACCCCCGTACCGCCCGCGGCGGCACGGGGGCGTCGGCGCGTCACCCGGGCGCCCGGCGGTGAGACCACCGCCGCCCGCCACGCCCGCCGTGGCGTTGGGCCGAACGGCCCAACGCCACGACCGCCGCGAACAGGTACACGCCAGGGCCTGACCGTCACTCCCGGTGACGAACGGCGGTCGCCGGCTCGTCCCGCCCGGCGGCTCGCGCTCCCGGCCCGCGCCGGGGCTCACTCTCCCGTCGGCGTCCCCGGTCCCGCTGTGTCGGCACCTCCGGACGGCGGAGCGCCGCCGTCCTCGGCGAGGGCCCGCAGCAGCGCCGCGACCGCGGGGACGCGGACCAGGCCGGGCAGGGTGAGGGCCACGATCTCCCGGCGGGTCGGCGGCGTCACCGGAACCACACGGGTGCCGTCGTGCCGCACCGACTCCAGGGCCAGTTCCGGAAGGACCGCGACGCCGAGCCCGGCGCCCACCAGCCCGACGACCGCCGGATAGTCGTCGGTCGCGAAGTCCACACGCGGCGCGAACCCCTCGGCCGCGCACACCCGCTCCAGCTGCTCCCGGCAGCGAGGGCAGCCGGCGATCCAGGGGTCGTCCGCCAGCTCCCGCAGCGCCACCTCCTCCGCGTCCGCGTGGGGGTGGCCGGCCGGCAGCAGCCCCACCAGCCGGTCGGCCCGCACCGGCCGGACCTCCAGGCCCGGCCAGGCCTCCTCGTCCCCGGCGGCCGGGTAGTGAAAGGCCAGCGCGATGTCGCACGCGCCGGCACGCAGCAGCTCGACCGAGCGCGGCGGCTCCGCCTCGGTCAGCGAGACCCGGACCCCGGGATGGCGGTCGCGGAGCGCGGCCAGCGCGGCGGGGACCAGACGGGAGCTGCCGCTGGGGAAGGACGCCAGCCGCACCTGCCCCGCGCGCAGCCCCGCGATGGCGGCGACCTCCGCCTCGGCGGCGCCGAGCGCGGCGAGCACGCCGTCGGCGTGCCGGGCCAGCACGCGCCCCGCCTCGGTGGTGCGCACACTGCGGCCGTCCCGCGCCAGCAGCGGGGTACCGGCCGCCTGCTCCAGGGCGCGGATCTGCTGACTGACGGCGGGCTGGGTGATGCCCAGCTCGCGGGCGGCGGCGGAGAGCGAGCCGGTGGCCGCTACCGCGCGCAGCACCCGGAGGTGGCGGGCTTCGAACATGCGCCAAGCATAGGAGCGCGCCGGGCGGCGCGCCGCGCGCGGCGGGGGCGCCAACGCCCGGCCGGGGCAAGGGCGGTGCCGGGGCGCGGGGCGTGGCAGTCGCCGGATGGGTCTACCGTCGTGCCATGACAACTGCATTGATCACGGGTGCCACCGCGGGCATCGGAGCCGCCTTCGCCCGGCGGCTCGCCCGGGACGGGCACAACCTCGTGCTGGTCGCGCGCGACACCGATCGACTGGACCGGCAGGCCGCCGAGCTGCACGACCGCCACGGCGTGGAGGCGGCGGTCCTGACCGCGGACCTCGCCGAGGACGCGGGCATCGAGGCGGTGGAGAAGCGGCTGGGTGACACCCGGCACCCCGTCGATCTGCTGGTGAACAACGCCGGCTTCGCGCTCAAGGGGTCCTACCTCGATGTGCCCGTCGAGGAGGAACTGCGCATGCTCCGGGTGCACTGCGAGGCGGTGCTGCGGCTGACCTCGGCCGGGACGGCCCCGATGCGGGCACGCGGCCGGGGTGGTGTGGTCAACGTGGCCTCGGTGGCGGCGTTCGTACCGCGCGGCACCTACGGCGCCTCCAAGGCGTGGGTGGTGCAGTTCACCCAGGGGGCGGCGCGCGACCTCACCGGTTCCGGGGTGCGGCTGATGGCGCTGTGCCCGGGGTTCGTCCGCACCGAGTTCCACGAGCGGGCCGGGCTCGGGACCTCCAGCATCCCGGGGTGGATGTGGCTGGACGCGGACCGCGTGGTGGACGCCGGGCTGCGCGACCTGGCGCGCGGCCGGACGCTGTCGGTGCCCGACCCCCGGTACAAGGTGCTGCTGGGCGCCTCCAAGCTCGTGCCGCGCGGGGCGCTGGGCAGCGTCTCCTCGCGGGCGGGGCGCAAGTACGGCCCGCAGCGCGGCGTCTCCGGCGGCGACGGCCAACCGTGACGGCGGGCCGGCGCGCGGAGTCCGGCGCGGGCGCCGGGTGGGCGCGCTGAGCGGTCACGACCAGCGCGGGGCGCGTCCGGGCACACGCGCGCCCCCGGACCGGGATCGGTCCGGGGGCGCGTGGTGGTGCGGGTGACGGGGGCGGCGTGGCTCCCGCCGTCCGGCTGACGCCGGGTCCGGTCGGCTCAGTGCGAGTGACCGTGACCGCCGGTCTCCGGCTCCTCTTCCTTCTTCTCCACCACGAGGGTCTCGGTGGTGAGCAGCAGGGAGGCGATGGAGGCGGCGTTCTCCAGGGCGGAGCGGGTGACCTTGACCGGGTCGATGACGCCGGCCTTCACCAGGTCGCCGTACTCGCCGGTGGCGGCGTTGAAGCCCTGGCTCTTGTCGAGCTCGGAGACCTTGGAGGTGATGACGTAGCCCTCCAGGCCGGCGTTCTCGGCGATCCAGCGCAGCGGCTCGACCACGGCGCGGCGGACCACGGCGACACCGGTGGCCTCGTCGCCGGAGAGGCCCAGCGAGCCCTCCAGCACCTTGGCGGAGTGCACCAGGGCGGAGCCACCGCCGGAGACGATGCCCTCCTCGACCGCGGCGCGGGTGGCGGAGATGGCGTCCTCGAGGCGGTGCTTCTTCTCCTTCAGCTCCACCTCGGTGGCGGCGCCGACGCGGATCACGCAGACACCGCCGGCCAGCTTCGCCAGGCGCTCCTGCAGCTTCTCGCGGTCCCAGTCCGAGTCGGTGGACTCGATCTCGGCCTTGATCTGCGCGACGCGGCCCGCGACGTCCTCGGACTTGCCGGCGCCGTCGACGATGGTGGTGTCGTCCTTGGTGACGGTCACGCGGCGGGCGGTGCCCAGCACGTCCAGACCGGCCTGGTCGAGCTTGAGGCCGACCTCCTCGGAGATCACGGTGGCGCCGGTCAGGGTCGCCATGTCGGCGAGCATCGCCTTGCGGCGGTCACCGAAGCCGGGGGCCTTGACCGCGACCGCGTTGAAGGTGCCGCGGATCTTGTTGACGACGAGAGTGGAGAGCGCCTCGCCCTCGACGTCCTCGGCGATGATCAGCAGGGGCTTGGAGCCGCCGGCCTGCATGACCTTCTCCAGCAGCGGGAGCAGGTCCTGGATGGAGCCGATCTTGCCCTGGTGGATCAGGATGTAGGGGTCGTCGAGGACGGCCTCCATGCGCTCCTGGTCGGACACCATGTAGGGCGAGAGGTAGCCCTTGTCGAAGGCCATGCCCTCGGTGAAGTCGAGCTCCAGGCCGAAGGTCTGCGACTCCTCGACGGTGATGACACCGTCCTTGCCGACCTTGTCCATGGCCTCGGCGATGAGGTCGCCGACCTGGGGGTCCTGGGCGGACAGCGCGGCGACGGCGGCGATGTCCTCCTTGGAGTCGATCGGCCGCGCGGCGGCGAGAAGGTCTTCGGTGACGGCCTTGACGGCGGCGTCGATGCCCTTCTTCAGAGCGGCGGGGGAGGCACCGGCGGCGACGTTGCGCAGGCCCTCGCGGACGAGCGCCTGGGCCAGCACGGTCGCGGTGGTGGTGCCGTCACCCGCGATGTCGTTGGTCTTGGTCGCGACTTCCTTGACCAGCTGGGCGCCGAGGTTCTCGTAGGAGTCCTCGACCTCGACCTCACGGGCGATGGTCACGCCGTCGTTGGTGATGGTCGGGGCGCCGAACTTCTTGTCGATGACGACGTTGCGGCCGCGGGGGCCGATCGTCACCTTGACCGCGTCGGCGAGCTGGTTGACACCGCGCTCGAGGGCGCGACGGGCGTCCTCGTCGAACTTCAGGATCTTCGCCATGGCTTACGTGTCCCTATTCCTTAAAACGTCTGACCGTCCGCGAAAAGGCGCCGCGCCCCGATCCCGGCAGCGTGTGCGGGGAGCCGGGGCGCGGGCCACACAGCGTGGAGCCTTACTTCTCGATGATGGCGAGCACGTCGCGCGCCGAGAGGACGAGGAACTCCTCGCCGTTGTACTTCACCTCGGTGCCGCCGTACTTGCTGTACAGCACGATGTCGCCGACCTTGACGTCGAGCGGCAGACGGTTACCGTCCTCGAAGCGGCCCGGGCCGACGGCCAGGACCGTCCCCTCCTGGGGCTTCTCCTTGGCGGTGTCCGGAATGACCAGGCCCGAGGCCGTGGTCTGCTCGGCGTCGAGCGTCTGGACCACAATGCGGTCCTCAAGCGGCTTGATGGCAACCTTGGAGCTGGCGGTCGTCACGATCCGACCTCCCCCTTCGGAGATCTCACGGGGTCAATGTCTCTGGAAGACGCGACCTGCCGATCCGTCGTCGCGGGTGCCGGATCTGCTGTCGCGCAATGCTGGCACTCACTGAGCGAGAGTGCCAGCGTCGAGACTATGCCCCGGTTAGCACTCAGTCAACCAGAGTGCCAGGCGACGTCGGCCCGGCCGCCGGGCGAGGAACGGACCGGCGGCCGGAAACGGCTCTGACCTGCGGTGTCGGGACGGCCCGTCAGACGTAGTCCTCAAGCCTCGCGATGGCGAACCCCTGTTCGGTGGCTGTCTTCACCACCAGCCGGACCATGTCCGGCATCGACCCGGCCCACTGACCCTTGCCCCGGAAGTGGGTGAGGATGATGTCGCCCGGGTACAGCTTGCCGTCACCCCGGCCCCACTCCATCCGGTCCGCGAACGCCTCGGCCGTCCACAGCGGGACCACGTCCACGTCGCACTCGGCCGCCGCCTTGAGGGTGTCGCGGTTGTAGGCCCCGTACGGCGGACGGAACATCGTCGGCCGCTCCCCGATCTCCTTCTCCAGCACGTCCTGCTGGGTGCAGATCTCCTTGCGCTGCTCGGCGAGCGAGAGCCGCGGCATCTCCTTGTGGTTGACCGAGTGGTTCTGGATGCGCGCCCCCTCCTCCCGCATGGTGCGGAAGTAGCCGTAGTCGTCGCGCGAGACGTAGTCGGTCAGGAAACTGCTGTAGGGGATGTCGAGTTCCCGCATCATCCGCAGGAGTTCGGGGTCCTTCTCCGCCCCGTCGTCGATGGTGAGGAAGACGACCTTGTCCTTGGTCGGCACCTGGGTGATGACCGGCGGCAGCCCCTTGCCGGAGATGTGCCCGGGCTCGGTCTTCAGCTTCGGCTTCTCGCGGGGCGGCGCCGGGGCGCGCAGCGGCGGCTTGCCCACCTTCCAGGTCTTCACCGCCTTGACCCGTGTCCGCTCGGCCAGTTCGACCCGCTCGGCGTAGGCGGAGACCAGCCCGGCCACCGTGCGCGCCTGGGGCGCGCCGAGCGCCAGCGTGCCGCTGGCCGAGAAGGGCCAGCCGAGCAGGGCGGGCGCCTGCGGTCCGGCGGCGCCCTCCTCGGCGCTCTCGTCGGCGCTCTCGTCGGCCGCCGGCGCGAGCACGGGGGCGGCCACCGGAGGGGCCACGCCGGGCAGTTCGGGCAGCGACCCGGCGTCGACGGGCGCCGCCGCGTCGGCCAAGCCCTGCGGGGCGGCCGCGGGGAGCATTGCGGCTCCCGCACCGGCCCCGGCCGGCGGACCGCCGGCCGGGGCGAGCGCGGGCGCGAGGGCCGGTGGCACGGGCGGTGCGACGGCCGGCTCCGAGGCGCCCCGCGGCTCGACGACCCCGACCACGATCCCGGCGAGGGTGAGCAGGGCCATCCCGCCGAGCAGAAAACGACGATGAGGGCGGCCGGTGGAAGCGCGCCCCGTGACGTCCCGGGGCGCCGGGGGCGACATGGCGTTTTCCGGTACTACTTGTCGCATTTTCATGACTTCGGATCGTGGCATTGGTGGACGGTGGTCCCGGGCAGGCGTTCCCGAGCGAACGGGGACAATGACCCGTGTGGCCCCTTCGCACTCCCCCACCCC
>NZ_BHZI01000166.1 GCF_004305975.1 Streptomyces otsuchiensis
GGTGCAGCCGGTGTTGTTCTCGGTGATGGTGTCGCTGGCGGAGGTGTGGCGGTCCTACGGGGTGGAGCCGGCGGCGGGGAAGCCGGCTGCGGGCCGGTGACCGCCGCCGTCGCGGCGAGAGCGGACCGGCCCGGGGTGGGCAGCCAGTACCGCTGGTGCTGGAAGGCGTAGGTGGGCAGGGGTATGTGCGCGCCGGCGGGCGGGGGCAGCACGGCGGCCCAGTCGACGGGGGCACCGTGCGTCCACGCCTCGGCGAGGGAGGCGAGGAGGCGATCGGTGCCGCCGTCGTCGCGGCGCAGCGTGCCGACGGTGGTGACGGGCAGCCGCGCCTGCTCGGCGGTACCGGAGACAGCGGCGGCCAGCACCGGGTGCGGGCTCATCTCGATGAACAGGTCGTGCCCGGCGGCCAGCAGGGTCGCGGTGGCGCGCGCGAACGCGACCGGCTCGCGCAGGTTGCGGTACCAGTACTCCGCGTCCAGCACGGCTCCGTCGACGGGGCCGCCGGTGACGGTGGAGTACAGCGGCACGTCCGGCGTCCGGGGCCGTACTCCGGCGAGGGCGGTGCGCAACGTGTCGCCGACGTCGGCGACCTGGGCGGAGTGGGCGGCGTAGTCGACGGGGAGCCGTCGGGCCCGGACGGACCGGCGGGCGCAGTCGGCGGCCAGCCCGTCCAGGGCGGCGGGCTCGCCCGCGACGACGACGGCCTGCGGGCCGTTGACTCCGGCCACGCCGATCCGGCCCGCGTACGGCAGCAGCATCTCCCGTACGCGGTCCTCGGGCGCCGCCAGGGAGACCATGCCGCCCCGGCCCGCCAGGCGCAGGAGTTCCCGGCTGCGGAGGGCGACGACGCGGGCGGCGTCCTCCAGGGAGAGCGCTCCGGCCACACACGCGGCCGCGATCTCCCCCTGGGAATGCCCCACCACCGCCGCCGGCTCCACCCCGTAGGACCGCCACACCTCCGCCAGCGACACCATCACCGAGAACAACACCGGCTGCACCACATCCACCCGCTCAAACCCCTCACCCGAACGCAACACCTCCACCAACGACCACCCCGTGTACGGCGCCAGCGCCTCACCACACTCCGCCACCCGAGCCGCGAACACCCCCGAGGAATCCAGCAGCTCACACGCCATCCCCGGCCACTGCGACCCCTGCCCCGGAAACACGAACACGGTCCGGGCCTCGCCCGTGCGCCCCGTGACGGCGCCGGGTGCGGGCACCCCGTCCCCCAGCGCCGCCAGGGCGCCGAGGATCTCGTGCCGGGCGCGGCCGGTGACCGCGGCGCGGTGGCGGAACGCGGTGCGGGTGGTGGCGAGGGCGTGTGCGAGGTCGGCGAGGGGCGTCTCGGGCGCGGCCTCGGCGTGCTCGCGCAGGCGGTGCGCCTGGGCGCGCAGGGCGGGCTCGGAGGCCGCGGAGAGCGGCAGCGCCACGGCCTCGCCGGCGAGCGGCTCCGGTGCGGTGGACGAGAGGGGCCGCGCGGCCGGCGGGCGCTCGTAGGGGGCCTGTTCGAGCACCGCGTGCGCGTTGGTGCCGCTCATGCCGAACGAGGAGACCCCCGCCCGGCGCGGGCGGCCGGTGTCGTCCCACGGGCGGGCCTCGGTCAGCAGCCGTACCGCCCCCGTGGACCAGTCCACCTTGGTGGAGGCCGTGTCGGCGTGGAGGGTGCGGGGCAGCAGGCCGTGGCGCAGGGCCATGACCGTCTTGATCACGCCCGCGATGCCCGCGGCGGCCTGGGTGTGGCCGATGTTGGACTTCAGCGAGCCGAGCCACAACGGCTGTTCGGCGGGACGGTCCTGGCCGTAGACGGCGAGCAGGGCCCGGGCCTCGATGGGGTCGCCGAGGGTGGTCCCGGTGCCGTGCGCCTCGACGAGGTCGACATCGCCGCCGCTCAACCCGGCGGCGGCGAGAGCGCGTCGCAGGACGCGCTCCTGCGCGGGGCCGCTCGGGGCGGTGAGGCCGTTGCTGGCGCCGTCCTGGTTGACGGCGGAACCGCGCACCAGCGCCAGCACCCGATGGCCCCGGCGCCGGGCCTCGGAGAGCCGTTCGACCATCACGACGCCGACGCCCTCGCCCCAGCCGGTGCCGTCGGCGGTGTCCGAGAAGGAGCGGCAGCGGCCGTCGGGCGAGAGGCCGCGCTGACGGCTGAACTCCACGAAGGCGTCGGGGGACGCCATGACGGCGGCGCCGCCGACGAGCGCGAAGGCGCACTCCCCCGCGCGCAGCGCCTGCCCGGCCAGGTGGAGGGCGACCAGTGAGGAGGAGCAGGCGGTCTCGACGGTCACGGCGGGGCCCTCGGTGCCGAGGGTGTAGGCGATGCGCCCGGAGGCGACGCTCGTGACGGTGCCGCTGAGCAGATGGCCCTCCACATCGGCGGTCCGGTCCTGCGGTCCGGCGCCGTATCCCTGCCCGGCGACGCCGAGGTAGACGCCGCCCTGGCTGCCGCGCAGCGACCCGGGGTCGATGCCGGCGCGTTCGACGGCCTCCCACGCGGTCTCCAGCAGGAGCCGCTGCTGCGGGTCCATGGCGAGCGCCTCACGGGGCGAGATCCCGAAGAACTTTGCGTCGAAGTCCCCCGCGCCGTCGAGGAATCCGCCGCCGCTCGCGTAGAAGGTCCCCTCACGCGCGGGGTCGGGGTCGTAGAGGGATTCGAGCGGCCAGCCGCGGTCCTCCGGCAGCGGGCCGATGGAGTCCCGCTCCCCCACGACGAGCTCCCACAGCGCCTCCGGGCTCCGTACTCCGCCCGGGAAGCGGCAGGCCATCCCGACGATTGCCAACGGCTCGTCGGTGGCGGCGGAGGTGGACGCCTCCTGCCGCGGCGCGGGGGCGGTGCCGGTCAGTTCGTCGTGCAGGTGGTCGCCGAGCGCGGTGGCGGTGGGGTGGTCGAAGACGGTTCCGGCGGGCAGCGTGAGGCCGGTGGCGGCGGTGAGGCGGTTGCGCAGCTCGATGGCGGTGAGCGAGTCGAAACCGATGTCGTGGAAGGACCGCCCGGTGTCGACGGCCAGCGCCGAGTCGTGGCCCAGGACGGCGGCGGCCTCCGCGCGCACCAACTCGGTGAGCACCCGGTGCCGCTCGCCGGCGGGCAGGGCGGCGAGCCGCTCACGCCAGCGCTCGGCGGCGGCCGGCTCTGGGTCCCGCGCCGGCTCGGGCGCCGCCTCGGGAAGGTCGCCGAACAGGGCGCTCTCGCGGCCGGACCGGAAGGCCGGGGCGAAGCGCGCCCAGTCCACGTCCGCGACGGTGATGCCGCTGTCGTCGCGCTCCAGGGCCCGCCACAGCGCGGTGAGCGCCGTCTCCGGTGCCATCGGGACGAGACCGAGGCGGCGCAGCGCCGTGCCGGTCTCCCCCTGTGCCATGCCCGGCCCGGCCCACGGTCCCCAGGCCACGCAGGTCGCGACGCGCCCCTGTGCGCGCCGGCGCTCGGCGACGGCGTCGAGAAGGGCGTTGGCGGCCGCGTAGGTGGCCTGTCCCGCGCTGCCCCAGACGGCGGAGACCGAAGAGAAGAGCACGAAGGCGTCCAGGTCGTCGCCGAGGAGGGCGTCGAGGTGGGTGGTGCCGCGCACCTTGGCCGCGGTCTCCTCGGTGAGCAGCGCGGGTGAGCAGTCCGCGATCCGGGTGCCGGAGGTGACTCCGGCCGTGTGGAAGACGGCTGTCACGGTGTCGCCGTCGGCCGCGAGGCGTTCGAGGAGTTCCGCGAGGGCGGCCCGGTCGGCGACGTCGCAGGCGGCGACCGTGACCCGGGTGCCCGACGCGGTGAGTTCCCGGACGAGTTCGTCCGCTCCGGGCGCCCGCGGTCCCCGCCGGCTCGTCAGGACGAGGTGCCGGGCGCCGGCCCGGGCGAGCCGGCGGGCCACCTGGCCCCCGAGGCCACCGGTGCCCCCGGTGACGAGGGCGGTGCCCCGGACGGTCCACGCGGACGCGCCGCGCCCGGGTGCGCGGAGGTCACCGGAGGCTGCGGGCTCCCTGACCAGGCGGCGGCCGTGGACGCCGTTCGCGCGGACGGCGACCTGGTCCTCGCCACAGCCGCCGTCGCGGGTCCGCACGGCTCCGGCCAGCACGGCGCACAGCCGCCGCAGCGCGGTGCCGTCGGGCCGTCGGGGCAGGTCCACCAGGCCGCCCCAGCGTTGTGGGTGTTCGAGAGCGGCGACCCTGCCCAGTCCCCACACCTGTGCCTGTTCGGGCCTCTCCGGGCCGGTGCCGTCCACGGTGACGGCACCGGTGGTGACGCACCACAGCGGAGCGTCGGTGCCCGCGTCACCGAGGGCCTGCACGAGGAGGAGG
This sequence comes from Streptomyces otsuchiensis, assembly GCF_004305975.1. Lineage (GTDB taxonomy): Bacteria > Actinomycetota > Actinomycetes > Streptomycetales > Streptomycetaceae > Streptomyces > Streptomyces otsuchiensis. Next base: position 4,279 of record NZ_BHZI01000166.1, read on the forward strand.
GTGGTCCCGGGGCCGGTGGAGGAGAGCGCGAGCAGCGACAGGACGCCGCTCACGCCGGAGGGTACGCGTGCGGCGAGCGCGGCCCGGTCGGTTCCTTCGGGCACGGCGAGGACGCGGACGTCGGCGCCGCGCTCGGTGAGCGAGCCCCGGCACGCCCCGGTGAGCGGCGCCCCGGCGTCCGCCTCGCCCACGGCGAGCAGCCAGGTCCCGGCCAGCCGGACGGGCGCCGGATCGGGCAGGGCGCGCCAGGTGACGCGGTAGGTCCAGCCGTCCGCCGCGTCGGCGGGGTCGGCGGTGCGGGCCGGGGCCGCCGCGGGCCAGTACCTGCGGCGCTGGAACGGGTAGGTGGGCAGGTCGAGCGCCGGCGTGTGGGCGGGGGTTCCCGCGGACCAGTCGACGGGCACACCGCGCACGTGGAGGGCGGCGAGGGCGCCGGCCAGTGACTCGGCCTCGGTGCGCCCCTCACGCAGCAGCGGTACGGCTCGGCAGTCCTCCCCGGCGGTTCGTGCCCCCTCGAGGAGTCCGGACAGGACACCGGCCGGGCCGAGTTCGAGGCAGCTGGTGGTGGAGCCGGCGAGCAGGGTGCGGGCCCCGTCGTGGAAGCGGACGGTGCCGCGGACCTGCCGTACCCAGTACTCGGGGTCGCACAGCTCCCCGGCCGTGGCCCACGCGCCGGTGAGGTTGGAGACGACGGGGATACGCGGCGGCTCGTACCTCATCCGGCGTGCCACGGAACGGAACGCGTCGAGCATCGGCTCCGTGTGCGGCGAGTGGAAGGCGTGGCTGACGGCGAGTTCCTTGGTCCGGCGGCCCCGCGCCCGCAGAGCCGCGGCGAGACGCAGGACGGGTGCGCGGTCACCGGACAGGACGGTGGAGCGCGGGCCGTTGACGGCGGCGACCGAGACGCCGTCCGCGTCGGAGCCGGCGTCCGCGAGCAGCGCACGCACCTCCTCCTCGTCGGCCTCCACGGCGGCCATGGCGCCGCCGCCGGGCAGCGCGTCCATGAGGCGGGCGCGCGCGGCGACCAGGGCACAGGCGTCCGGCAGGCCGAGCACCCCGGCCACGTGGGCGGCGGCGAGTTCGCCGACGGAGTGCCCGAGCAGCGCGTCGGGCCGCACCCCCCAGTGCTCCGTCAGCCGGAACAGCGCCACCTGGAGGGCGAACAGCGCGGGCTGGGTGCGGCCGGTGCGCTCCAGGAGCGCGGCCGGCCCGCTGCCGGGTGCGGCGAACATGACGTCGCGCAGCGGCGGTCCGGGATCCTGGGAGAGGTGCGGCGCCAGGTGGGTGAGGACGTCGTCGAGTGCGTCGGCGAAGGCCGGTTCGGTGCGGTAGAGAGCGGCGCCCGCGCCGGGCCGCTGGCTGCCCTGGCCGGGGAAGAGGAAGGCGGTCCGGCCGGGCGCGGCGGCGTGGCCGGTGATGAGCCGCCCGGAGGGGGTCCCGGCGGCCAGCCCGTCCAGGGCCGCGCGGACGGCGTCGGGGTCGCGGCCGAGGACGGCGGCTCGGTGGTCGAGAGCGGAGCGCCGGGTGGCGAGCGCGTGGGCCACGTGAGCGAGGTCGGGGCCGGGGAGTTCACCGAGATGGGTACGCAGCCGGGCTGCCTGGGCGCGCAGGGCGTCCGGGGTGGCGGCGGACAGCAGCAGCGGCACGGCGACACGCGTCCCGGGTGGGCCGTCCGTCGCCGGGGCGGCGGTGGGCGGGGCGGCGGTGGGCGGCGCCTGTTCCACGACGATGTGGGCGTTGGTCCCGCTGATACCGAACGAGGAGACCCCGGCCCGCCGCGGCTCGTTCGTCTCCGGCCAGGGCGTGGGTCCGCTGAGCAGCCGTACGTCGCCGGAGGACCAGTCGATGTGCGGGTTCGGTTCCTCGGCGTGGAGCGTGCCGGGCAGTTCGCCGGCGCCGAGGGCGAGGACCGTCTTCATGAGCCCGGCGACTCCGGCGGCGGCCTGGGTGTGCCCGATGTTGGACTTGACCGAGCCGAGCCACAGCGGCCGTTCGGAGGATCGCCCCGCGTGGACGGCCTGGAGTGCCTGTGCCTCGATGGGGTCGCCGAGGACGGTGCCGGTGCCGTGCGCCTCGACGGCGTCGATCTGGTGGGGGCGCAGGCCCGCGTCGGCGAGCGCGGCGCGGATGACGGTCTGCTGGGCGGGCCCGTTCGGGGCGGTCAGGCCGTTGCTCGCCCCGTCCTGGTTGACGGCGGAGCCCCGGATCACCGCGAGGACCCGGTGACCGTGTCGCCGAGCGTCACTCAGCCGCTCCAGGAGCAGCACTCCGGCGCCCTCGCCCCAGGCGGTGCCGTCCGCGCCCGCCCCGAACGCCTTGCACCGCCCGTCGCGGGCCAGGCCGCGCTGACGGCTGAACTCGACGAACAGGCGGGGCGTGCTCATCACCGTGACGCCGCCCGCGAACGCCTGGTCGCAGTCGCCGCGCCGCAGCGCCTGGGCGGCGAGGTGCACGGCGACCAGCGACGAGGAGCAGGCCGTGTCCACGGTGAGGGCGGGACCTTGGAGTCCGAGGACGTAGGAGATACGGCCGGACAGCACGCTCGCCGTGTTGCCGGTGAGCAGGTGGCCTTCGGACACCCCGGGGTCGGCGCCGGCCAGGCTCATGTAGTCCTGGCCGTTGGTGCCGACGAAGACACCGACCCGGCTCCCGCGCAGCGCCGCCGGATCCTGGCCGGCGTTCTCGGCGGCCTCCCAGGAGGTTTCCAGCAGGAGGCGCTGCTGGGGGTCCATGGCGAGGGCCTCGCGGGGCGAGATCCCGAAGAACTCCGCGTCGAAGTCGGCGGCATCCGTCAGGAACGCGCCCCGCGTGCAGTAGGTGGTTCCGGTGCGGTCCGGGTCCGGATCGTAGAGTCCGGCCGTGTCCCAGCCCCGGTCCGGGGGCCATTCCGTGACCGCGTCCCGGCCGTCGGCGAGCAGCCGCCACAGCTCGCCGGGGTTCCGCACGCCGCCGGGGAACCGGCAGCCCATGCCCACCACGGCGACGGGCTCGCCGTCGCGGACGGCCGGGACGGCGGGCGCCCCGCGCGGCGGACGGGCGCCGGCGGGGCCGCTCTCCGTGCCCGGCTCGCTCTGCGTGCCGGGCTCGCCGGGCGCACCGAGCCGGCTCAGGAGGTGGACGGCGAGGACGGCCGGTGTGGGGCGGTCGAAGAGCACGGTGGCGGGCAGTCGCACGCCGGTGGCGGCGGCGAGCCGGTTGCGCAGCTCGACGGCGGTCAGCGAGTCGAACCCCATCTCGGTGAAGGCCCGTTCGGGGCGCACGGAGTCGGGGACGGTGTGCCGCAGGACGGCTGCCGCGTGCGTCCGGACCAGGTCGGTGACGAACCGTTTCCGTTCGGCGGCGGGCACGGCGGCGAGCAGGTCACCGAACGCTCCCCGCGACACGGCGGGCCGGCTCACGTCGTTGTCCTCGTCCCGGCCGGTGACTTCGGAGAGCAGGGTGGCGGCTCGTGGTCCCGCCGTGCCGGCGAACCGACGCCAGTCCGCGTCGGCGACGACGACCAGCGCGTCGTCCTCGGCGAGGGCACGCCCGATGGCGGTGGCGGCCGCCACGGGCTCCATGGAGGGCAGCCCGCGCTCCCGCAGCCGGCCCGCCACCCCGTCGTCGAGCATGCCCTCACCGGCGGCCCAGGCGCCCCAGGCCAGGGCGGTGCCGGGCAGCCCGTCGGCCCGCCGGGAGGCCACCAGGGCCTCCAGCGCGGCGTTGGCCGCCGCGTAGTTGGCCTGCCCCGCGTTGCCGACGACGCCCATGACGGAGGTGAAGACGACGAACGCCGAGAGGCGGAGGTGCGCGGTCGCCTCGTGCAGCACCCCGGCGGCGGTCACCTTGGCCCGGAACGGGCCGGCGAGCCGCGCGGGGGTGAGGGAGTCCAGGACGCCGTCGTCGAGGACGCCCGCCGCGTGCACCACCGCGGTCAGCGGACGGTCCGGCGGCAGGGCCGCGAGCAGTTCGGTCACCCGCTCCGGATCGGTGACGTCGCACGCGGCCACGGTGACGGCAGCGCCCGACTCCTCCAGTTCGGCCCGCAGCGCCTCCGCGCCCGGCGCCCGCGCCCCGCGCCGGCCGACGAGAAGCAGATGTCCGGCGCCGCGCGCGGCCAGCCGGCGCGCCACATGGGCACCGACACCTCCGGTGCCGCCGGTGACCAGGACCGTGCCGTGCCCGAACGCCTCGTCCGACACCGGCGGACGAGCAGTTCGGGCACGCGGCGGCGCGGGCAGCAACCGCCGTCCATGGACTCCGGTCGCCCGCACCGCTACCTGGTCCTCGTCGGTCACGGACGCCAGCACGGCGCACAGCCGTCGCAGCGTCCGCTCGTCCGGTTCGTGCGGCAGGTCGACCGAGCCGCCCCAGCGGTCGGGGTGTTCGAGGGCGGCGCAGCGGCCCAGTGCCGCGACGGCGGCGTGCGTGGGGGCACCCGGCCGCTCCCCGGCCTCGACCACGGCCGTGCCGCGCGTCACGCACCACAGCGGCGCGTAGATACCGGCGTCGCCGAGCGCCTGCACCAGCGCGAGGCTGAGGGCGAGCCCGCCGGGTACCTCGGGGTGCTCGGGATGCGGCCGCTGTTCGTCAGCCAACAGTGAGAGGACACCGGCGAGGGGCCGCCGCCCGACGGCAGCCGTGAGCGCGTCGGCCAGTTCGGCGCGGCTCTGCCCGGGCCCTTCGGCTCTCACAACGGTGAGATCGAGGCCGACGGCGCCGAGCCCGCCGACGACGTCGGCGGCGGCCCCGCCCTCGGGGCACACGGCGAGCCAGTGCCCGGGCGGCGCCGAAGCGGGCCGCTGGTCCAGCACCCGCCAGCCCACGCGGTACCGCCAGGAGTCGACGCGCCGTTCCCGCGTCCGGCCGTCCCACCAGGCGGTCAGCGCGGGCAGCACCTCGCCCAGGGCCTGTGGCGTCACGCTCAACGTCTCGGCGAGAGTGGCCGGTTCCGCCGCCGTCAGCTCCTCCCACAGTCCGTCCGTCACCGTGGGCCCGCCGCCCGGCGGCCGTGCGCCGGACAGCCAGAACCGCTCGCGCTGGAAGGCGTAGGTGGGCAGGTCGATCCGGGCGGCCCCGGTACCGTCGAAGACCGGAGTCCAGTCGACGGCGACACCCCGCGCGTGGGCCTCGCCGACCGCCAGGAGCATGCGCCGCAGGCCGCCTTCGTTCCGGCGCAGCGTGCCGAGTACCGCGCCCGCCGTGCCGGCCGCGTCCAGGGTCTCCTCGACCGCCATGGTCAGCACGGGATGCGGGCTGACCTCGATGTACGTGCCGAATCCCTGCTCGGCGAGGGTGCGGACGGCGGGCTCGAAGCCGACGGTGCCCCGCAGGTTCCGGTACCAGTACCCGCCGTTCATCGCCGAGGTGTCCAGCCACTGCCCCGTCACCGTGGAGAGGAGCGGTATCCGCCCCTCGGCCGGCTCGACCCCCTCCAGCGCCTCCCGTACCTCCTCCTCGACACGTTCCACGTGGGCGGAGTGCGACGCGTAGTCCACATCGACCCGCCGGGCCCGCACCCCGTCCTGCGCACAGGACGCGAGCAGTTCGTCGAGGGCGTCGCCGTCTCCGGACACCACCACGGCCGAGGGACCGTTGACCGCGGCCACCGACAGCCGCCCGGCCCAGCCGGCCAGCCGCTCCTCGACGGCCGCCGTGGGCAGCGCCAGTGACACCATGCCCCCGTGTCCGGCCAGCCGGAGGATCGCCCGGCTGCGCAGGGCGACCACCTTCGCCCCGTCCGTCAGGGACAGCCCTCCGGCGACCACCGCCGCCGCGATCTCCCCCTGCGAGTGGCCGACCACGGCGTCCGGCACCACGCCGAACGCTTGCCAGAGCCGGGCCAGCGACACCATCACCGCGAAGAGCGCGGGCTGCACCACGTCCACCCGGTCGAGCCCGTCGCCGGAGCGCACCACGTCCAGCAGCGACCACTCGGTGAAGGGGGTCAGTGCCGCCTGGCACTCCTCCATCGAGGCGGCGAACGGCGCCGATTCGGTGAGGAGTTCACGTGCCATCCCGAGCCACTGCGTCCCCTGCCCGGGGAACACGAACACGGTCCCGCCGGTCGTCGACGCCCGGCCCTCCGCCACGAACGGGGAAGGCTCGCCCGCCGCCACCGCCCGTAGGCCCTTCAGAAGCTCCCGGCGGTCTCCGGCCACCACGGCCCGGTACTCGTGCAGCGCGCGTGTCCCCACGAGCGACAGACCCACATCACCGGCCCGCACGTCCGCGCCGCAGACGTGCGCGAGACGTGCCGCCTGCTCCCGCAGCGCCCCCGCGGACCTGGCGGACACCACCCACGGCACCGGCGTGCCCGGGTCACCGGCGGCGGGAGCTTCCGGCTCCGGCTCCGGCTCCGGCTCCGGCTCCGGGACAGGCTGTTCCACGATCACATGCGCGTTGGTCCCGCTGATCCCGAATCCGGAGATCCCGGCCCGCCGGGGTCCGTCGCCCGGTGGCCAGGGTGTGGCTTCGGTGAGCAGGCGCACCTCGCCGGCGTTCCAGTCCACGTACGGCGTCGGCTCGGTGATGTGCAGGGACCGGGGCAGCAGGCCGTACCGCATCGCCAGGACCATCTTCAGCACGCCGCCGACACCGGCGGCTGCCTGGGTGTGGCCGATGTTGGACTTCAGCGAGCCGAGCCACAACGGCCTTCCCTCCCGGCGCTGTTGACCGTAGGTGGCGAGTAGCGCCTGTGCCTCGATCGGGTCCCCGAGGCGGGTGCCGGTCCCGTGTGCCTCGACCGCGGCCACGTCCTGCGCGGAGAGTCCCGCGTCGGCCAGCGCCGCGCGGATCACTCGTTGCTGGCTCGGACCGTTCGGGGCGGTCAGACCGTTGCTCGCGCCGTCCTGGTTGACAGCGCTCCCCCGCACCACGGCGAGCACCGGGTGCCCGTTGCGACGCGCGTCCGACAGCCGCTCCAGCAGCAGGACGCCCACTCCCTCGGCGAGGCCGAACCCGTCGGCCCGCGCGGAGAACGCCTTGCAGCGGCCGTCGGCGGCCAGGCCGCCCTGGCTGCTGAACTCCACGAACATGCCCGGTGTCGGCATCACCGTCGCGCCGCCGGTGAGGGCGAGGGCGCACTCGCCACGGCGCAGCGCCTGTACCGCGAGGTGCAGGGCGACGAGCGAGGAGGAGCAGGCCGTGTCCACGGTCACGGCGGCGCCTTCGAGGCCGAGGGCGTAGGCGATGCGGCCGGAGGCGACGCTGCCGGTGTTGCCGGTGAGGAGATGGCCGTTGCCGTCCGTCGCTTCGTGCAGGCGCGGGCCGTAGTCCATGGTCATGGCGCCGACGTAGACCCCGGTGCGGCTGCCGCGCAGGGTGTGCGGGTCGATCCCGGCGCGCTCCAGGGTTTCCCAGGACGTCTCCAGGAGGAGCCGCTGCTGCGGGTCCATGGCGAGTGCCTCGCGGGGCGAGATGCCGAAGAACTCGGCGTCGAAGCGGTCGGCGTCCAGCAGGAACCCGGCCTCGCGCTGGTAGTGGCGGCCGGGCGCGATGTCCTCGGGGGCACAGGCGCCCTCGGTGCTCCAGCCGCGGTTGCCGGGGAACGGTGTCACGGCGTCGCCGCCGTCGGTCAGGAGCCGCCACAGGCGTTCCGGGGTGTCGGCGCCGCCCGGGTACCGGCAGCCCATCGCGACGATCGCCACCGGGTCGTCGTCGGTGGCCGCCTCGGACGTGTCACGTCCTGCGGCGCCCTCGCGGTCCGCGTGCCGGTCCGCTCGCGGGGCGCCCCGGGTCGAACCGGCCGGCAGCTCGTCCCCGAGAAGCTCGGCGAACCTCCTCGGGGTGGGGTGGTCGAAGACGGCCGTCACGGGCAGCGCCCCGGCGCCGGTGACCGCGGCGAGGCGGTTGCGGATCTCCACCGCCGTCACGGAGTCGAGGCCGAGGCCGGTGAAGGTGGCGTCGGGGTCGACGGTCCCCACGTCGCCGAGCACGGCGGCGACCTCCTGGCACACGACGCGCAGCAGCCGCTCGCGCCGCCCCACGGCGGTGAGGCGGGCCAGGTCGTCGCGCAGAGCGGTCGCCGGGTCCGGCGTCTCCGCGTCGTCGTCCGCTTCCCACAGACCGGCGGGCAGGTCGGCGGGCCGGGCGTCGAGCGCCCCGAAGACGGCCTCGCGGTCGGTGGCCGCACCGTGCGCGTACGCCTCGCCGAGGGCGGTGAGGAACTGCGCGCGGCCACCGTGGCCGCGGCGCAGCGTCGCGCCGATGTGGGCGGCGGCGTTCCGTTCGGCGGCGGTCGCCTGGAGGGCGGTGGTGAGGACGGGGTGCGGGCTGACCTCCAGGAGGAGGCGGTGGCCGTCGCGCAGCAGGGCCGCGCCGGCTTCGTGGAAGCGGACCGTGCCGCGCAGGTTGCGGGCCCAGTAGTCCGCGTCCAGGACCGGTTCCGGGAGCCGGTCGCCGGTGAGACCGGAGTAGTACGGGAGGTCGGCGGCCAGCGGCCGCACGGCGGCCAGATCCGCGAGCAGCCGGGGCACGATGGTGTCGATGTGCGGGGAGTGCGCGGCGAGTCCGACGGCGATCCGGCGTGCGTGGACGCCCTCGGCGGTGAGGCGGGCGATCAGTTCCGCGGCGGCGGCGGTGTCGCCCGACACGATCACCGAGCCCGGCCCGTTGATCGCGGCGACCTCCAACTGGCCTTCGTAGTCGGCCAGGCGGGCTGCGACATCGGTGACGGGAGCCATCACGGAGACCATCTCCCCGCTCCCGGAGAGGGTGGCCTGCGCCTGGCTCCACAGGGCGACGACGCGGGCGCTGTCGTCGAGGGAGAGTGCTCCGCTGACGGCCGCGGCGGAGATCTCGCCGCAGCTGTGGCCCAGGACGGCGGACGGCTCCACACCGTGGTCACGCCAGAGTCCGGCCAGGGAGACGCCGACGGCGAACAGTGCGGGCTGTACGACGTCGGGCCGCTCCAGGGCGGGCGCACCGTCGGCGGCACGCAGCACGTCCATGAGGGACCAGTCGACAAAGGGTTCGAGGGCCTGCGCGCAGGCGTCCACGCGGCTTCTGAACCCCGCCGCCGAGTCGATGAGCCCGGCGGCCATCCCGGGCCACTGGGAGCCCTGGCCCGGGAAGACGAAGGCGACGGCGGTGTCGGCCCCGCCGGGCCCCTCGACGAGGCCGGAGGCGCGGCGCCCGCGGGCCAGCGCGTCGAGGCGGTCCAGGAACTCTTCGGGTGCGCCGGCCACGAGGGCGGCGCGCCGTCCCGGGGTGGTGACGGTGGTGCGCGCGAGGGCGAGCCCGATGTCCGCCGGGCTCCACTCGGGCAGGGTGCGCAGGTGGTCGCGCAGCCGTCGCGCCTGCGCCGCGAGGGCGCCCCCGCTGTCGCCGGACAGCGCCCACAGCAGGGGCGTCCGGGCAGGGGAATCGGACAGGTTCACGCCATGGCTCCTCAGCACGCACGGGTGGCTACTGGGCGGGGACTACGGG
>NZ_BHZI01000167.1 GCF_004305975.1 Streptomyces otsuchiensis
TCCCCGGCGTGCCCACCCCCGCCACCCGCAACGAGCCCCGCGAGACCCCCGCTGCCGCCAGGACGTCAGCGACCGCCCCGACGGCCGCCGCCAGCCGCTCCTCCGCGGAGGCCGTCTCCGACACCTCCCGCGCCGCCGTGCCCAGCCGTCCACCGGCCAGATCCGCCAGCACCACCGACGCCCGGTGCGCGCCGATCTCCACCCCGAGGGCGTGGCCGGCCTCCGCCCGGAAACGGAACCGCCGGGCCGGCCGGCCCATCCGCCGCGCACCGCTCCCGCCGGCGGCCTCCGCGGCCAGCCCCGCCTCCGCCAGCCCCTCGATCACGCCTTCGACCGTCGGTCGCGACAAGCCCGTCACGCCCGCCAGATCGGTCAGCGTCGGCGGAGTGTCCGCGGACCGCAGGGCGCGCAGGACCGCCGCGGAGTTGATCTTGCGAAGCAGGGACGGGTCACCGCCCGTGAGCTTCCCCACCGTCCGCCTCCCTGGGGTCGCCGCTGGTGGGCGCGATCGTAACCGCTGACACGCCCACCCGCGAGAGGCGGACACCGGCCGTGTCCCACCAGCGCCGCCCGAAGGAGACCGTGACCCTCAGAGAATGGCCCCCGGGGCGTAGTCCGCGGCACGCGGATACCGCTTGGTGACCTCCTCGACCGCGGCCACCACCTCCGCCACCTGCGCGGCGGCGCCACCCGTGAAGGAGAGCCGGTCCGCCATCAGCGCCGCCAGCCGCTCGCGGTCCAGCGGGATCCGCGTGTCCTCCGCGAGCCGGTCCAGCAGCTCGTTGCGCTCCGCGCCCTCCCGCAGCGCCAGCGCCGAGGCCACCGCGTGCTCCTTGATCACCTCGTGCGCCACCTCGCGGCCGACCCCCGCCCGCACCGCGCCCATCAGCACCTTGGTCGTCGCCAGGAACGGCAGATAGCGGTCGAGCTCCCGGTCGACCACCGCCGGGAACGCCCCGAACTCGTCGAGGACCGTCACGAACGTCTCCAGCAGCCCGTCCCACGCGAAGAACGCGTCCGGCAGCGCCACCCGGCGCACCACCGAACACGAGACGTCGCCCTCGTTCCACTGGTCGCCCGCCAGCTCGCCCACCATCGAGGCGTGACCGCGCAGAATCACGGCGAACCCGTTCACCCGCTCGCAGGAGCGCGTGTTCATCTTGTGCGGCATCGCCGAGGAACCGACCTGCCCCGCCCGGAACCCCTCGGTGACCAGCTCCTGGCCGGCCATCAGCCGGATGGTCTTCGCCAGCGACGACGGAGCCGCCGCCAGCTGCACCAGCGCGGTCACCACCTCGTAGTCCAGCGACCGCGGGTACACCTGCCCCACCGAGGTCATCGCGGTGGCGAACCCGAGGTGCCCCGCGACCCTCCGCTCCAGGTCGGCGAGCTTGTCCGGGTCACCGCCGAGCAGGTCCAGCATGTCCTGGGAGGTCCCCACCGGGCCCTTCACCCCGCGCAGCGGGTAGCGCGCCAGCAGCTCCTCCAGCCGCCCGAACGCGACCAGCAGCTCGTCGGCGGCGGTCGCGAAGCGCTTGCCCAGCGTCGTCGCCTGCGCGGGGACGTTGTGCGAGCGGCCCGCCATCACCAGACCGGCGTGCTCGCCCGCCAGCCGGCCCAGCCGCGCCAGCAGCGCCACCGTCCTGCTCCGCACATGCTCCAGGGACAGCCTGATCTGCAGCTGCTCCACGTTCTCCGTGAGGTCCCGGGAGGTCATGCCCTTGTGGACCTGCTCGTGGCCCGCGAGCGCGTTGAACTCCTCGATGCGCGCCTTCACGTCGTGGCGGGTGATCTTCTCCCGCTCGGCGATCGAGGCCAGGTCGACCTGCTCCAGGACGCGCTCGTAGTCGGCCAGCGCCTCCTCCGGCACGGCGATCCCCAGATCGCGCTGCGCCCGCAGCACGGCCAGCCACAGCCGGCGCTCCAGGATCACCTTGTACTCGGGGGACCACAGCCGGGTCAGCTCCACCGAGGCGTAGCGGCCGGCCAGGACGTTCGGGATGCGGGGCTTTGCAGTCACAACCAGGGATTCTACGGTGCGCCCACCGGGCCGCGGCTGCTGCCCGCCGGGCGGACGGTGCTCCGTCGGTGTACCCCGACGGAGCACCGTCGGGCCACCCGGGGCCGCCACCGCGCGTGACGGTGCGCGGCAGCGGCCCCGGCGGCCGGTCAGCGGCGGCTGCCGTCCAGCGCGCCGATCACGGAGCGCTTGGTGCCGGCCTTGTTCAGCTCGCTCTTACGCGCAGGCCGGAGGAAGTCACCGTGCAGCGGGGTCCCGTCCTTGGCGCGCTCGTAGCGTCCCGGCAGCACCAGCGACCGGAAGTCCGCCGCGGTCGCCGTGGTCGAGCCGTCACCGTTCACGGACCTCTGGCCGTCGAAGAGGACATTGGTCCGGTCGACGTCCCCGGAGATGAAGTCGGCCGCCGGCTCGGCGCCGCCGCGGCCCGTCGCCGTGCGGAAGGACAGGTTGTCGCGGTAGACGCCCTGCTCCTCCGGAGTGAAGTAGGGCGAGAACCGGATCAGGTAGTTGAAGCGCTTGTTGTCGAAGGAGGTGTTGCCCGACAGCCGCAGCTGCCCGGGATTGAAGTTGTCGGTGAAGCCGTCCATGTTGTTGTCGTAGGCGATGTTGCCGCGCACGACGTGGTTCACGGGCAGTCCCTCGCCCCCGAGCTTGAAGCCGTTGCCGAGGTTGCTGTTCTCGTTGTGGCCGTCGCTGAGGCGCCCGTTGGCGTACGCGACGTTGTTCTCCAGCGTGATCGGCATGTTCGGACCCTCGTTGGTCCGGTTGTAGAGGTCCCAGCCGTCGTCGATGTTGTGGTGCGAGATGTTGCCCCGGAAGACGTTGCCAGCGCCGACCCCGAGCTTCGCCGCGAAGCCGTCGGCGTCGATGTCGCTCGCGTCGCGGTTGTCGTGCGACTCGCTGCCGACGATCAGGTTGTGCGAGGGCCACAGGTCGGGGTTGTCACCGCTCCCACTGAGCTGGAAGCCGGTGTTGCCGTTGTGGTTGAAGGTCATGCCGGAGATGGTGTTGTGACTGCCGCTGACCCGCATCGCGTTGTTGGCCGCGCGGGTGATCCGGAAGCCCTCGACGCGCCAGTGGTCGGCGTCGAGGCGCAGCACCACGCTCAGCGCCTCCCGTCCGTCGATCACCACGGAGGCGCCGCGGTAGGGCTTGAGCGTCTTCGGGGACCGCTTCACGCCGCTGTAGGACTCGCTCAGGTTCAGGGTGCCGGCCGGCTCGTAGGTGCCGCCGTGCAGCAGCACCTGGCCCCCGGGGGCGACGTACTTCAGTGCCGTGGGCAGGTCCACGGGGCGCGACGCCGTGCCTGCGGCGGACGGGGTTCCGGCGGGGGAGGCGTGGATGGTCCGGCCGTCCCCGCGTTCTCCGTACGCCGTGTGCTCGACGGTGAGGGACCGGCTGACCGGAGTGGTCGAGGGGCCCTCGGACGGGGTGAGGGTGAGGGTGAACTCGGCCCGGTCCGAGCGCAGCCGGACCTTCTTGCTGAACACCTCGTGTGCGTCGAGCCGGGTCTTCGCGACGCGCTTCCCGGTGCCGTCCGTGACGGTCAGGGTTCCGGCGTAGTTCGGCCGGGCCTGCAGCGTGTACTGGCGGGTGCTGGTCTCCGCGGGGGAGAGCAGCGCCAGCGCGGGCTGCTCCGGCGCGGTCTCGACCGGCGGCCGGGGCTGGGTGTCGGCCTCACTCAGTTCCAGGTTCGCGTTGTCGAAGCTGACCTTGGCGTTCCGTGCGGCGTAGAAGCCGACGTGCATGCGGTCGGGGTCGATGTCCTGCACCCAGTCGGCACCGGCGACGCGCCGTTCGAAGGTGGCGGGCTCGCCCGCGTGTGTGAAGGTCGCGGACATCACGAACTCGGTGTCCGTGCGCTCCAGCCGCAGGCTGACGGGCGTGCCGACCGGCAGCGCGTAGCGGGAGTCGGTGGTGAGGGCGGCGGCGCTGAGTTCGCTGCCCGGGTTACCCCAGGGCTCCACGACCCCGGTGCGATGGATCCCGCTGACGCCGTGGCGCATCATGCCCGTGCCGAAGATGTTGGAGGCGGCGGGAACCTCCTCGAAGCCGTCGACCATCGGCTCCTGACGCGGAGCGCCGTTGACGTCCCGGATCATAATTCCGGCACTGTCCTGCGAGTTGGGAGTTGCCCCCGTCTCCGGTCCGAACTGCTCCACCGTCATGTCGGCCGTGAGCACGAAGTTGTCGGTGTTCGCGTCCAGCGTCGTCTGGTAGAAGGTCAGGCCGTCATGCCCCTGCGCCAGCTTGCCGCCGCGGCTCTCCAGGACGATCCTGCCGTCGATGGTGCCGGGGTGCTCCGGGGCCGCGTAGTTGGTGCCGATCTTCTCCGGCAGCACGTTGGACGCGAAGTTGAGGTCGGTGGACTGGCCGAAGGTGATGGCCTCCCAGACAAGGTCGCCGGCGGCCGCCGTAGCCGTGGTCTGGGCCGCGGTGACCGCCCCGACCGGCGGTGCGGTCTGTGCGACGGGAGCGGCCGCGAGTGTCCCCGAGGCCAGCACGGCGACGATCAGGGCGCCCACCCCGGATCGCGCGGGCCGTGGCCGGCGCACCGTTCTGGACCTCGTTGCTATGGATCTCATCCTCAACTCCCATTCGGGGGAACGCGACCCCCGCCTCGGGGTGAGCCGGGGGCGGCGTCCGCACTGGTCGGCCCGGCATAGTCAAAGGGCGGGAGAGTCCCAGGTCAACAGGCAGGAAGCGCTTTCTTTCCGGAGTCGCCGCCACGGCGCTCCGACCTGCGCACATACCGGCCGCCGGTCCGGCCGGTCCCGGGCCGCGACGGGCAAGGCGGACGCGGAGCGGGTGGCGTGCCGCCCCGCACCGGACGGAGCGTCAGCCGCTCAGACCCGGCCGTCCACCCGCCTGGACGACGTGCGACAACGGGCGACGACGGGCGACGAAGCGCGCCGTCAGCGTCCGCGCAGCATCCCGCGCACGTACGCCGCCTGGCCCGCGTGCTCCAGGTCGTCACCCAGCACACTGACCAGCCGGACCCCCAGCGTGACCGGTGGGTCCCAGGAGGCGTCCACGATCTCCTCCAGATCGCGCGCGCGAAGACCGGACACGAAGTCGAGCGTCCGCTCGTGGACCGCGTCGTAATACCCGGTCAGAAGGTCGCCGGAGGTGACACGCACCGCCTCCACCTCCGCCGCGCCGTGCCCGTAGCCCGTGTCCGTCTCGGGGAGCGCCAGTCCGAAGCGCTCCGCCCACCCCTGCGTGTTCCAGACCTGCTCCGTGCCGGCGGCGTCCGCGACATGGTCGTCCTGCACCCGGGTGAGGTGCCAGACCAGCCAGCCGATGGGGTTGGCGCCCTCGGCGGGGCGGGTGTTGAGGTGCTCCTGGGGCAGGTCGTCCACGACATCGTGGACGACCTCACGGATGCGTCCGAATCCGTCGGTGAGGATCTGCTTGGCGTCCATCCGCCCATGATGACCCGGTGCCGCGTGCCCGCTCCCGTACCGACACGGACGCGACCGGGTGGGTGGCCCGCCGGCCGGCTGCCCGGCCACCCTGCGACGCTCCGTCACCCAGGCCCCGCCACTCCGTGACGCCAGGCCCACGAGGCGACCTCCCCACGGGTTCCGGGCCGCGATCCCCGTCTGCGCACTGCCCAGATGCGTCTTGACCGTGCCCACCGTGATCGACAGCCCCTCGGCGATCTCAGCGTAGGTGAGACCGCCCGCCACCAGCACCACCACATCCCGCTCGCGCGCCGTCAGCGCGAGACCGACGGACGGCGTCCGGCACGGTCCGCGCTCGAACAGGCGACCGGCCGGCGGCGGTGACGCGTCGAGCGTCGCGCGGGCGGCTCGTCACGGAGACGGTGCGGGCTCTTCAGCGCGGGGGAGTGGTCCGGTCGCCGTCGAGGGGCGCCCCCGTTCGCCCGTCCGTGGGGTTCCAGTCCGCGCGCCCGCCGTCCCCCATGACCCCGGTCGCCGACCGCAGCTCCTCCAGCGGCAGCTTGCGCATCTCACGTCGCGCGATGTGGCCGACGACCGCGGGGAAGAGGGGCCGCAACGGCTGGCAGTACCTCAGCCAGGGCGGCGCGTAGATCTGGTGCGAACGGCGCGTGATCCCGGCGGTCAGCCAGTCGGCCACCCGTTCGGGGGAGTGGACGCGCCGGGCGGGCCCCGGCTGGTTGGCGCGCAGGGCGCGCAGGACCGGGTGCAGGTCGAGGTCGGCGACCATGTCGGTGCCGGTCCAGTGCAGGTAGGCGATACCGACGGTGACACCGTCCGGCTCCACCTCGCCGCGCAGCGCCAGCGCGAACGACTCGGCGCCGGACTTGGACGCGCAGTAGGCGCTCATCATCGGCGCGGAACCGAACGCGGCGGTGGAGGCGATCTGCAGGAAGTAGCCGCGCGAACGGGCGAGCTGGGGGAGGAAGGCACGCGCGGTGTTCGCCGCGCCGACGAGATTGACCTCGATGACGCGCCGCCAGAGGTCCGGATCACACGAGGAGAATGGCCCGCCCGCCGCGATCCCCGCGTTGGCGACCACGACCGAGGCCGGGCCGAACTGCTCCCCGACCCGCTGGGCCGCCCGGGCGAGCGCGGCGCGGTCGGTGACGTCCACCTCGATACAGATGCTCTCGCTGGAGAGCTCGGCGGCGGCCTGGAACAGGGTCTCCTTCTCCCGTCCGAGCAGCGCGACCGTCATCCCCGCCCCGGACAGGCGGCGGGCGAGCGCCTTGCCGACCCCCCGGGCGGCGCCGGTCACCACCGCGACCCGTCCCCGCAGCCTCGTCTCGGCCACGGACCCGTCGACCACTGCCCTTCGCGGATGAATCTGCATGATGTGGTCCCGTCTCTGTGACCGCCGACCGGGGACACGGCGGGCGCTCGCGGCCCGGGGCGTCGTGTCGCCGCTGTGGGATCCACGCGTTCCCCGCCCCGCCCCGCTCGACACTCACCCGGCCGGTGGACCCCGGGACGCCGGAGCGCCGGGGCGCCCGAGCACCGGGCGGGGGCGCTCCCCGTACACCAGCTCCATCGCCCCCGGCTCCACCGCCCGGCGCCGGTGACCGGGCCCTACAGCGCCTCGGAGACGAGCACGACCAGCAGGGCGGCCAGTCCGATCAGCCCGGCCACGATGGCCAGCACCGTGAGACAGCCGCGGCGGAAGACCCCGACCCAGGGGCGCTCGTCCGTCGTCGGTGGCGCCGGTGCCCTCGGGCCGGTTCCCGGGCCGGGCGGCCAGGCCGGCGCGTGCTGCGCGTGCTGGGGGCGGCCGTACGCAGCGTGCGGCGACGGGGCCGGGAACGGTTGCGGCAGCGGCGGCCCGAAACCGCCCGAGGGGTGCTCGCCCGCTGCGGACGCCGGCACAGCCGCCCGCGCGGTGATCGCCCGGGTGGCGCGGGAGATCGCGTCGGCGCGGCTGGCGTGGTCGGCGCGGAGCGCCTCGGGCAGCGCCGCCCGCCACGGCCGGGAGCCGTGGCCCTCAGCCATGACGCGGGTGAACCGTTCGGCCAGTTCCGCCGGGAGCGGGCGCTCGGCGGGGTCCTTGGCGAAGGCGTCGGCGAGGGCGTCCCGCAGCAGCGGCGGCAGCCCGCTCAGGTCGGGCTCGTGGTGGACGACGCGGTACAGGAGCGTGGGCACCGACGCCGACTCACCGGGCCGCAGGAACGGCCCATGACCGCAGGAGGCGTGGTGCAACAGCGCGGCCAGCGAGAACACATCGCTGGCGGGGGTGAGTTCGCCCTCGCCGTTGGCCTGTTCAGGCGAGAGATAGCCGGGTGAACCGATCACTCCGCCGGCGGTGGTGAACCGTGACTCGTCCACGGTGTGGGCGATGCCGAAGTCGATCAGCAGCGGATTGCGCGGACCGAGCAGCACGTTCCCCGGCTTGAGGTCGCGATGGATCAGTCCGGCCTCGCCCACGACCGTGAGCGCGCGGGCCAGCTCACGGCCCAGGACCGGCAGCAGGTCGGCCGCCACCGGCCCGTGCTGCTTGGTCCAGTCCAGAAGGGAGGGCGCCGGAACGTACTCGGTGGCCAGCCACTGCCGGCCACCCGGCTCACGGCTCCAGTCGACGACCGGCACGGTCCACGCGCTGCGGACCCGGTCCGAATTGCTGATCTCCCGCCCGAAACGGGCACGGAAGCCGGGATCACGGGTGAGATCGGCGCGGATCGTCTTGAGCGCGAGCGCCCTGCCGCCCGGGCTCTGCGCCAGGTAGACGCGGCCCATCCCTCCCTCGCCCAGGATGCCCAGCAGCGCGTAGCCGCCGACCTCTGCCGGGTCGTCCGGCGTGAGCCTCTCCATGACACAACTCCCCAATGGCAGCGCCCTTTCGGCACCCGGACGCGCGGCAAGGAGGACTGTAGATCACCGTCGGTCCCGCCCGCTCCCGGCCTGCGCGGGCGGGCCCGTCCCCAGCCGCGCGCCCGGGAGCGGCGGCCTGTCCCCCCGGCGCGGACAACGCGGCCTGCTTCGCAGCGGCGAGACCGCCCACCCCGGAGAACCGTCGCTCACCGACGACGAGAGCGACATCTCCGGGCCGTGGGCCGGCCCGGCCTCAGGCGCCCCACTGCCGCCGTGTGAACGCGGCCGGCCCGGTCACCAGGGTGTCGGGCGGAACGTCCTTCGTGACGACGGCTCCGGCTCCGACCACGGCACCCCGACCGATCGTGACACCGGGGAGAACCGTCACCGCCGCGCCGAGCCATGCGCCGGCCTCGACGGTGACGGGAGCGCGAGTGATGAACTCCGCGCGCTCGGACGCCGGAAGCGGATGGTCGGACGAGATGAGGTTGGTCTTCGGGCCGATCAGGACGCCGTCGCCCAGGTGGATACCGCCCTGGTCCAGGAAGGTGCAGCCCTGGTTGACGAAGACGTTCTCGCCGAAGTCGATGCCGAACCCGTGGTCCGTGTAGAACGGCGGAAAGACGGTCACGGAGTCCGGCATCGGCTTGCCGATGATCTCGGAGAACAGCGCCGCGCGCGTGGCCTTGTCGTCGAAACTCAGGACGTTGAGCCGGGAGGTGAGTGTGGTCACGTGCTCGATCCGCTCGGCCACCCGCGCGAACTCGGGGGTGCGGACGTAGAGGCGGTCTCGCTCAGGCATGGTTCCTCACAGGGGGTGCTCCGGATACAGCTGCTGGGGCGACCTCTCGTCACGGCTCGTACGAGAAGCCATCAACCAGAGGTTGACCCGAGCCATCAGAACTGCCGGCAAGCTCCGGAATCAAACAACCAACAGGGCGGATCTGATCAACTCCTGGTTGTCCGCATAGGATGAGACGCATGGACGTCATGGCCGTGCGCACCTTCGTCGCCGTCGTCGACGCCGGACAGTTCCAGGAGGCCGCCGTCGATCTGTCGGTCACGCCTCAGGCGGTCTCCAAGCGGATTGCCGCCCTGGAGAAGGAACTCGGTGTCCGGCTCCTTCGCCGCGACGCCCGCGGAGCACGGCTCACCATCGACGGGCAGGCGTTCCTGCCCCACGCCCGCGCCTTCCTACAGGCCGCTGAACGTGCGATCACGTCCGTGCGACCGGGACACCGGGCACTGCGCGTCGACGTGATCGGCCGCCGGCTCTCCCTCGCCGGCCTGCTGCGCGACTTCCACCGTGCCCACCCCGAGATCGAACTGGACGTCGTCACGCTGTTCGACTCCGACACGGCCGTCGCCGCCGTCCGGGACGGAACCATCGACGCGACGTTCCGCGCCCTGACCATGCCCGGGCTGCAGCTCCCCCGCGTAGTGGAGACCACGCCTGTCTTCGACGAACCGCTGCACTTGTTCACCGGACCGGGGCACGAGTTCGCGAACGCCCGCGCGGTCACTCCCGCCCAGCTCGCCGGCCGCCGGATCTGGATGCCCGGCAATCTGCCCGGCACCGAGTGGTCGGCGTACTACGACGAGTTCGCGGCCACCTACGGCATCGTCGTCGACTCGGTCGGCCCGGACTTCGGCATCGAGCCCCTGCTGGACACCATCGCCGGTTCCACGACACTGGCCACCTTCGTCAGCGAACAGACCCCGCTGGTGTGGCCCGTCGGCCACGACCTGCGCCGCATCCCGGTCACCGACCCGACCCCGCTCTACCCGCACTCACTGGTCTGGCACGTCGACAACCACCACCCGTCCCTGGCTGCGCTGCGCCGTCATCTCACCACCGCCTACCCCGGCCGCCCCGACGGCGGCGTCTGGGTACCGGAATGGAGCCGCAGCGAGCGGTCGGCACCCCTGGTGAACCGACAGACCGAGGGAGACGGCCGCGCCGAGCGTGACAGAAGCGCAGGCGGACCTCGGCTGACCACCTCGGGGCGGGCCGTCAGCGCCGCCTCGCCCGCGCCGGAGCGTACCCGCGCCTGATCACGAAGATGAGGGCGGGCCAGCCGCTGTCCCATGGGCGTCGCCTGCGGTGGGCCGTGGCCCCTCGGTCCTTCTCGCCTACGGCGGCGGGATCAATGCCCCCCGCGATCGCCCTGGTGGAGGCGGGCCAGCAAGTGGGCGTCGAGGAAGCCCCGTTCGGAGGCCGGGTCGTGCAGCAGCCGGGCGAAAGGGATGAGCCCGGCCCCGGCCAGCAGCTCGGCGAACCGGTCCACCGGCCAGCTGTAGGCGGGCGCCACCTTGTGGTCGAACCAGACCGGCTCGGGTCCGTCGGTCGCGAAGAACGAGACCAGGAGCAGGCCCCCGGGTGCCAGGACACGCGCCTGTTCGGCCAGCAGCGCGGGCACTTCCCCCGGAGGAGTGTGGATCATCGAGTAGTGGGCCATCACACCGCCGAGCACGCCGTCCTCTATCGGCAGCGCCTCCATCCGCGCCGCGTCGAACCGCAGCGACGGGTGGGCGCGTCGGGCGTAATCGACCATGGCCGGGGACAGGTCGAGGCCGAAGGCGTCCAGCCCCAGGTCGTGGAGCATGGCAGTCAGATGCCCGGGCCCGCAGCCGACGTCGGCTGCCCGCAGGTTCTCCGTGCCGCGGACCAGCTCAGCGAAGGTGCCGACCATGGCCCGTGTGAACGGCCGCGTCTCCAGCCGATCGGCGAACGTCGACGCGTACAGCTCGACGATCTCGTCGTAGGCCGCGCTGGTCTCCTCCTGGTGATCCCCCACGGGGACGAAACTAACACCGGAGCGGCGCCGTCGCCCCGCGATGCCGTGCC
This sequence comes from Streptomyces otsuchiensis, assembly GCF_004305975.1. GTDB lineage: Bacteria > Actinomycetota > Actinomycetes > Streptomycetales > Streptomycetaceae > Streptomyces > Streptomyces otsuchiensis. The sequence continues at coordinate 11,138 of NZ_BHZI01000167.1, forward strand.
CGCACGGTTCGCTGCCTCCTGACGCGGAACGCGAGGGCGGGTCCCGCGCGGACTCGGCCGTGGGTAGCCTCCCCCCAGGGAGAGCTGACACTCTGGGAGCCATGGGCGCGGAAGGAACCAGGCCGGAACCGGAACTCTCGACGCGGAGTGGGCTCAGGGCCCTGGGCGAGGTCGCGTGCCGCTACCGGGCGGGTGAGATCGCCCCGGAGGAACTGCCGATGATCGCCGCGGAGGCGCTCGCAGCGGGCCTGGACACGCCGACGTTGTGCGAGCTGGCCGGTTGGCCCCGCAACGCGGACACTCGCGATATTCGCGACCTGTTCGAGCGAGCACTCGCCGAGTCCGGAATCGATTTGCCCGATCGAGGCCTGGCGCGGTGTCACGCACTGCGCCGGATGGCGGCAAGACTCCTCGACGGAGAGCTGACTCCCGCTGATCTGGCGACGGATGACTGGTGGGAGACGGAGGTCCAGACCGAGGAGGAGCGATCTTTCGTGGTACTGATCCCGCAATGCGACTGCTGCATCGAGTACACGCTCGGACTTGACCAGCGGGCCTGGGCAGCCCAATTGCACGACGCCGCACGTGCCCTGACGTTGTCTCCGCAGCTCCAGCCGGGATGCTGAACCGGCCCGCCGGGCGTGCCCTGGTCCATCGGAACCGAGGTTCCCACGTCCGTCCCGCGCGCGGCGAGGTTCAGCACGCCCCGCGTCGCGTCGAGGCGTTTGGCGGCGGTCTCGCCCGCGCCGGTAGCGGTTCCGGCCACCACCCTGGCCCGGCCGAGGGGCCACCACTACAGGACTACGCCGGCACGCTGATGACATAGGTCCCCACACCACTGCTGTTGTCGCCCCGCGAACCGGCCGGCCCGGTTGCCTCACCCCAAGCTGCCGGCCCCGATGCGGTGCGTCCGATCAGAAGGAAGCCAGTTGCGCGGCGGTTGTAGCGGTGCGGCACAGCTCCGGCCTCACTTCTGGCCTGGATGGTGGCCGGGTGCCGTCTGGAACGCTGGTTGCTCGGTCGAACGTCCGGGTGGGTCGACGGCCAGCGCGTGGCCGAAGTCGCTGACGCTTCAATGCCGGTGGCGAAGTGCTGGCACCTCAGAGCCCTGTGCCACACCCGCTCTCGCCCGTTCCCGTCCTGGTGATGGTGGGTGTGTGGTCGACATTGCCGTCCCAGTCCCATTCCGGCGCGGGCTGGTCGGCGGCCTCGCTCAAACGGGCTCCACCGGCCTCACCGGCACCGCGCTCCGGCCTGCACCTATGCGCCGAGTACCTGGCGCCGGACGTCCGGCTTCCATTCGACGTACTCGGCCTCTACTCCGCCCCGGTGACGGGCGTAGAGGAAGCGGCCGGTTGTGCTGGTCGCCTCCTGCGTGGTGATCTCGGCGCCTGCCTCATCCAGCGCCAGTCGTGTCTGGTCGAGGTCGGAGACGATGACTGTGGCCGTGGCGTGGGCATACCGAGCGCGTTCCTCGGCCGGTCCGGCGATGACCAGGAAGTCGCCGATCGCGGCGATCTCGATCTCGTCGAAAGCGAACTGCAAGTCCGGGTGCTGTCCCGTCAGGCGCTCCAGCAGGGGGAGGGTCGCGCTCAGGTCGTCGGCCCAGAGGCGGGCGTACGTCTTGAGAATCATCATGGCTCCAGGAGTCCGTTCACGCTGCGAGCGTTATCCAGCGGATACGGACTAACCCTAGGAGAGTATGCTCTGAGCTGGAAGAACGCACTTTTCCGTGAGAAGGGCACCTCGTGGTAACCAAGCAGCCGGCCCGTGATCCGGCCGATACCGACCTGACCCGTGCCGACTCATTGGCCCGTGAGGTCTTCGCGGGCGTGGCCAACAAGTGGGCGTTGTTGCTCATCAATGTCCTGGCCGACCGCACCCTGCGGTTCACCGAGTTGCAGAAGGAGGTCGGAGGCATCAGCCACAAGATGCTGTCCCAGACACTGCGACACCTCGAACGGGACGGACTGGTCGACAGGACCGTCCACCCGGTCGTGCCACCGCGCGTCGAATACCGCCTCACCGAAGCCGGCCAGGCACTGCGCGCCACGGTCAACGGTATGTGCACCTGGACGCGCACCTATCTGGACCACATCGAGGAAGCCCGACGCCGGTTCGATTCCACCCGCGCCGTGTGACATGTGAGCTGCACTGATCTTCGTGGAGTCCCTGAAGCCTGGGTTACGCTTCCAGGCGTAAGGAGAACCACGAGTTGTGCCAGCACCACGTAAGTACCCCGATGAACTCCGTGAGCGCGCGATCCGCGAGGTCCGCTCGACCGGACGCCCGA
>NZ_BHZI01000168.1 GCF_004305975.1 Streptomyces otsuchiensis
ACGCTGTTGAGTTCTCAAGGAACGGACGCTTCCTTTGGATCGCCTTCCGGCTTTCCTCCGGGCTTCCCTTCGGTGTTCACCACCGTATCAGAGGTAATTCCCTTGCCGTGACCGGCTGTTGGAGCTTCCTGCTGATGCGTCAGGGGCCAGATCCAGCGGACTGTTTCCGGTTCCCCTTGCGGCGATGACGTAAACGTACTGGAGCAGGGCGCCCAGATGCAAATCCGGGCGCCCCGCGGGGTGATGGGCTCAGACGTCCACGACGACCGGCATGATCATCGGGCGCCGGCGGTAGGTGTCGGAGACCCACTTGCCGACGGCCCGGCGCACCAACTGCTGGAGCTGGTGCGCCTCGACGACCCCGTCCTGGGCCGAACGCGCCAGGATCTCCTCGATCTTGGGCACCACGGCGGCGAAGTCGTTCTCGTCGATGCCCGATCCACGGCTGTGCACGGTGGGACCGTTGACGATCTTGCCCGTGCTGGAGTCCACCACCACGAAGATCGAGATGATGCCCTCGTCCCCGAGGATGCGACGGTCCTTGAGGTTGGCCTCGGTGATGTCGCCGACGGAGAGCCCGTCGACGTACACGTAACCAGCCCTGACCTTCCCGGAGATGCGCGCCCGGCCGTCGACGAGGTCGACGGCGATGCCGTCCTCGGCGATCACGATGTTCTCCGGCGGCACCCCGGTCTTCGCCGCCAGTTCGGCGTTGGCCCGCAGGTGGCGCCACTCACCGTGGACCGGCATGAGGTTCTTCGGCTTGCAGATGTTGTAGAAGTACAGCAGCTCGCCGGCGGAGGCGTGCCCGGACACGTGGACCTTGGCGTTGCCCTTGTGCACGACGTTGGCGCCCCACCGCGTCAGTCCGTTGATGACGCGGTAGACGGCGTTCTCGTTGCCGGGGATCAGCGACGACGCGAGGATCACCGTGTCGCCCGGGGTGATCCGGATCTGGTGGTCCCGGTTGGCCATCCGGGACAGCGCCGCCATCGGCTCGCCCTGGGAGCCGGTGCAGACCAGCACGATCTGCTCTTCGGGCAGGTCGGCGAGCGCCTTCACGTCGACGACCAGCCCCGGTGGCACCTTCAGGTAGCCGAGATCACGGGCGATGCCCATGTTCCGCACCATCGACCGCCCGACGAACGCGATACGGCGGCCGTTCTCGTACGCCGCGTCGACGATCTGCTGGATGCGGTGCACGTGGCTGGCGAAGCTCGCCACGATGATGCGCTTGTCCGCCGCGGCGAAGACCTGGCGCAGCACGCCGGAGATCTCCCGCTCAGGCGCCACGAAACCGGGCACCTCGGCGTTGGTGGAGTCCGAGAGCAGCAGATCGATGCCCTCCTCGCCGAGCCGCGCGAAGGTGCGCAGGTCGGTGAGGCGGCCGTCGAGCGGCAGCTGGTCCATCTTGAAGTCGCCGGTGTGCACGGCCATGCCGGCGTCGGTGCGGATCGCCACGGCGAGCGCGTCCGGGATCGAGTGGTTGACCGAGACGAACTCGCAGTCGAACGGGCCGAACCGCTCCCGCTGCCCCTCACGCACCTCAAGGGTGTAGGGACGGATGCGGTGCTCCTGCAGCTTCGCCTCGATGAGCGCGAGCGTCAGCTTGGAACCGACGAGCGGGATGTCCTTCTTCTCCCGCAGCAGGAAGGGCACACCGCCGATGTGGTCCTCGTGCCCGTGCGTCAGGACGATCGCGTCGATGTCGTCGAGCCGGTCCCGGATGGAACTGAAGTCGGGCAGGATCAGGTCGATCCCGGGCTGCTCCTCCTCGGGGAAGAGGACGCCGCAGTCGACGATCAGCAGCCGTCCACCGTACTCGAAGACGGTCATGTTGCGGCCGATCTCGCCCAGGCCGCCGAGAGGGGTGACCCGCAGGCCGCCTTCGGGCAGGCTCGGCGGGCGGCCGAGCTCGGGGTGTGGGTGACTCAAAAGAACGCTCCTCACGACCCGCGCCACCTGCCTGGCGTCAGGCACGTGGCGCGGGTGACTGGTATCGGCGAGAGATGTCTCGCGCTGGCTGGGCTCTCTTCAGTTGTGAAGTCTGTGGCCGGGCCGGTGGCCCGGCCCGGGGCGGGCGCGAGCGTCCCCGGGCACTCCGTGGTCCGGGTGCCGTCAGGGACGGGCGCGCCGCGCGTGCCGCGGGGTCAGAGCTGCACTCCGCCGGCGACGAGGTCGCGCTTGAGCTGCTCGGTCTCGTCCTCGGTGAGCCCGACCAGCGGCAGCCGTACCGGACCGCCGGGCATGCCCTGGGCCGCCATGGCGGCCTTGACGGTCATGACTCCCTGGGTACGGAACATGCCGGTGAAGACCGGCAGCAGCTTCTGATGGATCTCCGACGCCTTGGTGACGTCGCCACTGGTGAACGCGTCGACGAGGCTACGCAGCTCCGGGGAGACGACATGGCCGACGACGGAGACGAAGCCGACGGCGCCGACGGACAGCAGCGGGAGGTTGAGCATGTCGTCGCCGCTGTACCAGGCGAGTCCGGTGGTGGCGATGGCCCAGCTGGCGCGGCCGAGGTCGCCCTTGGCGTCCTTGTTGGCGACGATCCGCGGGTGCTCCGCCAGCCTGATCATCGTCTCGGTGTTGATCGGCACACCGCTGCGGCCCGGGATGTCGTAGATCATCACCGGGAGGTCGCCGGCGTCCGCGATGGTGGTGAAGTGCTGGTAGAGCCCCTCCTGCGGGGGCTTGCTGTAGTACGGCGTCACGACCAGCAGGCCGCTCGCGCCCGCCTTCTCCGCCTCACGGGCGAGGTGCACGCTGTGCCGCGTGTCGTTGGTACCCGCTCCCGCGACCACGTGCGCCCGGTCACCGACGGCCTCGACGACGGCCCGGACCAGGTCGGCTTTCTCGGAGTCGGTGGTGGTGGGGGATTCACCGGTGGTGCCATTGACGACCAGGCCGTCGTTGCCGGCGTCCACGAGGTGAGCGGCGAGCCGCTGGGCGGCGTCGAGGTCCAGGGAGCCGTCCGCGGTGAACGGCGTGACCATGGCGGTCAGCACCCGCCCGAAGGGGGTTCGCGGTGTGGAGGTCGGAGCCATATGTCCCACGCTACTCGCAGCTCAGTGGAGTGTGCCGCATCGGGGCACGGAAGACACGGAGCCCGGCACTGCCTGCTCGGGGGTTCAGGCAGTACCGGGTCCGTTCATTCAGCGTAGACGAACTTCCCAAAGCACCGCAATACGGACACCATCGCTCAGGTATTCGTTCCGGGCGGATGACCGCCGGGGCGACCCTGGCCGGAGCCGACCGGTCATTGGTCGGACCGGTCGCCCGGGGGCGGCGCGGAGCCGGCCAGGCCCCACGTGGGGCCTGGCCTCAGGGGGCCACCCGGCCGTTGGCGTTGTACGCCGCGTGGGTCAGCGGCATCAGCTCGGCCCACCTGGCCTCCATCAGCTCACCCACCATCTCGATCTCCCGCTGCGGGAACGAGGGCACCTTGGCCTGTTCGTGCTGCGTGCGCAGCCCGAGGAAGTGCATCAGCGACCGCGCGTTGCACGTGGCGTACATCGAGGAGTACAGGCCGACCGGAAGCGTCGCGCGCGCCACCTCCCTGGCCACCCCGGCGTCCAGCATCTCCTGGTAGGCCCGGTACGACTGCCGGTAGGACTCCTCCATCGCCTCGGTGACGACCTTGTGCTGCTCGGGCGACCCGGCCACGAACTCGTACTTGCCGGGCCGGCCCTGCTGGACCAGCTTGCGCTCCTCCGACGGAACGTAGAAGACCGGCTCCAGCTGACGGTAGCGCCCGCTCTCCTCGTTGTAGCTCCAGCCGACCCGGTGCCGGTGGAACTCGCGGAAGACGAAGAGCGGAGCGCTCACGAAGAAGGTCATCGAGTTGTGCTCGAACGGGCTGCCGTGACGGTCCCGCATCAGGTAGTTGATCAGGCCCTTGGAACGCTCCGGGTCCTTGGTGACCTCGGCCAGCGACTGCTCCCCCGCCGTCGAGACCCGGGCCGCCCACAGCACGTCCGAGTCGGACGCGCTGTGTTTTACCAGTTCGACGGACATGTCGCTGCGGAAGCGAGGTGAATCGGTCAACGGAGGATCCTCCCGGGCATCACGTGTGGGGTGGCTCCGCACAGCCTATGAGGGCCGGGGCGAGCCCCCGCAGGCCGGGGGCCGCGGCGTCCTCCTGAGCACAGGTGTCGCATTCTTCCGGCCGATCGGCCCCTCTCGGCGCGGCCCGCCTCCGTCCGGCGCGGTAATCTCACCGGGCATCGGGTCCGCCACCGGACCAGCACCGTGCCCGCCCACGCGACCGCGACGCACCGCGCCCGCGCGTCATCGGAAACGAACGAGGACCAGCCGTGCCACTGCCCTTCCTGACGGCCGACCGCGCACCCGACGCACCGCGGGGTGAGGCACTCCCCCACGCGGCGCAGGACCACTGGCGCCGCCCCTACCGTCCCGGCTCCATGCGGGTCGGGATCGCGGCTGTCCTGCTTCTCCTCGCGAGCTACATCCTGTTCTCCGCGCTGATCATCGCGCTCGCCGGCACGCCGGCCGGTGCCTCGGCCACCGTGGGGCTGGCGGCCCTCACCATCGTCTTCGCGCTGCGGCTGCTGCGGATCGGGGTCTGGGTCAGCCCCCGCGGACTCCGGCAGGTCAGCCTGCTGACGACGCGCACGGTGCGCTGGCGGGACGTCGGCCGCGTCAGCACGGTGCAGCAGCCGGTGAGGTGGGTGGGCCTGCCGCGCACCGTGCAGGGGCAGGCGCTGCTGATCGAGCGGCGGCGGGGAGAGCCGCTGCGGACATTGCTGACCGACCACAATTCGGACTTCCTCCGGCGGCCGGACGCGTTCGAGCGCGCCGCCGACCTGATCGAGGCATGGGCCGCCGAGCACCGCTGACCGGCCGCCCGTGCGCCGGCCCCGTGGCAGACACTCCGCCCGGGGCCACTCCGCCGCCCGGCCGCCTGCGGGCGGTTGCCGAGCGCGGTCATGACGGCGCCCCGCGCCACGCCCCACGGAGGGCGTGGCGCGGGGCGCCGTCATGACGTGAGTACCCGCCGCTGGGGGCGTGGGCGCGGCGAAGCGGTCAGTTCCGGCCAGGCGCGGCCGGAGCGCGGCCTGCGTGCAGATCGATGGCGTGCCGCATGGCGCGGCGGCCCCGTGCCGTGTCACGTGCGTCGTGGTAGGCCACGGCGAGCCGGAACCAGCACCGCCAGTCCTCCGGGGACGCCTCCGTCTCGGCCTGGCGCCGGGCGAACGCCGCGTCCGCGGCGTCCCGGTCGATCCGGCCGCTCGGCGCACGCGGCAGGTCGTCGACCAGCAGACCACCCTCGGCCTCCAGCTCACGGGTGAGGCGCCCGGCCTGCTGCGCGAACCGCGTGCTGTGCCAGAGGAACCACGCCCCGATGAGCGGGAGCACCAGCGCCGCCAGGCCCAGGGCCACCGACACCCACGTGCCGTGCAGGATGAGCACCACACCCCGGTGGCCGACGAACACGAAGTAGACGACCAGGACGGCGGAGACCACCGCGTACCCGATGCGAGCGCCCATGTCAGCCGTCCAGATCCAGGAAGTGCTCCAGGCCGAAGGTCAGACCGGGCGTCTCGACGACGCGGCGGATTCCCAGCAGGACCCCCGGCATGAACGAGGAGCGGTTCATCGAGTCGTGTCGGATGGTGAAGATCTCGCCCTCGTCGCCGAACAGCACCTCCTGGTGCGCGACCAGCCCGCGCAGTCGCACCGCGTGGACCGGGACCCCGTCGACATCGGCGCCGCGGGCGCCCTCCAGCGCCGTCGTGGTGGCGTCCGGCTGGGGCGGCAGGCCGGCCGCGCGGCGCGCGTCGGCGATGACCTGCGCGGTGCGCACGGCGGTGCCGCTGGGGGCGTCGGCCTTCCCCGGGTGGTGCAGCTCGACCACCTCGGCGGACTCGAAGTAGCGGGCCGCCTGGCGGGCGAAGTGCATGGTCAGCACGGCACCGATACCGAAGTTGGGTGCGATCAGCACGCCGGTGGCGGGCGATGCCGCCAGCCCCGCCCGGAGGTCGGCCAGGCGGCCCTCGGTCCAGCCCGTGGTGCCGACCACCGCGTGCACACCGTTCCGGACGCAGAAGTCGACGTTGGCGACGACGGAGTCCGGGTGGGTCAGCTCCACGGCGACCTGGGCCCCGGCCTCCGTCACCTCCTCCAGCCGGTCACCGCGGCCGAGCGCGGCGACGAGTTCCAGGTCCTCGGCGGCCTCGACGGCGTTGACCGCCTCGGCGCCCATCCTGCCCCGGGCACCGATCACCGCGACGCGCAGCTTGCTCATGACACTTCCGTTTCTCGTCAGAGGTCGTGGACGGCGTGGTGCGTCCGGCGACACCGGCGGGCACCGCCGGGACGGCCGGAGGGCCGTCCCGGCAGCGGCCGCGCTCAGGCGACCGCCGACTCCAGGCGGTCGCTCTGCCGCTGGGTGAGCGGCCCGATCGCGGCGACGGACGGCCGCCGGCCCAGCACCTCGGCCGCGACCTGCCGGACGTCCTCCACCGTCACCGCCGTCATGCGGGACAGCATCTCATCCAGTGAAAGCTGGCTTCCCCAGCAGATCTCGCTCTTCCCGAGCCGGTGCATCAGCGCGCCCGGATCTTCGAGTCCGAGCATGGTGGACCCGGCCAGCTGCCCGGTGGCACGGCGCAGCTCCGCCTCGCTCAGCCCCTCCTCGGCGATCCTCGCGAGCTGTTCACGGCAGATCGCCAGCACGTCGGCCACCTGCGCGGGCCGGCAGCCGGCGTAGATCCCGAAGAGGCCGCAGTCCGCGTAGCCGGAGGTGTAGGAGTAGACGGAGTAGGCCAGCCCACGCTTCTCACGGATCTCCTGGAAGAGGCGGGAGCTCATCCCGCCGCCGAGTGCGGTGGAGAGCGCCCCCAGGGCCCAGCGTCGTTCGTCGCCCCGGGACACGCCCGGCAGGCCGAGGACGAGGTGCGCCTGCTCGGTCTTCCGGCCGAGCACACCGACCCGGCCGGCGGCGTTCAGCGGCCGGTCGCCGGTGCGGGGCGCGCACGGGACCGCGTCGGCGCGGCTGAGCGCGTCGGCCCGTTCGAAGGCGGCGCGCACCCGGCGCACCACCGTCGCGTGGTCGAGGTTGCCCGCGGCGGTCACGACCAGCCGGGTGGGGTCGTAGTGCTTGCGGTAGAAGCGCGCGATGCGGTCCCGGGTCAGTGCCTCGACGGTCTCGACCGTGCCGAGGACCGGGCGGCCGAGCGGGCTGTCCCCCAGCATGGTCTGGGCGAAGAGATCGTGGACGACGTCGCCGGGGTCGTCGTCCGTCATCGCGATCTCCTCGAGGATCACGCCCCGCTCGGCCTCCACCTCCTCGGGGAGCAGCAGCGGGTCGGTCAGCATGTCGCAGATGACGTCGATCGCCAGCGGCAGGTCGCTGTCCAGCACGCGGGCGTAGTAGCAGGTGAACTCCTTGGCGGTGAACGCGTTCAGTTCACCGCCGACCTCGTCGAGGGAGGCGGAGATGTCGAGCGCGCTCCGCCGGGAGGTGCCCTTGAAGAGCAGGTGTTCCAGGTAGTGGGTGGCGCCGTTCAGCGACGGGGTCTCGTCCCGGGACCCGACGTGCGCCCAGATACCGAAACTGACCGAGCGGACCGACGGCACGGTCTCGGTGACGACGCGCAGCCCGCCGGGCAGCACGGTCTTGCGGACGGTACCGGCACCGTTCTCGCCCCGGAGCAGGGTCCGGGTGAGGGCACGCGGACGGGCCGCGGCCCGCCCCTCCGTGTGGGAGGGGCGGGCCGTCGGGTGGGCGTTGCGCGTCACTTGTCGGCAGCGTCCTTCGCGTCGTCGTCGGCGGTCTCGCCGTCCTCGTCCTCCAGGACGGGGATCAGCGAGAGCTTGCCGCGCTGGTCGATCTCGGCGATCTCGACCTGGACCTTCTGGCCGACGCCGAGGACGTCCTCGACGTTCTCGACCCGCTTGCCGCCGGCGAGCTTGCGGATCTGCGAGATGTGCAGCAGACCGTCCTTGCCGGGGAGCAGCGAGACGAAGGCGCCGAACGTGGTGGTCTTCACCACGGTGCCCAGGTACCGCTCGCCGACCTCGGGCATCGTCGGGTTGGCGATGCCGTTGATCGTGGCGCGGGCGGCCTCGGCGGCCGGACCGTCGGCGGCACCGATGTAGATGGTGCCGTCGTCCTCGATCGTGATGTCGGCGCCGGTGTCCTCCTGGATCTGGTTGATCATCTTGCCCTTGGGGCCGATGACCTCACCGATCTTGTCCACCGGGATCTTGACGGTGATGATCCGCGGGGCGTGCGGGGACATCTCGTCGGGGGTGTCGATGGCCTCCATCATCACGTCGAGGATGTGGAGCCGGGCGTCGCGCGCCTGCTTGAGCGCGGCGGCCAGGACCGAGGCCGGGATGCCGTCGAGCTTGGTGTCCAGCTGCAGGGCGGTCACGAAGTCGCGGGTACCGGCGACCTTGAAGTCCATGTCGCCGAACGCGTCCTCGGCGCCGAGGATGTCGGTCAGCGTCACGTAGTGGGTCTTGCCCTCGATCTCCTGGGAGATGAGGCCCATGGCGATACCGGCGACGGGGGCCTTCAGGGGCACACCGGCGTTCAGCAGCGACATGGTCGAGGCGCAGACCGAGCCCATGGAGGTCGAGCCGTTGGAGCTCAGCGCCTCGGAGACCTGGCGGATCGCGTAGGGGAACTCCTCGCGGGTCGGCAGGACCGGCACGAGCGCCCGCTCGGCGAGCGCGCCGTGACCGATCTCGCGCCGCTTGGGCGAGCCGACCCGGCCGGTCTCACCGGTCGAGTAGGGCGGGAAGTTGTAGTTGTGCATGTACCGCTTGCGGGTCACCGGCGAGAGGGTGTCCAGCATCTGCTCCATGCGGAGCATGTTCAGCGTGGTGACGCCCAGGATCTGGGTCTCACCGCGCTCGAACAGGGCGGAACCGTGCACGCGCGGGATCGCCTCGACCTCGGCGGCGAGGGTACGGATGTCGGTCACACCTCGACCGTCGATCCGGACCTTGTCGGTGATGACGCGCTCGCGCACCAGTTGCTTGGTGAGGGAGCGGTAGGCGGCGGAGATCTCCTTCTCCCGGCCCTCGAACTGCGGCAGCAGCTTCTCAGCGGCCAGCGCCTTGACGCGGTCGAGCTCGCTCTCCCGCTCCTGCTTGCCGGCGATGGTCAGCGCCTGGGCCAGCTCCGAACGCACGGCGGCGGTCAGCGCCTCCAGCACGTCGTCCTGGTAGTCCAGGAAGACCGGGAACTCGCCGGTGGGCTTGGCGGCCTTGGCGGCGAGGTCCGACTGGGCCTTGCACAGCACCTTGATGAAGGGCTTCGCGGCGTCCAGACCGGCGGCGACGATCTCCTCGGTCGGGGCCTGGCCGCCGCCCTTGACGATCTCGACGGTCTTCTCGGTGGCCTCGGCCTCGACCATCATGATCGCGACGTCACCGTCGGGGAGCACACGGCCGGCGACGACCATGTCGAAGACGGCGTCCTCCAGCTCGGTGTGGGTCGGGAACGCGACCCACTGACCGTTGATGAGCGCCACCCGGGTGCCGCCGATGGGGCCGGAGAAGGGCAGGCCGGCCAGCTGCGTGGAGCAGGAGGCGGCGTTGATGGCGACCACGTCGTACAGGTGGTCGGGGTTGAGCGCCATGATCGTCTCGACGATCTGGATCTCGTTGCGCAGGCCCTTCTTGAAGGAGGGGCGCAGCGGCCGGTCGATCAGGCGGCAGGTGAGGATCGCGTCCTCGGAGGGCCGGCCCTCGCGACGGAAGAACGAACCGGGGATCTTCCCGGCGGAGTACATCCGCTCTTCGACGTCGACCGTCAGGGGGAAGAAGTCCAGCTGGTCCTTGGGGTTCTTCGAGGCGGTGGTCGCCGACAGCACCATGGTGTCGTCGTCCAGGTAGGCCACGGCCGAGCCGGCGGCCTGGCGGGCCAGGCGGCCCGTCTCGAAGCGGATGGTGCGGGTGCCGAAGGAACCGTTGTCGATCACGGCCTCGGCGTAGTGGGTCTCGTTCTCCACCTTGGTTTTTCTCCTCTGCTGTGTCCCCGCCCGTGTGGCGGGAACAGTGGCGGTGGAGCACCTCGTGTACGGGCCGGCCATCGATCGAAGCACCCGGGAGATTCCGCCCGGACGCCACTACCGAGGACCGGCGGCGGCAGGAGGCGCCCCGCCTCACTTGTGTCCTTGTGGGTCCAGCCTACAAAGGGCCGGGCCGCTTCCGCCCGTCATCACATGGGTGTGCCGGGCCGGGTACGGCGAAGGGAGCGGTCCCCCGGGTTTCCGGAGACCGCTCCCGATGCCGCTCGTTCAGCGCGCGCCGCCGGCCGCGCCACGGCGGATGCCGAGGCGCTCGACCAGCGCACGGAAGCGCGTGATGTCCTTGCGCGCCAGGTACTGGAGCAGGCGGCGGCGCTGGCCGACCAGCAGCAGCAGGCCCCGGCGGGAGTGGTGGTCGTGCTTGTGCATCTTGAGGTGCTCGGTCAGGTCGGTGATCCGACGGGAGAGCAGCGCCACCTGGACCTCGGGGGAACCGGTGTCACCTTCCTTGGTGGCGAACTCGGTGATGATCTTCTGCTTCGTGGCGGCATCGAGCGACGACACACGTACTCCTTGTGGTTTCGTGTCCCGGAGCGCCCCTGGTCTGCTTCACAGGGGTCGGAATGTTTCACTCCTGGAACCAGGCAACCTTAGCAGCCGCGCTCCCCCGTCCGGACCAGTGCGGCGGTCGGTGGCGGGAGCACCCGCCCGGCGTGGGTGCGCGGCGTGGGGCGGGGTGGGGCGCGGTCGTTCCGTGGCCTCGGCCGGCGCGGACCTCCCCGATCGGGTGAACGTCTATGCTGCTGGCGTGTTTACGACCGGAGAGAAGCTCACCCCCAAGCAGGCACGTCGACTGCGCATGGGGATCGCCGGTGCCGCGATGGCCGCGATGGCGGTGGTCCTGGTCGTCCGGCTGGGCGACGGTTCGTCGCTGCTTTCGGTGGGGTTGTACGGGGCCGCGTTCGCGCTCAGTGGCGCCGTCATCGAGATGAGCCGCCGCGGTCGCACCCGGCTGGGGATGGCCGTGCTGGTCAGCGGCTTCGTCCTGGTCCTCGCCGCCGACTGGTGGCTGCGCAGCCTCTGACGGGGCCGGGGTGGGCCGGGGTGCGGGTGACCGGCGTGGGCGACGGCCCTCGTTCCGGATGTCCCGCTCGGTTGCACGCCCCCTTCTCCTTCTGGCGGCGCCCGTGGGAGCTGGTCCCGTGCGTGAGGCCCTCCGCATGGGGCGAAAGAGGACCGCGGGGCGTTCTGTGGGGCGCGCGTGCAAGGAGTGCGCCGCTCCCTGAGCTACGGAGCGCACAGCCGGGCGCGCGACGACCGATGAACTCCCGGTTGGATCGGCCGGCCGACGGGGCCGGGGACCGGTGCATGGGGCGGCTCGCTGCGCCCCGTGCGACCGTCTCCGTCCGGCCGCCGTCGGCCGAGCGGCGCCGGCCCGTGCCGGTAACGAACCGCGGCTCACCGCCCCCTGACCGGCTGTGCGTTCTCCGTTACGATCCTGTGCGTGCCACGGGCGCCCCCGTGCGCACCGCCCGTACAGCAGCACGCAGGAACAGGGGACAGCACTGATGAGCGAGACTCAGGCGGAGACCGCCGCCCGCAAGGAGCGGGAGAAGAACGAGCTGTACGCCATGGACATCTCCGGCGCGCAGTGGCTCAGCGCCCCCGACGGCCCGCAGGACGAGAAGGTGGAGATCGCCTATCTCGACGGAGGCGCGGTGGCGATGCGCAACTCCGCGGACCCCGACACCGTGCTCCGTTTCACCGCGGCCGAGTGGGAGGCCTTCGTACTCGGGGCGCGGGACGGGGAGTTCGACATCACCTGATTCGGTTTGTCGCGACGCGACGCACGAGAACCGGATCGCACCAGACCTCACACGCCTCGTACGGCACGGCACCGCCGTGGCGTGACAACCGGACCGACGCCACCGGCGTCGGGGAGGGAAAGCCATGGCTTCGCAGGGTGTTCGTCGGATGGTGTTCGCACTGGTGGGCGGCGCGCTGCTGCTGACCGGCTGCGGCAGCGGCGCTGACGGAACGGAGACCGACGCCGAGCAGGGCGAGAACGACCCGCTCGCCGCCGGGCCGGAGAGCGGCACCGAGGAGGGGCCGGCCGCCGATCTGACGCGGGCCGTCAACGAGGCGATGTCGGGCACCACCTTCCGCGCCGAGGGGCCGTCGACCGCTTTCGAGGGCGGCGAACAGGAGATGTGGTCGGACCCCGAGGTCGGGGTGCGGATCCTGGTGAACGCCCCCGACATCACCGACGGAGAGGTCTTCTGCCAGGACGGCGTCGTCTACACCGGCGTGCCGCTGTTCGCCGCCCAGCTCAAGGCGAGCGGTGAAGAGTTCGACGTTCCCGGTGACACGCTCGACCGCTACATCAGCGTCCAGGCTGGAGGCGACTGCCGGAGCCTCTACGAGATCTACCCGGGCGCCGAACTCGACCCGGAGCGGGACACCACGGTGGACGGCACACCCGCCACCGCGCTGGTGGCCCGGTCCACCGCGGGCGAGGACGTGTACCTCGCCGCGTCCGAGGGCGAGCCCTACCTGTTGCGGATGGAGGCGGACTACGTGGACGGCGGCGGCACCACGGTGTACGACTCGTTCGGCGACACGGTGGACATCAACATGCCTCCCGAGGAATCGGTCATGTCGATGGAGGAGTTCCGCAACCTGATCCAGCCCGGCTGACGGCGCGGAAGTAGCGGAAGTACGTGCGGCGGCCGGCCCTTCCACTGGAGGGCCGGCCGCCGCGGGTTCGGCGACCGCCGCGCGTAAGGGGCGGGTGGGACACGATGCGGAGCGTGCGGCGGCCCGCCCGCCGTCGGTCGCGGTCGCGCCGGGGGCGTGCGCGGGTGGCCGGCCCGCTGCGGCGGGGCGGGGTCCGGCCGGCATCGCCCGTGCCCCGAATGCCCTTGGCCGGTGGAGGGTTGGGGACGGTTCGGCACCGGCGCCGGGCCGACGGCGCGGACCGGTTGCCGACTCCTTTAGTGTTGAGTGCAGGCGCGGTCGAGCGCGCCGTACGCAAGACCTGAGTCCACGTCGGCGGGAGAGCAGGGGAGCCGCCGCGTCGGTCCCAGCCACGGGGTGGGCGGACCAGGGTGCAGCATCAGCAGCGGGAGGCGTCGTGAGCAGCGATCGGGACGGTATGCGCACCGCGGAGGCGGTCGACGGGGAGGACCGCCCCGACGCCGAGCCGCAGGGTGACGAACCGGAGGAGACCGGTCAGTTCACCGTCGACTTCACACCCCCCTCCTGGTACGGCTCGGGCGGGGGCCCCGCCGCCACCGCCCCACGGGCGCCACGGGGCGGTGGGGCGTCCGA
>NZ_BHZI01000169.1 GCF_004305975.1 Streptomyces otsuchiensis
GGGGACGGCCCCCGCCCCCGCGGCCGTCGCGCCGGCGCCGAACTGTCCCGCCGCCGCGCGCGAGCCCGCCGCCTGGTCCGCCCGCCCGGTCGGCACCGCCGACCACCCGGCGGTGCTGGCCTTCTTCACCGAGCCCGACTTCCACTTCCGCACCGCCTGGCCCGACACCCGCGCCGAGTGGGAGGTGCTCGACCTGCTCGGCGAGGACACCCGGCTGGTCCTCGCCGACGGCGTCCCGGCCGGGCTCTTCGAGACCGAGGACGTCGCCGGCGCGCACGCCTGCCACCTCCAGCTCCATCTGCGGCTGACCGCCGCCCTGCCGACGAGCGCCTGGGCCGCCGCCTACCGGGAGGTCGTCCGGGGGCTGCGCTGGCAGCGCGAACTGGTCCGGATCACCGTCTGTGTCGGGGCGTGGGACACCCGCGGTCTCGCCGCCGCCCGGCTCGCCGGGCTCAGCGAGGAGGGCGAACTGCCCGCTGTGGTCATGCGTGACGGAGGCCGTCACGGCACCGTCTTCTTCTCGCAGATCTGGGAGCCCCGATGACCACCGCCACACCCGCCATCACCGACACCGTCCATGAGACGCCCGTCCGGCTCCGCGGCTACCGGGCGGCCGACATGCCGCTGCTCACCGGCAGCTGGCTGCCCGGCGAACTGCTCGGCCTGCCGGACCCCGGCCGCCCGCCGTTCGCCGACCTCGCCAGCGTGCCGCCGCCCGCGGCGGACCGGCCGGGCGACGAGCTGTACGTGCTGCCCGGCGGCGCCTTCGTCCGCTTCACCGAGGTGGACTGGGTGCACCGCCGCGCCAGGCTGGAGACCGGCTTCACGACGGAGGCCGCCGCCGCCCACGCGCCCGGGCTGCTCACCGCCGCGCTGGACCGCGCGCGCGGCACACTCGGCCTGCGGCGGGTGCACGGCTGGGTGACGCCGGGACGGCCCGGCACCGAGGAAGTGCTCCGGGCGGCGGGACTGGCCCGGGAGGCCGAGGTCCCGCACGCCCTGTGGCTCGACGGCCGGCCGGTCGGCCGGCAGATCTGGGGAATGTGCAGCGATGACTGAGACCACCACCGCCGTCCCGGCGCCCCGTGCCGTCCCGGCGGCCGCCCCCACCGGTGAGGACACCGGCCCGGCGGGCGGGAGCGACCCGCAGACGCCCACCGCCCCCGAGCTGCTGACCCCCGAGGAGGCGGCCAGGGCCCTGACCGACGCACCGGTGAGACTCACCCGAGGCTTCCTCGGCCTCGACCCCGTCACCCAGAACACCGCGCTGCTCGCCCGCCACATCGGCGACCGCGAGATCCAGGTGCTGCGGTACGGCGAGGCGCTGCTCGGCTACACCGTCAACCCGCTCCAGCCGCGTCAGGCACACGTCGCCACCACCTCGGCCGACCCCGCCCCGCTGGACGCGCTGCTGGGCTTCCTCGCCGACTACCAGCGCGCCACCTCCTTCGTCGCCGAGGTCCCCGAAGGCACCCCGGTCCTCCCGGCGCTGGAGAGCTGCGGCTTCACACCCTGCGGCGTGCTGCCCGGCCACCTCTTCCACTCCGGCCGGTACCGCGAGGTGCTGGTCCTCCACACCGACAGGGAGGGCTGACCATGCCGCTCGTCACCCTGCGCCACTTCACCGAGGACGACATCCCGGTGCGGACCGCGCTGCTGCGCGAGGCGCGGTTCCAGGCGAACCTCAACGACCTGGGAGTGGTCACCTCCGACGAGGCACTGGTCGCCCGGCAGCGGAAGGCCATCGCCGAGGAGCACGACGTCAAGCGGCACTTCACCCTCTGCGGGCCGGGCGGAGCCATCGTCGGCTTCGCCTGGATCAGCTCGATCGACTGGCGCAGCCAGTGCTGCGAGCTGTCCTTCGGGGTGCTGCCGCGCTTCCGCGGCGCGTTCGGCGCCGCCGCGGTCGCCGCGGCCCACGCCCACATCCGCGCCGAACTGAACATGCGGGTGGTCGTCAACCAGGTCCTGGAGCACAACACCATGCTGGTCTCGGCCGGGGAACTGGCCGAGCGCCGCGCGGTGCGCTGCCCCTGGGACTCCTACACCGTCGGCGAGTGGCGGACCGCCTGCTACTGGACCGACAGCGAGGACGACGTCCGCCGCCGTCAGAGCTCGATCGACCGTCGGCGCCGCGAGATCGCGGACCGTATCCGTTCCGGAGGCCGGACATGAACAGCGCCAGTGCCCAGGGCGGGGCCGCCGGGGGCTATCTGCACCACCCGACGATCGCCGGGGAGCTGGTGGTCTTCGTCTGCGAGGACGACCTGTGGACGGTCCCCGCCGAGGGCGGAGCCGCCCGCCGTCTCACCGCCGGAACCACGCCCTGCGCCGCTCCCCGGCTCTCGCCGGACGGCCGGCTGGTCGCCTTCACCGGCAAGCCCGAAGGCGCCCCGGAGATCTGCGTGTTCTCCGTTTCCGACGGCGGTCCGGTCCGCCCGCTCACCACCCAGGCAGCCACCCGCTGCACCCCGTCGGGCTGGCACCCGGACACCGGTGAGGTCCTCTACGCCAGCACCGCCGGGCAGCCGGCCGCCTTCGGCGAGCGGATCTTCGCCGTCCATCCCGACGGCGGCCCGCCGCGGCTGGTCGAGGCCGGGGCCGCGGTGACGCTCGCCCACGGGCCCGACGGGGCGGTGCTCATCGGCCGCAGCCTGACCGACCCCGCCCGCCGCAAGCGGTACCGCGGCGGCGCGGCCGGGGAACTGTGGGTGGACCCGGACGGCCGCGGCGACTTCCGGCGGCTGCGCCCCGACGCCGACAACCCCGCCGACCCCTGCTGGGCGGGCGGGCGCGTCTACTTCCTCAGCGACCACGACGGCACCGGCAACCTCTACTCCTGTCTCCCGGACGGCTCCGGCCTCACCCGGCACACCTCCCACCGCGGCCTCTACGCGCGGGGCCTCACCGGCGACGGGCGGCGGCTGGTCTACCACCGCGGCGCACGGCTGCGCCTCTTCGATCCGGCCACCGGCGAGGACCGCCCCATCGAGGTGGAACTGGTCCCCTCCGGCGTGCAGCACGAACGCCGCCTCCTGACCGCCGCCGACCAGCTCGACGCCGCCCGGCTCTCCCCCGAGGGGGACCGGCTCGCCGTCGCCGCCCGGGGCAAGGCGTTCACCCTCGCCCCCTGGCACGGACCGGTCCGCCGCCACGGCGCGGCCGACGGCGTCCGCTACCGGCTGCTGCGCTGGCTCGCCGACGGCCGACGGCTGGTCGCCGTCGCCGGTGACGAGCAGCCCGGCGAGCGGCTGGCGCTGCTCCCCGCCGCGGGAGGCGAGGAGATGGCCCGCGTGCCGCTGGAGGAGTTCGGCTGTGTCACCGCGCTCGAGGCCGCCCCCACCGGCGGGCTGGTGGCCTTCGCCACCAACCGGCAGCAGCTGTGGACCGTGGACACCGACGCGTCCGATCCGTCCCCGCGGCTGGTGGACTCCGGCCCGCACGGGAGGATCGACGACCTCGCCTGGTCACCGGACGGCCGCTGGCTCGCATACGCGTACCCCGAGACGCTGCGCACCACCGCCGTCCGGATCGCCGAAGCGGCCACCGGAGAGGTCCACCGGATCACGGTGCCGGTGCTCCGCGACTCCCTGCCGGTCTTCGACCCGCTCGGCCGCTACCTCTACTTCGTCGGGCAGCGGGACCTGGTGCCCGAGCACGACCAGGTCCAGTTCGACATCGGCTTCCCGTTCGGCGCCCGCCCCTACGCGGTGCTGCTGACCGCGGACGCCCCCGTACCGTTCACCGGCGTTCCGGTGCCGCCGCGTGAATCCCCGGGCGCGTACCCGGCGGACCAGGGCGCGGAGCCGGACTCCGAGCCCGACCCGGACCCGGACCCGGACGGAACGGTGCGGATCGACTTCGCGGGCATCGAACGCCGGGTGGTTCCGCTGCCGATGCCGCAGGGCCGCTACGCCGCGCTCGCCGCTCTCCCCGACGCGGTGCTGCTGCTCGGCGTGCCGCTGCTGCCGCCGCACCCCGACGCCCAGGCCGCCGAACCCGAGGGCCAGGTCACCCTGGTCGACCTCGCCACCGGCGAGACCGTGGAGAACTACCTCGACCCGGTCGACGAGATCGGCACCGACCCCACCGGCACCACACTGCTCTACCGCCACAACCACCGGCTGCGCGTGGTCCCGGCGGGCGCGCCCCGGGCGAGCCTGGAGGACTTCGACAACCATCTCGCGCCGCCCGGCCGGGAGACCGGCTGGGTCGACCTCGACCGGGTGACCGTCCACCTTCGCCCGGCCGCCGAGTGGCGGCAGATGTTCCGCGAGGCATGGCGGCTGCAGCGGGAGGGTTTCTGGCGCGCCGACATGGACGGGACGGACTGGCACGCCGTCCACGACCGCTACCGCCCGCTGCTCGACCGGGTCGCGACCCGTGCCGAACTGTCCGACCTGCTCTGGGAGCTGCACGGCGAGCTCGACACCTCGCACGCCTACGAGCGGGGCGGCGACTACGGCGGCCCGTCCGGCGGCGACCAGGGCTTCCTCGGCGTCGACTGGGAGGCGACGCCGGGCAGTCCGGGCCGCTGGCGGATCGCCCGGGTGCTGCGTGGCACGCCCTGGGACCTCACCACGGGCTCGCCCTGCGACCGGCCGGGCGTGGACATCCGTCCCGGCGACGAGATCGCGGCGGTCGACGGCCGGGCGGTCGGTCCGCTCGGGCCCGGTGAACTGCTCGCCGGACTCGCCGGCCAGGAGGTCGAGCTGACGGTACGCCGACCGGACGCCCCGCCGCGCCGGGTGGTGGTCCGCGCCTCCGGGAGCGAGGAGCGCACCCGGTACCTGGACTGGGTCGCCGAGGGCCGGAGGCTGGTCGAGGAGATGTCCGGCGGCCGGCTCGCCTACCTGCACGTGCCGGACATGTACCGGACCGGATACGCCGACTTCGTCCGGCAGTTCCTCGCCGGAGTGGACAGCGAGGGCCTGGTCGTCGACATCCGCTACAACGGTGGCGGACAGGTCTCCACGATGCTGCTGGACCGCCTCTCCCGGCGGCGCGCCGGGGCCGAGCACAGCCGGTGGAGCGGCCAGGTGCCGTACCCGCTGGAGGCCCCCCGCGGCCCCATGGTGGCGCTGCTCAACGAGCAGACCGGCTCGGACGGCGAGATCTTCTGCCACACCTTCCGGCAGCAGGGGCTGGGGCCGCTGGTCGGCACCCGGACCTGGGGCGGCACCGTCGGCACCTGGCCACGCCACCAGCTGGTCGACGACACCGTCACCACGCAGCCGGAGTTCTGCTACCACCTCAGCGGGGTGGGCGCGGGTCTGGAGAATCGCGGGGTGGAGCCGGACGTCGCGGTCGAGATCGCGCCCTCCGGGCCGGTCGCCGGCACCGACCGTCAGCTCGCCGAGGCGGTGCGGGGCCTGCTCGCCACCCTCGGTGAACGCTGCGCGCCGACGGCCCCCGCGACAGGCACCGGCCCGGTGGTCCCCCGCGTCCCGGCCGCCCCGGTACCGCTGTCCGGCGCGGTCGCGCAGGCCCCCGCAGTCGCCGTGGAGTACCGGCACGGCCGCGCGGCCCGCCGGGAGGAGCGGTGACCACCGCCGTCGCCACCGCCGTCCCCACCCTTCCGGGGACGGCGGACCGGCCGGCGTTCCGCCCTCCGCCCGCGCCCGGGGTCTGCGATCTCTGGCTGGTGCCCGTGCGCCGCCGCGAGGAGTGGCGCGCGCTGCTCGGCCCGGACGAGCGGCGGCGGCTCGCGGCTCTCCCGGACGGACCCGTGCGGGACACCTTCCTCACCTCCCGCGGCGCCCAGCGGCTGCTCCTCGCCGCCTACCTGGGAACCGGCCCGGAGGCTGTGGAACCGGCCCGGGACTGCGGGCACTGCGACGACCCCCGGCACGGCCGTCCCTATCTGCCGGGCGGGCCGGTCGACTTCTCGGTCTCGCACACCGACAGCTGGCTCCTGCTGGCCGTGGTGGGCACCGGCCGGGTCGGGGCCGACCTCGACGCCCTGTCGCACCGGCCGGACACCGGCCGGCTCGCTGCCATCGCCCTGACCCCGGACGAACTCCGCGCCCACCGCGCAATGCCCGCCGGGCAGCGGCGCGCGGCCTTCCTCACCGCGTGGGTCCGCAAGGAGGCCGCGATGAAGGTGAGCGGGCTGGGGCTGGCCGCCCCACCGCCGAAGGTCGACGTCTCCGGCGCCCGCGCCACCGCGCCCGGCGTACCGGCCTGGCCCGCCGAACCGCCGTATCTCACCGACCTGAGCGGCCCGCCCGGCCACGCCGCCGCCCTCGCCACCACGGTGCCGCTGCGCGGCGTGCGCCGCCATCGCCTGGCCGAACCCCCTCCGCCCGCCGGGGACAACCGGTTCGCGCCGGCGGAACGCGGGAGCTGAGGGGCGCCCGGACCGGCCGGACCGCCCGGACCGCCCGGACTGCCCGGACCGGCCGGACCGCCCGGTGGGGCCAACGGGTCCGGCGGGCGCAGGTCGTCGGCGCCGAGCCGGCCGGGGAACGGGCGCGTGTGGACGTTCTCCTGCGGTGGGGCGCCGACGACGCTACTGTGTGAAAGCGTCAAGTCACCCCTGGGTGGGGTGGGATCGCTGGGCACCGAACAGAACCAGCCGAACCGGCCGGTTTCCAGCCGGTCGGCCCCGCGCGGCCGGTGTACTCTGCCGCGCGGCCGGACCGGAGGGTCTGTCCCGCCGCTCCGCACCAGGTTCGGCCACCTCCGCCCCGCCGGCGCCATACGGCTGTTCTCGGCCACGTCCAGAGGGTTCGCGGAGCGTGCTCCCTCCCGATGGGCCGCGCCGGAATCGCTCGCGACGGGGCGCCGCGTCCCCACGGTTCCAGGCTCCCCGCCGGGGTCGAGAGCCGCCGGTCCGGTTGGTTCACGGCTGGCCGAAAACCATCGCTGGTCACATAACGGCCAATAGCGAGTCCGAGGTCTGTTCGCCCGGGTGGGTGCCGGTTCCGTGTCTGGAACACTCTCCGCATGGCACCACCCTTCATGCCGCGCGGGCACACCGCGAGCGCCAGGTACATGAACTCGCCCTCGGGCACGCCGCTCTGATGTCGAGCCGGGGGCCGGGGGCGGCCGGATCGCCCCGCGGTGAGCGGGACTCCCGCCCGCGGTCCACCTCAGCTGAGCGCTTCGCCCGTGCGAGGAGCCGGCCTCGCCCCGCGTGAGCCCGGTGTCCCGCGCCCCCGGCCGTCGCGCCGTCGCCGTACGCCGTTCCCGCCGCCGTGGCGCAGGCCGCGCACCCCGCGCGGGACAGCCCGGCGAGGAGTTCGGTGCCCCGGCGCCCGGGTGCCGTCGCGCACCCACGCCCCCTCGCCCGCGCAGCGTCGCGCGGGCCTGCCCCCGACAGTGAACGCCCGCGCCCCGGCCGACCGGGGCGCGGACCGACTCCCCGCGGCCGCGGCCGCGCAACCGACCACGTCGCCGGCCCTCCGGGCACGCCGCGGCGACCGATGAGACGACCCTGTAGACGCGAGGAGCAGAGCGCTGATGAATCGGGTACGCGGGCAGGTCATATGCCAGGGACCTGAGCGGGAACGGACCGGAGACGACCCGGAGGACGCGGTGCGCGCCCTCGTCGGGGCCGCCCGCTCCGCAGCGGGCGGGGCGGTGGTGACCGTGGCCGGGGACGGCACGTCGACCTCGCGGACCTACCCCGAACTGCTGGACGCGGCCAGCCGGTTGCTCACCGCCCTGCGCGAGGACGGCCTGGGGGCCGGCGACACCGCCGTGCTGTGCGGACTGCCGCTGGAGGAGTTCTTCCCGGCGTTCTGGGCCTGCGTGCTCGGCGGTATCCGGCCGGTGGCCATCGCCGACCAGCCGCTGGCCGGATCGCCCGCGCTGGACCGCCTGCTGGGCGCCGTCCGGCTCCTGGACGGCCCCGCCGTGCTCACCGGCACCGCCTCGGCGCGGACTCTCGCCGAGGCGGCGCCCCGGCTGCGGGTGCTGACCGTCGCAGACCGGCTGGACCGGGCCCCCGCGGAGGACCATGTCACTCCGGAGCCCACCGACACGGCGCTGCTGATGCTGTCCTCGGGCAGCACCGGTGTGCCCAAGGCCGCCCGCCTCACCCACGCCGGCCTGGCCGACTTCGCCGCCAGCTCCCGCCGGATCCTCGACGTGCGCGCCGAGGACACCCTGGTCAACTGGCTGCCGGTCGACCACAGCGGCGCGTTCCTCCTCTACCACCTGCTCGCCGTCTTCACCGGCGCCACCAACGTCCACACGCCGACCGAACGGGTCGTGGCCGACCCGCTGCTCTGGCTCGACCTCCTCCACGAGCACCGCGCCCGTCACAGCTGGGCGCCCACCTTCGCCTACCAGCTGGTCGCGGACGCCCTCGCCGAACAGCCCGGCCGGGCCCGTACCTCCGGCTGGGAGCTCGGTGCGCTCAAGTCCCTGCTCTGCGGGGGAGAGCGCGTCGCGCTGCCCGTGCTGCGCCGGTTCCTCGACGCGACGCGGGAGGCCGGGGTCCGGGAGGAGCACATCGTCCCCGCGTGGGGCATGGCGGAGACGGTCACCGCCATCGCCTTCGGCCGGCTCGACCGGCCCGGCACCGTGCACCGGCTGCTCAAGTCCAGCCTGGGCGGCGACCTGGAGCACGCCGGCGAGCGGACGCCGGACGAGGAGTGCGTCACCTTCGTCAGCTGCGGCGAGCCGGCCCACGGCGTCACCCTGCGGATCGTCGACGACCTCGGCGAAGCGACTCCGGCCGGCCGGATCGGACGGCTCCAGGTGCGCTCGGCGGCCCGGATCACCCCCGGTTACGTGAACGACCCCGAGGCCGACGCGGCCGCCTTCCCCGAGGGCCGCGTGTGGCTGGACACCGGCGACCTGGCGTACCTCGACGGCGGCCAGTTGTTCATCACCGGACGCCGCAAGGACGTCATCATCATCAACGGCCACAACCTCTACTGCCACGAGATCGAGGAGGTGGCCGCCGCCGTGCCCGGAGTCCGGCAGGGCGAGGTCGCCGCCACGGGCCGTCCCCGGCCCGACACCGGCACCGAGGAACTCGCGGTCTTCTTCGTCAGCCGTGGAGCGGAGGAGGACCGGCGCATCACGCGCGAGGTCGGCGAGGTCCTCTTCCAGCGGCTCCGGCTCGTCCCGGCACACGTGGTCCCGGTGCCCGCCGGGGAGTTCCCGAAGACACCGTCCGGCAAGGTGCGTCGCGGGGACCTGCGCGTCCCGCCGCCCGCGGGCCCGGCCGAGCGGAGCCCCGCGCCCTCCGGCGCCGCCACCGGCGACGTCGCCGCGGTGACGCGTGCGGTGCGCGAGGAACTGGCCGCCCTGCTGGGCCGGCCGGTCGACCCCGACGGCCGGTTCCACGAACTCGGCATGACCTCGGTGCACATCATCCGGCTGCGGGCCCGCCTGGAGCAGCGGCTGGGGGCCACCGTGCCGCAGACCGCCCTCTTCGAGCACCCGACGGCGGACACCCTGGCCGCGCACCTGGCGGCCTCGGCCACGGGCACGCCGGCCCGCGGCCGGTCCGGCGTTGCCGCACCGGCCGAAGTGGCCGCACCGGCCGGCGCCACCGAACCCGCCGAACCCGCTCGGGACGCCACCGACGACCGGCGGGTGGCCGTCATCGGCGTCTCCCTGCGCTTCCCCGGAGCGGACTCCACCGACCAGTTCTGGGCCAACCTGCGCGACGGGGCCGACAACGTACGGCGCCTCACCCCCGAGGAACTCACCCGGGCCGGCCTGACCGCCGAGCAGCGCGACGCCCCCGACCTGGTGCCCGTCGGCGGGACACTCGACGGCGTCACCGAGTTCGACGCGCGGTTCTTCGGCCTCAGCCCCCACGAGGCCGGGCTCACCGACCCCGCGCACCGGCTGTTCCTGGAGTGCTGTCACCAGGCGCTGGAGGAGGGCGGCTACGAGGACGCCGGCGCCGAGACCAGAACCGGCGTCTTCGCCGGGTCCGGCATGAACCTCTACGGCCACCAGCGCCCCTCCGGCGCCACCGGGCAGCCGATATCCGCCGACGCCCCGGCCGGGGCCGACCCCGCCCTCGGCCTGCAGACCGCCATCGCCCGTGAGCCGGACTTCCTGGCCACCCGGGTCGCCTACCGGCTCGGGCTCACCGGGCCGGCCATCGGCGTGCAGACCGCGTGCTCCACCTCGCTGGTCGCCGTCCACCTCGCCACCCGGGCCCTGCTGACCGGCGAGGTCGACATGGCCCTCGCCGGCGCGGCCGCGGTGCACTTCCCCCAGGAGACCGGCTACCGCAGCCACCCGGGTTCGATCCTCTCGCCGACCGGGGTCTGCCGTGCCTTCGACGCGGAGGCGGACGGCACCGTCGGCGGCAACGGTGTGGCCGTCGTGCTGCTCAAGCGGCTCGACCGGGCGCTCGCCGACGGCGACACCGTGCACGCCGTGATCCTCGGCTCCGCCGTGAACAACGACGGCGCGCGCAAGATCGGCTTCACGGCGCCCGGTGTCGCCGGCCAGGCGGACGTGATCCGCCAGGCGCTGCGGGACGCGGACGTGCCGGCGGGGACGATCTCCTACGTGGAGGCGCACGGCACCGGCACCCCGCTGGGCGACCCGGTCGAACTGGAGGCGCTCGCACGGGTGCTGGGCGAGGGCGAGCGGACCGCCGGCGCCTGCGCGGTCGGCTCGGTCAAGCCCGGCATCGGTCACCTGGACAGCTGTGCCGGGATGGCCGGGCTGCTCAAGACCGTCCTGATGCTGCGCCACCGCACCCTGGTGCCGACCCTGCACCTGAACCGCCCCAACCCCGAACTCGCTCTGAATAACAGCGCGCTGACGCTGGTCTCCCGGCTCGGCCCGTGGTCCGTGCCGGACGGCACGCCCCGCCGCGCCGGGGTCAGCGCGTTCGGGGTCGGCGGCACCAACGCCCATGTGGTGCTGGAGGAGGCCCCGCCAGCCGCGACGGCGGTGGACGAGGACGAGGACGGGAACGCGCGGCTGCCGGTACTCGTACCCGTCTCGGCCCGCGACGACGACACCCTGGCCGAGCTGACCGCCCGGCTCGGTGAACGACTGCTGCGCCGACCGGAACTCGCCCCCGCCGATGTGGCCACCACGCTGGCCCTCGGGCGGCGCCGCCGTCCCGCGCGCACCACCGTCGTCGGTGGCACGGCCGAGGAGCTGGCCCAGGCGCTCGCGGCCTCCGCCGGCGAGCGGACCGACCCGCCGCGACCGCTCGGGCCGCTCGCCTTCGCCTTCCCAGGCCAGGGGACGGCGCGTCCCGGCATGGCCCGCGGGCTGTACGCCGGTTCCGCCGCGGCCCGGCGGACGCTGGAGCGGTGCGCCGAGGTGTACACCGCCGAACACGGCGGTGACCTGCTGGAGGCGCTGCTGGAGGAGCCCGCGGACGGTTCCGCCGCCGGTTCCCCGGACGGTTCGGCGTCTCCCGGCGCCGTCTGGCCGACGGCGACCGCGCAGGTCGCCCTGTTCGCGCACCAGGCCGCGCTCGCCGCCGCGTGGCGGGCCGCCGGGGTCGAGCCGTCACTGGTGCTGGGACACAGCGTCGGCGAGTACGCCGCGCTCCACACCGCCGGTGGACTGACCCTGGAGGACGGGGTCCGGCTGACCGCCTGGCGCGGCCGACTGATGCAGAGCGCCTGCCCGCCCGGCGGGATGCTCGCCGTACGCGCCGACGCCGCGACCGCGCGACGCGTCGCGGACGCCGCCGGTGCCGAGCACGCGACGGCCAACGGGCCGCTCTCCCACGTGCTCGCGGGCTCGCCGGAGGCCGTCGAGGAGGCGGCCCGCCTGTGCGGAGCGGAAGGTGTGCGCTCGCGGGTGCTCCCCGTCGACCGGGCGTTCCACTCCTCCCTCATGGAGCCGGCGCTGACCGAGTTCCGCGAGCTGGCCGGGAGCGTGTCCTACCGCCCGCTGCGGGTCCCGGTGGTGACCACGGCCGACGGGCTGGCGCGTGCCGTCGGCTGGACCGTCGACGCGGACCATCTCTGCCGCCAGGCCCGCGACCAGGTCCGCTTCGACCTGGCCATGGAGACCGCCACCGGCCAGGGGTGCACGGAGTTCGTCGAGATCGGGGCAGGCAACACCCTCGCCGGGATCGGCCGGCACTGTGCACCGGCCAGCCGCTGGCTGAGCGGGCAGGGCGAGGGCGACGCGCCCTCCCAGGTGCGGGGGTTCCTGACCGCGCTCGGATCGCTGCACGAGCGCGGGGCCGAACTGGACTGGACCGTCCTCGCCGGGCAGGGCCGGAGGGTGCCGCTGCCGGGGCACCCGCTGCGCCGGAAGCCGGTGGGCACGCCGATCACGCCGGCCACACCGCTCGCGCAGGCCCCTGCGGTGCCCGCTGACGCCATGCCTGACGCCATGCCTGCCGCCGTGCCCGCCGCCGAGCCCGCCGTCGTCGTCGAAGCGCCGGCGGTCGCCGGCACCGCGGCCACGGCGGCCGACGACGAACTGCTGCGGGGAGTACAGGAGGTGACCGCCGCCAAGCTGGGCATGACCCCGGACGAGGTCGAGCCCGACCGGTCGTTCTTCGAGATGGGCGCGGACTCCCTCTCCCTGATGGGGCTGAACACCGAACTGGACCACAGGTACGGCGTGCGGGTCCCGGTCCGTGACCTCTTCGACTCCGCCGACACCCCGCGTCGGCTCGCCACGCAGCTGTCCCGGCTGCGCGGTGACGTGCCCGCGCCGACCGCGCCGCCCGTCACGGCCCCGGCGTCCAGCCCGGCGGCGCCCGCCCCGGGCCGGGCCGAAGCCCCGCCGACGACCACCGCACCACCCGTCACCGCACCACCCGTCACCGCACCGCCCGTCGTCGCTCCCGCCCCGGTGGCCGCCGCCGTGGAACCGGCGGGCGGCGCCGCGCCGGAGCCCGCCGGCGACGGTGGAGCTCCGCAGCTGCACGCCCTGTTCGAGCGGCAGTTGAAGCTGGTGGAGCAGCTGGCCGACCGGGCGAGCGGCGTCATCAACCGTCAACTGGACATCCTGGCGGGCGAACCCCCGCGCCCCGGTGCCC
>NZ_BHZI01000170.1 GCF_004305975.1 Streptomyces otsuchiensis
GCGCGGCGGGTGCCGCCCCGGGGCGGGTGCCGATGGCGGTCGAACCCGCCGCGGGACGGGCTCCTCCCCCGGGCTGGCCGGCGGTCTTCCCGTCCGCGGCATGAGCGGTCCGGGACGGCTCGCCCTGGGGCCGTCCGGCAGGGGTGCGCGGTGTTGGCTCGTCTGGCAAGTGCACTCCCGGGAGACGATCGGACTGCCATGGTAGCGACCACGGACCCGGGACGACCTGTCCGGCGGGGCTGCCACGGCGCCGGTCACGCACTCCGTTCCGCTGCGCCCGGCACTTCGTCGCCCCAGGTGTCCGGGCATGTGCGGGGGGTGTGCCCGGGAGGGGCGGCGCCGAAGGGCGCGCGGCCGGAGGGGTGCCGCGCACATGCGAAGCGGGGGCGTGCGGAGTAACTCCGCACGCCCCCGCTTCGGCGAGCCGTGGCCCACCCTCGCGTCGTCGGCTCAGATCGTTATCAGTGCCTCCAGCGGCACCCCGTCCAGCGTCGCCGTCAGCCGGTCCCGGCCACCGAGGAAGCCGAGCTCCAGCAGCACCGAGACGCCGACCACCTCGGCACCCGTGCGGCGGATCAGCCGCACGGACGCGTCCGCGGTCCCGCCGGTGGCCAGCACGTCGTCGATCACCAGCACCCGGTCCCCCGGGCCCACGGCGTCCACGTGGAGTTCGATCTCGGCGGTGCCGTACTCCAGCTCGTACTCCTCGGTGACGGTCTCACCCGGGAGCTTGCCGGACTTGCGGACCGGGACGAAGCCCACGCCCGCCCGCACCGCGGCCGGAGCCGCGAGGATGAACCCGCGGGCCTCCAGCCCCGCCACCGCCGTCGCGCCGTGCCGCGAGACCGCGGCGGCCAGGGCGTCGGTGAGCAGCGAGAACGCCCGGGGATCCGCCAGCAGCGGGGTGATGTCCTTGAACGTCACCCCCGGCTTGGGATAGTCCGGCACATCACGGATGGTGCCGAGCAGCAGCTCCCGGTCACCGCCGGCCAGCGCCGTCGCGAGCCCGTCGCTCATCGGCGCTTGCCCGACGGACGGCCACGGGTCCGGCTGTTGGACACCGGCTGCCGGCGCTGCACCGTCACCTGCCCGGTGGCGGTCGCGTGGGCGCTCGCCTCGGCGGACTCGTCGTCCTCGTCGTCACCCTCGTGCGCCGGTCCGGCGGAGGGCTGGCCCGCGGCGGGCGAGGGGGTCGCGGTGCCCCGCTCGGCGCGCTTGGCGAGCACCCGGCGCTCATGGCTTCGGACTCCGGCGTCGCGGAGCTTGAAGTCGACCACCACGGGGACCGCGATGAACAGCGACGAGTAGGTACCGGCCAGCAGACCGACCAGCAGCGGCAGTGCGATGTCGCGGAGCATGCCGCCGCCCATCAGCCCGGTGCCGATGAACAGCAGCGCGGCCACCGGCAGCGCGCCGGTGATCGAGGTGTTCATCGAACGGACGATGGTGGCGTTGACCGCCTGGTTGCTGAGCTCGCTGTAGGTGAAGCGGCTCTGCCTCTCCAGGTCGGCCGTCTTCTCCTGGGCCTTGTCGAAGACCACGACGGTGTCGTAGATCGAGTAGCTGAGGACGGTCAGCAGACCGACCACCGTTCCCGGCGTGACCTCGAATCCGGCCAGGGCGTAGACCCCGACGGTGATCACCAGGTCGAAGAGCAGAGCGATCATGGCGGCGAGCGACATCCGCCACTCGAAGGTGATGGCCAGATAGACGCAGACCAGGACCATGAAGATGAGCATGCCCTGGAAGGCCTTCTCGGTCATCTGCTCGCCCCAGCTGGGCCCGACCAGTTCCGCGTCCACCTCCTCCGGCGTCACACCGAGGACCTCCGCGAGTGCCGCGCGGGTGGCGTCGGACTGCTCGGTCTCCAGGTCGGTGACCTGGATGCGCAGGGAGCCCTCGGTCCCGACGGTCTGCACCCGGGCCTCCTGGCCGGTCTCGGCGCGGACGACCTCGCGGGCCTCCTCGGTGGTCATCGAGGTACCGGCGGGCGTGTTGTACACGGCGCCACCCTGGAACTCCACGCCCAGGAACACCCCACGCACCCCGAGGCCGGTCAGCGAGACGATGACCAGCAGAACGGAGATCGCGTACCAGAACTTCCGCTTGCCGACGAAGTCGTAGGCCGTCTCTCCCCGGTACAGCCTGGCGCCGAGCGTGCTCAGTGACGGCATCTCACGCCTCCTTCGGTTCGGCGGGAACGGTGGTGGTGCGACGCGTGGAGCGCCGGATCGGCGGACGTGCCCCGAGCCGTTTCGGATCCAGGCCGGACCACTTGTGGCCCTTGGCGAAGAACGGGCGGCGGGCGGCCAGCGTCACCAGCGGCTTGGTCAGCAGGAAGACGATCACCACGTCGAGCGCGGTGGTCAGACCGAGCACGAAGGCGAAGCCCTGGACCGAACCGACCGAGACGATGAACAGCACGACGGCGGCCAGGAACGACACCACGTCGGAGACGACGATGGTGCGCCGGGCACGGGGCCACGCGCGCTCCACCGCGGTCCGGATCGGGCGGCCCTCACGCACTTCGTCGCGGATGCGCTCGAAGTAGACGATGAAGGAGTCGGCGGTGATACCGATCGCGACGATGGCACCGCAGACCGCCGGCAGGCTCAGCGCGAAACCGATTGCGGGGCCGAGCAACGTCATGATCGCGTAGGTGAGCCCGGCCATCACGACGAGGCTGCCGATCGCCACCAGCGACAGCGCGCGGTAGTAGAACAGCAGGTACCCGAAGACCAGGAGCAGACCGATACCGCCCGCGACCAGTCCGGCCTGCAGCTGGTCACCACCCAGGGTCGGGGAGACGGTGGTGACGTTGCCCACCTCGAAGCTGATCGGCAGGGCGCCGAACTTCAGGATGTTGGCCAGCTCGCGCGAGGACTCCTCGTTGAACGAGCCGGAGATGGTGGCGGAGCCACCGGCCAGCCGCTCACTGACCCGCGGGGCCGAGACGACCTCGCCGTCCAGCGCGATGGCGAACTGGTTGCGCGGCTGCATCTGGGTGCGCAGCTCGTTGGTGATGTCGGCGAACTTGGTCGCGCCCGCGGAGTTGAACTCCATGTTGACGATCCAGCCCTGGCCGGTCTGGCTGTCGTAGAGGGAGTCGGCGCTGCTGACGTCGGTGCCGGGCACGGCGACCGGGCCGAGCTCGTACTTGAAGACGCCCTCGGTGTCGCAGGCGACGATCGGCTCGGAGTCGTCCGCGGCGGCGCCGTTGTTGCTGGCCTCCTGGCGGGACTCGACGGTGGAGCAGTCCAGCTCGGCCAGCTGGGAGCTCAGCCCGCCGGGCTGCGGCTCGCCGCCGTTGTCGCCCACCGGGCTCTCGGACTCCTCGTCCTCCGGAGCGTCGGTGCCGTCGTCGTCCTGGGTGCGGAAGGACGCCTGGTTCGCCTGGTTGACGCCGGCGGGGGCGTTCAGCTCGGGCAGGCTGCGGTCGCTGCGGTCGGCTGCTTCCTCGTCCCCCTCGCGGGAGTCCTCGGTGTCACCGTCCTCGCTCTCGACCGCGCCGTCCTCGGCCGCGCCGTCCTCAGGGGTGGCCTCCTCGTCGGCGGGAGGCTCCTCCCCGGGGGTCTCCTCGCCGGGCACGCCCGCCATCTGCGCGTCCCAGACGGGACGGAAGCCGAGCTGCGCCGTGGTGCCGACCTGCTCACGCGCCTGCTGCTCGTCGGTCCCCTGCGGGATGTTGATGACGATGTTGCGGTCGCCCTGGGTCTGCACCTCGACCTCGGACACACCGAGGCCGTTGACGCGGCGCTCGATGATGTCGACGGCCGTGTTGAGGTTGGTCGCGTTGACCGCGTCCTCGTTCCGGGCGTCCGAGGTCGCGGTGAGCGTGATGCTCGTGCCACCCGCGAGGTCGATGCCCATGCGGGGCGTCTTCTCCCCGGAGAGCAACATGCCGCCGCTGAGCAGCACGGCGAGCAGCAGGATCAGCAGCAGTGCGCGGCCGGGCTTGGCCTGCGCGGACCTGAAGTCCTTTTTCGGGGACCTGAGGCCCTGATTGGGTCCAGCCACCTTCTCGTCTCTCTCTGTCCAACGGCCCGCGCCCGGTGGGGGCGGCACGGTTCAACGGGTGAATGGTCGTCCGCGGCGCTGACGCCGTCCGCGCGGGTCCGGCGTCAGTGTCCGGTCAGGACTTGGACCCGTTCTCGCCGTCGCGGGTGGACCCCTTGGTCGTGGTGTCCTCGGTGGTGGCGTCGTCGTCCTTCTCCAGCTCGACGCGCTCGCCGTCGGCGGTCTCGGTCTTCTCGCCCTCGGACTTCTCGCCCTCGGTCAGCGAGGAGGCGTCGTCCGGAACCACCGGAGCGTCCTCGTCGTCGTACTCGGAGTCGTCGCCGTTGATGATGCGCTCGTACTCCTCGGGCTCGAGCACCGCGCCGATCGCGTTCTTGGCGAACAGCAGCTGGGAGCCGTCCTCGGCCTCCAGCACGACGGCCTCATCGCGGATCTCCACGACCATGCCGTACATGCCGCCGATCGTGCGGACACCGGTGCCCGGTTCCATGGAGTCACGCATCTCCATGGCCTGACGCTGCTTGTTCTTGGCCGACCGGGTCATCAGGAGCATGACGCCGATGAGCAGGATGAACGGAAGAAGAAGTTCCACGGCGGAGGATATTCCTTAACGCGGCCGAGTCTGAATCGACCTGGTATGGGGTGGGGTGCGCCACCCGCGAGGGGTGGCGTCGGCGCAGTCTAAGCGAGGCTTCACCAGCGGAACAACGTCGCGGACGGCATTGGGGTTCCCGGCCCGCCCGATCGTGCCGCGGCCGTGTCCGCGGCGTCTCCGGCCCGCGATGTCGCGCGCCGGGGCGAGCGGCCGGCTGCCCGCGCCGGGCGGTCACCGGCGCGCTCCACCACCGACCGCCCACCACCTGCGGCCTTCAGGCTCCGAAGAGTCCCGGCTGTCCGCCGGACGGGGTGGGCGGGGTCAGCCCCAGGTGGTGCCAGGCCGCCGGGGTGGCCACCCGGCCACGCGGTGTGCGGGCGAGCAGCCCCTCCCGCACCAGGAACGGCTCGGCGACCTCCTCGACCGTCTCGCGCTCCTCCCCCACCGCGACGGCGAGGGTCGACAACCCCACCGGGCCGCCCCCGAAGAGCTTCAGCAGCGCCTCCAGCACCGCCCGGTCCAGCCGGTCCAGGCCCCGGCCGTCCACCTCGTAGACCTCCAGCGCCCGGGCGGCGATCCGCCGGTCCACGCTGCCGTCCGCCTTGACCTGCGCGTAGTCGCGGACCCGCCGCAGCAGCCGGTTCGCGATCCGGGGCGTTCCCCTGGACCGGCCCGCGATCTCGGCCGCGCCCTCGGCGTCCACCTCGACGTCGAGCAGCCCGGCCGAGCGGTGCACCACCAGTTCCAGCTCTCCCGGCGCGTAGAACTCCATGTGCGCGGTGAAACCGAAGCGGTCCCGCAGCGGGGGCGGCAGCAGTCCGGCGCGGGTGGTGGCGCCGACCAGCGTGAACGGCGGAAGCTCCAGCGGGATCGCGGTGGCGCCGGGCCCCTTGCCGACGATGACGTCGACCCGGAAGTCCTCCATCGCCATGTACAGCATCTCCTCGGCCGGACGGGACATCCGGTGGATTTCGTCGAGGAAGAGCACCTCCCCTTCCTGGAGCGAGGAGAGGATCGACGCGAGGTCACCGGCGTGCTGGATCGCCGGCCCGGAGGTGATGCGGATCGGCGCTCCCATCTCGGCCGCGATGATCATCGAGAGGGTGGTCTTGCCGAGCCCCGGCGCACCGGAGAGCAGGACGTGATCGGCGGTGGCGCCGCGCTCCCGGGCCGCGCGCAGCACCAGGTCCAGCTGCTCACGGACCCGCTCCTGCCCGATGAACTCCCCCAGCTGCTTGGGGCGCAGCGCCGCCTCCACGGCGCGGTCCTCACTGTCGGCGTCGTATCCGACCAGGCGCTCGTCGTCCTGTCCGGCGGTCATGCGTGTGCCCCCGCCCGGTCGGCGGCGGACGTACGGCGGGTGGCGGTCATCGGGGACATCCTCGGGTTCGGGGACGGGGCGGCGTCGCGCGTCGACCGCGCGCCGGATGCGTGAACCGGATACATGAAGGGGCCGGGCGGCCGGGGCGTCACGGTGACGCCGCGCGCCTCCGCCGGGAGCCGGCGGGAGGTGGTCAGCGGGCCCGGCTCAGCGACTGGAGCGCGGCCCGCAGCAGGACGCCGGTCTGCGGCTCGCGTCCTTCCGCCTGCTCTGCCTCGGCGCGCGGGGTGACGGCGACGACGGCGTCCTCCGCCTCTCGCGCGGCGTACCCGAGGCCGACCAGCGCGGCGAGCAGCTGCTCCTGCCAGGACGCCGGGCCGCGCGCGACGGCCGGAGCGCGGGTCGCGGCACCCCCGGTGGGCGCCCCGAGCCGGTCCTTCAGCTCCAGCAAAAGCTTCTGCGCGCCCTTCTTCCCGATGCCGGAGACCGCCGTCAGCGCCTTCTCGTCACCGCCGGCGACCGCCGCGCGCAGCGCGTCCGGGGTGTGGGTGGAGAGCATCGCCTGCGCCAGCCGCGGGCCGACCCCGCTGGCCGTCTGGAGCAGTTCGAACGTCTGGCGTTCGTCGTCGTCGGCGAAGCCGTAGAGCGTCAGCGACTCCTCACGGACCACCAGCGACGTGGCCAGCCGGGCCGTCTCACCCAGGCGGAGCGTGGCCAGGGTGGCGGGCCCGCACTGGACGCTGACGCCGAAGCCGCCGATCTCCACGACGGCGGAGTCGGGAGCGAGTGCGGCGACCGTGCCGTGGACGGACGCGATCATGGGCGGGCGCCTTTCGGGAGTCGAGCGGAGGCGGAGCGGTCGGCGGCGGAGCGGTCGGCGGCGGCCTGTTCGAGCCGCAGCCGCTGCTGCGCGGGGCCGCGCCAGATGTGGCAGATGGCGAGGGCGAGGGCGTCGGCCGCGTCCGCGGGCCGGGGCGGCTCGGAGAGTCGCAGCAGCCGGGTGACCATGGCCCCCACCTGCGCCTTCTCCGCCCGGCCGCTGCCGGTGACCGCGGCCTTCACCTCGCTGGGTGTGTGCAGCGCGACGGGCAGACCGCGACGGGCGGCGCAGAGCATGGCGACCGCGCTGGCCTGAGCGGTACCCATGACCGAGCGGACGTTGTGCTGGCTGAACACCCTCTCGACGGCGACTCGTTCGGGCCGGTGGGTGTCCAGCCACTCCTCCAGCCCCTCCTCGATCCGCACCAGTCGCTCCGGGGTGTCCAGCTCCGGCGGTGTGCGCAGGGTGCCGACGGCGACCATGCGCAACGGCCGACCGGCCGTCCCCTCGACCACGCCGACCCCGCACCGGGTGAGCCCGGGATCAACCCCCAGTACCCGCAACGCGCCCTCCTCCGTCCGCCGTCCGAGCAGGCTACCGGCTGCCACCGACAACACCGGCGTCCGGCGGACCGTGTCCCGGAGCCGCCGCCGCACGGGACGACGACGGGGCGGCTCCCGGACGCGTCGTGCGTCGGGGAGCCGCCCCACTGTCGTTCCGCGGCCGCGCGGCGCCGGCGGGCGGGCGCGCTGTCCGCGCGTCAGGCGTCGACCTTCTCCATGACCTCGTCGGAGACGTCGAAGTTGGCGAAGACGTTCTGCACGTCGTCGCTGTCCTCCAGGGCGTCGACGAGCTTGAAGATCTTGCGGGCGCCGTCCTCGTCCAGTTCGACCTGCATGGTCGGGACGAAGTTGGCCTCGGCCGAGTCGTAGTCGATCCCGGCCTCCTGCAGCGCGGTACGCACCGCGACCAGGTCACCGGCCTCGCTCATGACCTCGAAGGACTCACCGATGTCGTTGACCTCCTCGACCCCGGCCTCCAGCACCGCGCCCAGTACGTCGTCCTCGGAGAGGCCGGCCTTGGGGACGATGATGACGCCCTTGCGGTTGAAGAGGTACGAGACCGAACCGGGGTCCGCCATCGAGCCGCCGTTGCGGGTCATGGCGACCCGGACGTCGGAGGCCGCGCGGTTGCGGTTGTCGGTGAGGCACTCGATGAGCACGGCCACGCCGTTGGGGCCGTAGCCCTCGTACATGATCGTCTCGTAGTCGGCGCCGCCGGCCTCCAGGCCGGCGCCACGCTTGACGGCGCTGTCGATGTTCTTGTTCGGCACCGAGCTCTTCTTCGCCTTCTGAATGGCGTCGAAGAGCGTGGGGTTGCCGTCGGGGTCGGCACCGCCGGTGCGGGCCGCGACCTCGATGTTCTTGATCAGCTTGGCGAAGAGCTTGCCGCGCTTGGCATCGATCACGGCCTTCTTGTGCTTGGTGGTTGCCCACTTAGAGTGGCCGGACACAGCCTCGCTCCTTAAAGTCACCAACAGTACCGGGACCGGAATCCTACCGCCCGGGACTGTCGCCCCCGTCATCGCTGTCCGCCACGTCCGCCGCCTCCGCCACCAGTTCGGCGAAGAGACGGTGGACGCGGGTGTCGCCGGTCAGCTCGGGATGGAAGGCGGTGGCGACCAGGTCGCCCTGACGGACAGCGACCGGGTGGCCCTCGTAGCTGGCCAGCACCTCGACGCGCGCACCGACCGACTCCACCCACGGCGCGCGGATGAAGACGCCCTGGACCGGCCCTCCCGGTACCCCGGCCACATCCAGCTCCGCCTCGAACGACTCGTTCTGCCGGCCGAAGGCGTTGCGGCGCACGATCATGTCGATCCCGCCGATGGTCTCCTGTCCGGACCTGGGGTCGAGGATCTTGTCCGCGAGCATGATCATGCCCGCGCAGGAGCCGTAGGCCGGCATGCCGTCCCGGACCCGCGAGCGCAACGGCTCCAGCAGGCCGAAGGCGGCGGCGAGCTTGGACATGGTGGTGGACTCCCCGCCGGGGATCACCAGCCCGTCGACCGCGGCCAGCTCCTCGGGCCGGCGTACGGTGACCGGCCGGGCGCCGACCGCCTGGAGCGCCGCCAGATGTTCGCGCACGTCGCCCTGGAGCGCGAGGACGCCGATGGTCGGCGAGGCGGCTGCGGGAGTGGTCGGGCTGGTCACGGTGAGCCTTTCGGAACGGGTGGGACAGAGAGCCGGGCGGCGGCCCCGGACGGGCACGCGGGACCGCCCCGGGTGCCGGGAGAGGTCCCGGCACCCGAACGCGCCCGGTGACGCGTCGCGGCACTCACGCGCCGGAGGTCACCAGCCGCGCGAGGCGTAGCGCTGGGAGTCGGGAAGGTCGTCGCAGTTGATGCCGACCATGGCCTCGCCGAGGGCCCGGGAGGCGTCCGCGATCACCTTCGGGTCGTCGTAGAAGGTGGTGGCCTTCACGATGGCCGCGGCGCGCTTGGCCGGGTCACCGGACTTGAAGATGCCGGAGCCGACGAAGACACCCTCGGCGCCGAGCTGCCGCATGAGGGCGGCATCGGCCGGGGTGGCCACACCGCCGGCGGAGAACAGCACCACGGGCAGCTTGCCCGCCGCCGCGACCTCGGCGACCAGCTCGTACGGCGCGCGCAGCTCCTTGGCGGCGGCGTACAGCTCGTTGCGGTCGTAGCCGCGCAGCCGGGCGATCTCGCCGCGGATCTGGCGCATGTGCCGGACGGCCTCGACGACGTTGCCGGTGCCGGCCTCGCCTTTGGAGCGGATCATCGCCGCACCCTCGGCGATCCGGCGCAGCGCCTCACCGAGGTTGGTGGCGCCGCAGACGAAGGGGGTGGTGAAGGCGAACTTGTCGCTGTGGTTGACCTCGTCGGCCGGGGTGAGCACCTCGGACTCGTCGATGTAGTCGACGCCGAGCGCCTGGAGGACCTGTGCCTCGACGAAGTGACCGATCCGGGACTTGGCCATCACCGGGATGGAGACGGCCTCGATGATGCCCTCGATCATGTCGGGGTCGGACATCCGGGCCACGCCGCCGTCCTTGCGGATGTCGGCGGGCACCCGCTCCAGCGCCATGACGGCGACCGCTCCGGCGTCCTCGGCGATCTTCGCCTGGTCCGGGGTGACGACGTCCATGATCACGCCGCCCTTGAGCTGCTCGGCCATGCCGCGCTTGACCCGTGCGGTGCCGGTCTCGGGTGCGGTGCCGGAAGTGGCGGCGGACGTGCTGGGGGGCGTGCTCGACACGGATCGACCTCTCGTCGCGGTGGTCATCGGGAGCCGCGGGGGCGGCGGAACGGCGGGTGGTCGCCCGCGATCCCGGGCCGCGTCCTGGTGGTCCCGGTGGGATACAGCTGGTGGAATCGGTTTCTCTCCGATGAAACCGGTCGGGGGCGCCCCGGGAAAGGGCCAATCCCACGCCGGTGGACCGGCAGGGGCAGCCGGCCGCCCCCGCGTCCCGGTCAGCTCTCGGCGCGGGCCGCCAGTGCGGCCGGCGGCTCGTCGTCCATCTCGAAGGCCAGCGGGAACGGCGCGTGACCGGCGAGGCGGAACCACCGCACCTTCCGGTGGCGGTGCAGGGCGCGGGCCGCCCGCACGGCGTCGTTGTGGAAGCGGCGGGCCATGGGTACCCGGCGCACCGCGCCCCCGAGTTCGGCGACCGCGTCCGCACCGCCGGGGAAGTCCCGGACCGCCGCGACCTGACCCGGCTCACCGAAGACGGCGCGCAGCGACTGGCTCAGCTCGCTCTCGGCGACCTCGCGGTGGTCCTCCTCGGCCTGCCGCGCGGAGTGGGCCGCCTGGTAGAGCACCATCGACGCCGCCGGGTCGAAGACCCCCGAGGTGGCGAGTTCCTGGGCGATCGAGGCACGCCGCAGCAGCTGGGCGTCGAGGGCGGCCCGCGCGGCGTCGATGCGGGAGTGCAGCCGGTCGAGGCGGCCGGCGGTCCAGCTCAGGTACACGCCGGTCAGCACCAGGACGACGCAGATCCAGATGAGGGTCATCACGGTGGGACAGGCTACCCGCGCGGGGCGGCGCGCTCGTCGGGGGCGACGGCGGCGGCCCCCTCGGTGACGGTCTCGTAGACGGCGAGGATGTCGGCCCCGACGGTGTCCCAGTCGAACCGGCGGACGTGGGCGGTGGCCCGCTCGCGCAGCGCGGTGCGCCGGGCGGGGTCGCCGAGCAGCCGGACCGCGGCCCGGGCCAGCGCGTCGGCGTCCTCGTTGGCGAACAGCTCACCGGCCGCGCCCTGGTCCAGCACCTGGGCGAAGGCGTCGAGGTCGCTGGCCAGGACGGGGGCACCGGCGGACATGGCCTCGACCAGGATGATGCCGAAGCTCTCGCCACCGGTGTTGGGAGCGACGTAGAGATCGACGGAACGCAGGAAGCGGGCCTTGTCCTCGTCACTGATCATGCCGAGGAACTCGACCCGGTCGCGGAACCGCTCCGGCAGCGAGGCCACCGCCTGCTCGGTGTCGCCGCGCCCGGCCACCAGCAGCCGGGTGTCGGGGAGTTCGGCGAGGATCGACGGCAGGGCGCGCATCAGTACCGGGAGTCCCTTGCGGGGCTCGTCGATACGGCCGACGAAGCCGATGACGCCGCCGCGGCCCTCTCCGCCGGACCACTCGGGCCGTGGTTCGGCGTCGGCGAAGAAGTCGACGTCGACGCCGTTGGGGATGACGACCGCGTCGCCGCCGAGGTGCTCGACCAGGGTCCGGCGGGCGTACTCGCTGACGGCGATGCGGGCACTGATCTTCTCCAGCGCGGCCTGGAGCATCGAGTAGGCGGCGATCATCGCCCGGGAGCGCGGGTTGGAGGTGTGGAAGGTGGCGACGATGGGGCCGCGCGCCGCCCAGCAGGTCAGCAGCGCCAGGGAGGGCGCGGCGGGCTCGTGGACGTGGAGCACGTCGAAGTCGCCGTCCAGGACCCAGCGGCGCACCCGGGCCGCGGAGAGCGGGCCGAAGTTGAGCCGGGCCACCGATCCGTTGTACGGCACGGGCACGGTGCGCCCGGACGAGACCAGGTAGGGCGGCAGCCCCTTCTCGTCGTCGGCAGGGGCCAGGACGGAGACGTCGTGACCGAGGCGGATCAGGTGCTCGGCCAGGTCTCGGACGTGGAACTGCACCCCGCCGGGGATGTCCCAGGCGTAGGGGCAGACGATGCCGATTCTCACGCGGTTCCTCCGCCGGGCAGGTCGCTGAGCCACAGTCGCTGGAGCATGTGCCAGTCCTCGGGGTGGCGGGTGATCCCGGCGGCGAAGGCATCGGCCACGCGCTGGGTCATCACGGCGGTCCGCTCGGCGCGGGTGCCCTCGGCGGGAACGTCGACCGGGCTGTGCACCCGTCCCTTCATGACCTGGGAGTCGTCGAACCACAGCGTGGCGGGCAGCAGCAGCGCGCCGGTCTGCTGGGCGAGCATCGCCGGGCCGGCGGGCATGCGGGCCGTCTCCCCGAAGAAGTCGACCTCGATACCGGAGGAGGAGAGGTCGCGGTCGGCGACGAGCGCGACCAGTCCTCCGGCGCGCAGGCGGCGGGCCAGGGTGCCGAACGCGGAGCCGCCGGTGTGCGGCAGCACCTCCATGCCCAGGCTCTCGCGGTAGGAGACGAAGCGGTCGTAGAGGCTCTCGGGCTTGAGGCGCTCGGCGACCGTGGTGAAGGGGATGTTCAGCTCGGTGGTCAGCCAGGCGCCGGCGAGGTCCCAGTTGGCCATGTGGGGCAGCGCCAGGATGACGCCGCGCCCGGAGGCGACGCCGTCGGTGAGGCGGTCGATCTCCTCGATGGAGACTCCCGCCCGGACCCGGCTCTCCGGCCAGGTCTGCAGCCGGAAGGAGTCCATCCAGTAGCGCAGGTAGGAACGCATCCCGGCGCGGGAGAGCGCGCGCAGCTCCTCGGGGCCGGCCTCGGGTACGACCCGGGCCAGGTTGGCCTCCAGCTGCCGCACGCCCTTGCCCTGCCGCTTCCAGGTCGTGTCGGCGACGCGGCGGCCGAGGGCGACCGCGACCGGCCCGGGCAGCCGCTTGACCGTGGACCAGCCCAGGCCGTAGAGGCCCTCGCTCACGCGTTCCTTCACGCCGCGCCGCCTTCCGGTGCCGGGCGGCCAGGACCGTCCGAGCTGTCCGTGCCGGGGGCGGGGCCCGTGCCGGGGG
>NZ_BHZI01000171.1 GCF_004305975.1 Streptomyces otsuchiensis
GCCGAGCCGCAGCCCCTGGCGGCGGGCTCTCCCGCCGCCAGGGGCTGCGGCTCGGCCTCGGCGGCGACCGGCGCGTCGGCGGTCTCCACCTCGACGAGTTCGTTCTCCCGCCGTGCGACGGCTCGCCTGATGCGCCAGAAGCAGATGGCCGCCATCACCGCTTCGAAGAAGGAGAAGATCAGCCACAGGACCGGCAGGATCTCGGGCTGGTCCTGGTGGGTCAGCACGACCGCGGTGAGGATCGGGACGCACAGGCACCACATCAGGACGACGCGGGTGACGAAGGCGAACCGCGCCAGGCCGAAGCACTCCAGCACCGCGGAGCCCACCATGGCGAACATGAACGCCGCCGCGTAGGTCCACAGCACCCGTGAGGTGTTGACCGCGGTCTCGACGGTCTCCGGCCCGGCCTCGCTCAGACCGAAGGGCGCCAGCAGCAGCGTGGGCGTGACGATCTGGAAGAAGGCGACGACCGCCACATAGGCACCGCTGACCAGGAGGGTGGCCCGCATGATCCGGGGCACGTCGAGGTAGCGCTTGGCGCCGACCGCGTTGCCGCACAGGACGTTGCAGCCCAGCCCGAGCCCGATCAGCGGGATGACGGCCGCGTAGTTGAGCGAGAGGGCGACGTTGTTGGCGGACAGCGCCAGCACCCCGAGCACGCCCGCCAGCCAGACGAAGGCCGTCTGGCCCAGCTCCTCCAGGCCCATCGATCCGCCGGAGGGCGCGCCGCGGCGCAGCCGCAGCCAGACGGTGTCGAAGGCCCGTCGCATGCCCTGGCGCACCAGGTTGACGAAGCCCGCGCAGTAGCCGCTGGGCAGGTAGACCCAGTAGCAGACGAACATCACGGCGACCGCGCCGAGCGTGCCGAGGGCCGAGCCGCGCATCCCCATCTCGGGCAGCCCGAAGCGGCCGAAGACGAGGCCGACGGTCAGCACCACGCCGACGGCCTGCCCGATGAGGCCGACCGTCATCGGGACCCGGGTGCGTCCCATGCCGTTGAAGTAGGAGGAGAGCGCCATGTTCAGGGTCATGACGGCGCCGTAGACGGTGGCCAGGCCGAGGTACTGCGACTCCAGCTCCTGGACGGCCGGCGGGTGGCCGCTCAGCTCGGGAATGCGCATCACCAGCGGGGTGGACGCCAGCAGCACCAGGGAGAGCAGGACGGCGAGGACGAAGCCGTTGGCACCCTCGTCCAGGGTGCCGCGCTCGTCCTCACGCCCCCGGGCCTGGGCGACGTAGGAGCGGGTGATCCCGACGGCGCCGGTGGTGAGCATGAAGATCGCCGTGGCCGTGAAGATCGCGGGGCCGGACGCCTGGAGGGTCTCCTCGGAGTAGCGCGCCAGGCAGATCCGGTCGACCAGCATGAACAGCAGGTTGCCCACCATGCCGAACATCAGCGGCACC
This sequence comes from Streptomyces otsuchiensis, assembly GCF_004305975.1. GTDB lineage: Bacteria > Actinomycetota > Actinomycetes > Streptomycetales > Streptomycetaceae > Streptomyces > Streptomyces otsuchiensis. The sequence continues at coordinate 1,408 of NZ_BHZI01000171.1, forward strand.
GAGGTTCCGACCACCTGGCGCATGATCGGCCAGTCGGCCACCGGGGTACGCCCGGCCGCCATCAGGACCGCTCCCCGGCGGTCACAGGTCGACGCCGGATTCGACGAGCAGCTCGCGGACGCTCTTCACCAGGGCATCGCGGTCCGTGAGGTCGAACGGCAGCTCGTCGCCGACGTCCAGCATCACATCGAGTCGCTCCTCCAGGCCGACCAGGAAGCGCATCTGGTCCAGCGAACTCACGATGATCAGGCCGGGGGCCGCGTCGCCGGGAACGTCCCGGGCCGCCGCGAGCTGGTCGAGCAGCCCGCTGACCACGCCTGCGATGTCTTCCATGGGTCTCATCTCTCGGTGGTGGGGTCGAACGCCGGGCGGCCGCCCGCTCGACGGTGGTCGGGGGAGGCCGCCCGGGGTGGTCTCTCGGGCCTGGTGGCGTGGGCGGCGTCACGCCGGGACGGCGCTACTCCGGAGCGGGTGGTGTCACGCCGGGCCGGGCGAGGCCGGTCCGTCGGGGATCAGGCCGTAGGAGAGGAGGGCGTAGGCGAGCCGGTCCAGGCCGACGCCCGCGCAGCAGGTGGCCTCGACCCCCCGCTCACGCAGCGCGAACGCGTCGGCGAAGACCTCCCCGTGGAAGTTCACGCTGGCCACGGAGAGTTCACCGTCGCCCAGCGGTACCCGCACCTCGAACTTGCCGCCGCTCAGCAGCTGGGCGTCCCGGGCGATCGAGGGGTCGTCCCCGAAGAAGGCGTCCGAGGCGCTGACGATCCGGTGCGGAAGGTCCAGTGACGCGAAGAACTCGGTGAAGACGGTCAGCAGCCGCTCGTACTCCCGCTCGACGGCCGCCGTGCCACCGAGCCGGACCAGCTCGAACATCGTGAACTCGGCCAGCCGGGTGGGCCCGTGGTTGTGGGACTCGTGACGGAAGACCGGCCCCTCGATGGCGAACAGGCCGTCGCTGCCGTAACGCTCCAGCAGAAGCGGCGCGTTGGCGTAGACGTGGTAGCAGGTGACCGGGTTCAGCACCATCTCGGACGGCGTGTAGAACGACGCGAGCGTCTCGTCCTGGCCGGGCCGCAGCTGCGCGACCGTCACCCCGTCCCAGTAGTCGGGGCGGATGCGGCCGACCGTGTTCACCAGGTGGGGGAACTTCTGGTAGTAGCCGGCGCGCACCAGGACGTCGCGGGGGATCTGGGCGGCACCCGTCAGGCTCGGCGCGTCGAACCGGTCGGCGATCCCCCGCCGGACCGCCTCACGGGTGTGCCGCATCGCCGCGCCCCACTCGGGGCCGTGCAGATAGACACCTCCGGCCAGTTCGACCCGGTCGTCCCGGGACGGCGGCGAGGCGTCCACGGCGGTGGTCGGGGCGTGTTCGGCCGCGACCTTCACCGGGACATCCCGGTGTCCGCGCAGGAAGTGCCGGACGATCTCGCCCAGCGCGCGTTCGTCCAGGCCGGACGCGCCCGGAACCGTGACGTCGACACCGCGCTCGGCGGGCGTCACGCGGGCGTCGCCGTAGTAGAAGACGAGAGCCTTGCGCAGTTCGTCGCCGGCTCCGGTGCTCACCGCCCGGGGGTGGTGATGGCGCACTTCGTGCATGGTCCGCCGCCCCTCAGATGCGGTGACGCATGGGCACCCAGTCGGCGAGCAGGATCGCCCGCTCGCCCGGGCCGGGCTCGCTGCCCTTGCGGATGGGGGCGACGTAGTGGCTCACGAGGTGGTCGGTGATCCCGTACGCCTCCAGCGGAGTGCGCATGTCGAACTCGGCGAGGATGTCGTGGGCCGGGACCTCCTCCGGCTGCTTCCCGCGATGGGCCGGGGTGGCGATGACGTTGTTGCCGCCCTCGGCGTTCTCCCGGTAGATCATGTGCGCGAAGACGTACGGCTCGCCGTCCTGGTGCAGCTCGTTGGGCGAGGAGACGGCCTCGCCGTCCTCGTCCTCGATGCGCAGCTTGATCAGGTGGATCCCGACGTACAGCGGCCAGACCGCGTCGTCCTCGCTCCAGCGCGTCTGCTCGAAGTCGAACTGGATCATGTCCAGCAGCAGCGGGTTGTCGCAGACCTCCTGGCTGATCGCCGGAAGGGAGCGGACCACGTTGACGTATTCGGGGTTGTTGTCACCCTGGTAGTAACCGTTCATGCCTTCGAGTGCGTGACTTCTGGAAGCCGGCATCCAGAAGAACTCCCGGGACCACGGAAGGAATACCCCACGTGCGTACCGGCGGTGCCGTCCGGAATCGGGGGCGTACGGGTCGATGGGCAGGTCTTCGTAAGCCGCCCGGAGCGCCCGGTAGTTCTCATCCGTTTCGGTCAGGCCGAAATGCTGGAGGAGATCCCAGCGGTCGTAGCCGTTCTTGGCGAGCTCTGACGGCAGAACTGACATGGCGAAACGCCCCCCGTTGGTCATGGCACTTGATGATGGAGCGTAAGGCAGCCACCGGGGACCGCCAACATGGCGAAGGTCACATGAGGTTTCACGCCGAAACACCCACACCAACAGGGGATTTGAGCTATCACGGGCGCGTTCTGACGCACCGTCAGCCCAGCCGGGAGGCGCCGGACGGGCAGTACCACGAACCGGGGAGGCGCGCAACGGAAACAGCTGAACCGTTGCGCGAATATGGCTGTGCCACACCTCAACCACAAACGTTTCCACGCATGTTGACACTCGACTCCGCAGACGGCTAGCGTCCGAGCGCCGATGCGAATGATCAACACCTCGCTTTTTCCGATTCGGCACGCTGTGACCACACACCAAGGCAGAATGCACACCGGGGGGAAGCGACATGCCCGTCGCCGTCAACGAAACGATTTCATCGATCCTGAAGCAGGTCGCGGAGCTTCCCGATTCCTTCACCGTGCAGAGCTCGCAGGATTTGAACGCCGACCTCGGAATCGACTCGCTGAAGCTGATCGACGTGATCGTCCTGGTCGAGTCCGAGCTGGACATCGAGATCGGTGACGAGTTCTCCCGGGACCTGGTCACCGTCGCCGACCTCCAGGGCTACGTGAACGAACTGGTCCCCGGCTGAGCCTGCCCGGGCCCAGGCGTTCCCTGTCCAGCTCCACGGAGGATCGTGTGTTCGCGTTTGATCTGAGCCAGGTCGCGCTCTGCGCGCCGGAGGGCATCACCGAGTCGGGCGAACCGGCCGGGCTGCCAGCCGACCTGCACGAGGTGATCGGCTCCACCGGCGACCAGTTCCGCGACTGGTTCACCCGCCTCTGCCTCTACCTGGTGCACACCGGCGGGGAGACCCCCGGGGCCGGCGGCTCCGCGGCCCGCGCCTCCGGGACCCGTACCGACGAGACGGTCGTGATCGGCACCGAGTACGGCAACACCGCCGCGCTCGCCCGGCTCCAGCGGGACGCCGCGAGCAAGGGACGGCTGCTCTCCGCGCAGTACTTCCCCAACGCGACCTCCAGTTCGGCCGCCGCCTTCGTCAACCTGAGCATCGGCGCGACCGGCCGCAACATGACGCTCAACGGCGGGACGCTCACCCCGGTCCTCGCCCTGTGGCAGGCGCTCTCGGCCCTGGAGCGGGGCCGGTCCGACGTCAGCCGCCTGCTGGTCGGTGACGTCTACTCCCCCGAAGCCCTGCGGGACGCCGACCACGACGCGCCGGGCGTGACCTGCCGCTCCGGGGTGACGCACGCGACGCTCGTCCGGGGCCACGGGCTCACCGCCGCCTTCGACTTCGGCACAGGTCACGACGCGCCGGGCGACGCGCGGGACGACACGCCGGACAACGCTCCGGGCGCCCGGGTCGAGGTGATCCGGGACCCGGGACACCCCGCTCTCACCGGCGACACCGTCCCAGCCGCCGCCCACGACCGCAACGGCGCCTTCGCCACCGACGCCTTCCTGCGGCTGGCCGGCACCCTGCGGGCCGGGGAGCGGGCCGTCCTCACCTGCCGGACCGCCACCGGGCGCCGGGCCGGCGTCACCGTCACCAGGCAGAAGGTCACCACCGATGCGTAGCAGCTCGACACCGGAACAGACCCGGGTCTTCGTGACCGGAGTGGGCATGATCTCGCCGGCCGGCGCCGGCACAGCCCCCTTCTGGGACGACCTGTGCGCGGGACGCCCGCGCTTCGAGGAACTGACACCGCTGTATCCCGGCATGAAGTCCGGCATCCTCGGCGGCCGGGTGCCCGCCGCCGCCTACGAGAGCGCCCTCTCCGAGGTCAGCGCCGAGACCCGTGAACGCCCGCGCGCCGCCTCGGTCTTCGCGGAGTACGCGGCACTGGAGGCCCTCCGGGACGCGGGAATCGCCCCGGGCGCGCGGGAACTGCGCGACGCGGTCGTCTGTGTGGGCAGCAGCGACGGCCAGGCGGACGCGCTGGAGGACCTGGTCGCCGACCGCCGTGACATCGGGGAGAGCGGCGGCTTCTCCAGCTACTCCATCTCCGACACGGTCGCCCGGGCCGTCGGTGCGCACGGTCCGGTGTTCACCGCGCAGAGCACCTGCGCGTCGGCGAACGTCGCCCTCTCCTGCGCGCTGGAGATGCTCCGTTCCGGTGTCGCCGACACCGCCGTCGTCGGCGGCTGCGACCCGTACTCGGAGAAGAACATCATCGGGTTCGCCACCCTCCAGGCGATCGGGCGGACGCCCTGCCGTCCGTTCGCGGGCAACCGCCGCTACGTCACGCCGTCCGAGGGCGCGGGCTTCCTGGTGCTCCAGACCGAACAGGCGCTGCGCCCCGGCGGGCAGCCCTACGGCGAGGTCCTCGCCGTGGCCGTCAGCAACGACGCCAGCCACCCCACCGCGCCGGACCGTGAGGGCGTCGCCGCCTGTCACCGACGCGCCCTGGCCGAGGCCGGGCTCGGCGCGGACGACATCGACGTGATCTACGCCCACGGAACCGGCAGCCGGGCCAACGACACCATCGAGGCGGGCATCTTCACCGAGCACTATCCGAACGCCGCCGTCACCGCGATCAAGGGAACGGTCGGCCATCTGATGGGCGCGGCGGGGGCGGCCGGCTCGGTGGCCGCCTGCCTCACGCTCCGGCACGGGCTGGTGCCGCCGACCCCGGTCGACAGCGAGGACGTCGAGCCCGGCCTGAAGCTGGTGACCGGCGCACCGCTCGCCGTTCCCGGTCTGCGGCATGTCCAGAGCAACGCCTTCGGCTTCGGCGGCAACAACGCCATCGCCATCTTCCGGGGCACGCCGTGAGCGCCCCCGACCCCACGGGCCCGGGCACGGCGGACGCCGGGCCGCTCCCTCCCGCGCACCTGCGCGACGGGGACGGGCCGCTGCGGCTGACCCGGGACGGTCCGCTCGCCGTGCTCACCATGGACAGCCCGCCGGTCAACGTCTTCGACCTGCCGATGTGGGCGGCCTGGGCCGACGCCGTGGACTGGCTGACCGAGCATCCGCCGCGCGCGCTCCTCGTCCGTTCCGGCGGGCGGATCGTCAGCTCCGGGGTCGATGTCGAGGTCTTCGCCGCTCTGGAGGACGACGAGGCCGAGGAGTTCTGGGAGAGCCGGCTGCGGATCACCCGCGCGCTGGAGCGCCTGCCGTGCCCGACCGTGTTCGCGGCCCACTCGCTGACCCTCACCGCCGCCTTCGAACTCGCCCTGGCCTGCGATCTGATCGTGGCCACGGCCTCCGCCCGGTTCGGTCTGGTGGAACGCAGGATCGGGTTCACCCCCTCCATGGGCGGCACCCAGCGGCTGGCCGAGCGGGCCGGCCCGGGGCGGGCGCGGGAGCTGGTGATGACGGGCGACCTGTACCGGGGGTCGGTCCTGGCCGACTGGGGCGTGGTGAACGCGCTCTTCGAGCCGAAGACCTTCCACGAGGACGCGCACGCCTACGCGCGGCGGCTGGCCGAGGGGCCGACCCGCGCCCACGGGGCGACGAAGGAGGTCGTGCGCGCCTGGCTCAGCGGCGGTGTCGACGCGGCGGACGCCGCCCTCCCGGGGATCGCCGCCCGGGTGACCCGCTCCGCCGACCACCGGCGCGGCGTCGCCGGGTTCCTCGCCCACGGCCCGGAGCACGACACGGTCTACACCGGGGAGTGAGGCGACGTGCCCGCCCGGCGTCTGAGACGACGCGCCCGCCCGGCGTCTCGCGCCACCTCAGCCGTCCTCGGGGACGGCGGTCACGACGACGTTGTTCCGGTAGCCCCCGTCAGCCGTGTAGGGCGGCGCGCAGGTGATCAGGGTCAGCACCGGGTCGCCGTCACGGCGGAAGGTCCACTCGGGCAGGGCCTCCCGGGCGACGGTCTCGCGTCCGGTGATCCGGTAGTGGACGGATTCGGCCGCGTCGCGTTCGACCGTCACGCGGTCGCCCTCGCGTACGTCGTACAGACGCGCGAACTCACCCAGTGCGCCGGTGTGCGCGTCCACGTGCCCCATCAGCACCGCTGAGCCGGCGGGCGCGCCGGGGGCTGGGCCGAACCGGTACCAGCCCACCAGCCGCGGGTCCTCGGGGACCTCGGCTCCGCCGTCGTCCTCCACGCCGACCGGCACCACCTGTGCCGTCAGGCCCACGCGGTCCACCGACACCCGCACGGGTGCCCCGGCGCCGTCCTCCGCCCCCGCGCCCGGCGGCTGCTCGTGCTCCTCGGCGCCCGGTCGCCCGGTGGCGGAGGGCGGGCCGCCGAAGTCCTCCGGTGCGGTGCCACCCGGGGCACCGAGGGCAAGGAACAGGACAACCCCCGCAGCCAGCGCCCCCGCGGCACCGGAGTGTGGCCGGAACCGACGGGGGCGCGGCGAGCGGGGGTGACCCGTGTCCACCTCAGGCGTCCTGGCGCGCCCGACGGCTCACCAGCAGTGCTGCGCCGAGGCCGGCGAGTCCGGCGGCGCTCCAGGCCATCCAGGCCTCGGAGGAGTTGGCCGCGGCACCACTGGTACCGGCGTCCACGTGTCCCGGCGCGGTGTGCGTGCCGTCGATCGTCTGGACCGCGAGGGCGAGGTTGTCGTCCTCCGCGCTGCCCCACGCGTAGACGATGGTGACAGTGCCCTCGGCCAGGTCGAGGTCCGCCGGGCCGATGGCGACCGTGTCGGTGCCGGCCAGGGTGACGTCGGCGGACACGGTGCCCGCGTCGACCTCGGTGGTGTCCTCGCCGGGGTTCTCCAGGCCGGAGAAGACGACGTTGCCGTCGGCGCGGACGTCCACGGCCGGGGCAGCCGCGATGTGCCGCGCGGTCAGCCGGGAGGTTCCCGCCGCCATCTCGGAGGTGTCGTTGACGTAGGCGTTCAGTGCGGGGGTGCCGTCCTCGGACAGGTTGGCGGTGAGGGTCGCGTTGTCACCCGCGCCGACCTCGACCGTGGTCTCCAGGGTGGGGGTGCCTGACGGGTCGGCGCCCGCCTCGAACACGGTGATCTCGTAGGAACCGGGGTCGAGCTCGACCGGGTCGGTCAGGGTGCCGGGCTGGAAGTCGGGGAGGAGTTCCTCACCGTTGGCGTAGACGTCGACGGGCAGGTCGGGCACGCCGTGGAAGACGGAGACCAGGGCTGTGTCCGCGGCGGCGGACGCGTCGGCCGGGGCTGCCGCGGCCGGGCCGGTGATACCCAGGGTCAGTGCGCCGAGACCCAGCGACGCTGCGATGGCGGTGGGTATGCGGAAGCTCATCGGTTGATGTCCCTTCGTCGGGTCCCGCTCGGTGCGGTACCTCGCCCTCACTTCCGTGGCCGGGCTCCCCGTGGATGCGGCTGCCCCCAGGTCGCCCGGGCGACCCGGCTCCCACCTGCGACGCTGCCCCCGAGCACGACCCGTTCGGCGCAGTCGGTCACCTCGGGGCACCGTCCGGCAGCGGACGTGGCGCGGGCGCTTCGGCGCGGCACGGAGGCCGTGTCCGGGACGTCGGGGACGCGTCCGGGCACCGGCACCGCGAGTTGCCGGGCCGGTGTCCCGCCTCCACCGTGGGCGGAGTCGGCACGCGGCCGGCTCCAGCCCACCCGGCCGCGTGCCGCACACCCCGGCGACAGCCCGCCGACGTGGCAGGAGGACTCCGTCATGGTGGACATCGGACCAGCCCCGAGCAGCCGCACCATGATGCCCCGGGTCCGCGGCCGTCGCGGCACCACGGGCACCACGGGCACCACGGGCACCACGGGCACCACGGGGAGCGAAACGGAAGAACCTGACCAAAGCGGTCACGACGGCCTCCTGGAACCGGACGTCGCGGGTTTCCTCGCCGGCGACGAACGGGGCCTGGAGACCGTCTACCAGCGGTGGGGCTCGATGATCCTCGCCCTCGCCAGGCGTGCCCTCGGTGACGAGCGGGAGGCCGAGGACGTGACCCAGCAGGTCTTCCTGGCCGCCTGGTGTGGACGGCACCGCTTCCGCCCCGAGCGGGGCACCCTGGCAGGCTGGCTGGTCGGCATCGCCCGGCACTCCATCGCGGACGCGCTGGCGGCCCGTGCCCGGCGTGGCGAACTGCTGGCCTCCGTGCACACCGACCGCCTCCTCCCGTATCCGGCCGTCGACAGCGGCTCGGGGCCGGAGCAGGTGCTGGACCGGGTGCTGGTCCTGCGTGAGCTACGGCGGCTGCCACGCGTTCAGGTGGAGGTCATCGGCCTCGCCTTCTACAACGACCTGACCCAGGCGCAGATCGCCGAACGGACCGGGCTCCCCCTCGGCACGGTCAAGAGCCACCTCCGCCGCGCCCTGCTGACACTGCGGCGGGCGCTCGGCCCGGAAGCCGCCGGGACGCCTGCGACGCCTGCGGCGGCTCCCGGCGCCCTGTCCGCCGGGACCGCCCGGCGGACGACGCTGCCGGATGCCCCCTGACACGGCTGCCTCGCCGCGCCGGCAGTCGGCCGGGGCGGCGGTCGGGACCGCGCCGGACCCGGCCGGCTGGCCGGCTGTCGTGCGCCGACGAGGCATGCGGGCCGCACGACCGGCGGGGTGGGCGGCGACCCGCGGTGCCACATCGTGGTCCGTGCCACCTCCCGGGGCCGGCCCTGGGACACGGGGGCCGGGGCTCAGCCGACGCGGCGGTAGCTGCTGCCGTCCCGGGTGCGGACCAGGTGCACCGACTCCACGAGGTAGCGGCGCAGCGCCGAGCAGTCCTCGTGGACGGTCAGGATCGCGTCGTTGACCTCGCGTTCGGTGTAGGAACGGTGCGGCTCGAAGAGCGTCCGCGCGAGGTGGGCGAGCAACTGCTCGCGACGGGCCGCCTTGCGCGGGATGGCGACCAGCCGGCCCCGGGTGAAGAGCGCTGAGACGTCGCCGGCGCGGCCGGAGACGGGCTCCGGCGGCGCCTGGTGCCCGGAGGCGGGCTCCGTCGGTGCGGGGACGGCGGACGGGGCGGGCCCGGAGGCGGTGTCACGCATGGGGTGAGCCTGTCCCCGGCCGGGGTGCCGGGGCAACCGGTTATCGGCGCCGGGCGTCCCGCGCGGGATGCCCGGCGCCGCCGGGTCCGTAAGTTCCGCCGCGGGGTGCCGCCCCGGGAGCCCCCGGTGTCCCGGGCCTCCCCGGTATCGGCGTGGGGGCCGACACGGTGCGGTGGGTCGGTGCGGGGCGCCGTCCGGCGGGCGGGGGTCTCCAGCCGCAGCGGCTCGATGCGGTGGGCCAGCACGTTGATCGCCCCGTGCGCGCGTTCGACGGTGCCGTGGATGACGAGCCCGGGGTTGTCCAGTGCCACGCGCTGGTAGCGCCGCCAGACCGGCGGGGGGACGATCACATTGGTCATGCCGGTCTCGTCCTCGATGTTGAGGAAGCAGGTGCCCTTGGCCGTGGGCGGACGCTGCCGGTGGGTGACCAGCCCGCCCAGCAGGATCCGGGTGCGGTCCGTCAGTCCCCGCACCTCCTCGGCGGAGACGGCGCCGAGGATGTCGAGGTGGGAGCGGAGGTACTGGACGGGGTGGGTTCCGGGTGAGGCGCCGGTGGCCCAGAGGTCGGCGTAGGTCTCCTCGGTCGGGGTCATCTCCGGCAGGCGGGGCGCGGCCGGCGGCGTGGTGGTGCCGGGCAGCGGGTCCTGTCCCCGGTGGGCGACGGCGCCGGCGGTCCACAGCCCTTCGCGGCGCCCGGTCCCCAGGCAGGCGAGGGCTCCGGCGGTGGCCAGGTTCTCCAGGACCCGGGCGGGCAGCCGGGTGCGGGCCGCCAGGTCGTCCAGCCCGGTGAACGGGCGTTCGGCGACGATGCGTTCGGCGTGCCCGGCGCCCAGTCCGCGCACCGTGGACAGGCCGAGCCGGATAGCGGGGGCGCCGTGCTCCCCGCCGGGGGTGCCCGCGCCGGACTCCAGGCTGGTCGCGGTCCCGGAGGCGTGGACGTCCACCCCGCGCACGGTGACACCGTGGCGCCGCGCGTCGCCGACGAGGGTGAGCAGGGAGTAGAACCCCATGGGCAGATGGGACATGATCGCGGCGAGCAGCGCGGCCGGGTAGTGCCGCTTGATCCAGGCGCTGGCGTAGACGAGGTGTGCCATCGACTGGGCGTGCGACTCGGGGAAGCCGTAGTGGGAGAACCCCTCGATCATCGTGGCGATCTCCTCGGCCGCCGCCCGGTCGATGCCGCGCCGCCGCATTCCCTCCAGCAGCGTGGTGCGCATCCGCGCCACCTGTTCCGTGGAGTGCTTGGCGGCCAGGGCCTTGCGGAGCCGGTCGGCCTGCCCGGCGGAGAAGCCGGCGCAGTCGATCGCCAGCCGCATCGCCTGTTCCTGCCACAGCGCCACGCCCAGGGAGCGCCGGAGCGCGGGCTCGGCGGAGGGGTGCGGGTAGCGGACATCCTCCACTCCGGCGCGGCGCCGCATGTAGGGGTGGACGGAGCCGCCCTGGATGGGGCCGGGCCGGATCAGCGAGACGGCGACCACCAGGTCGCCGAAGTTCCTCGGGCGCAGCCGGGGCAGGGTGGACATCTGGGCGCGGGACTCGACCTGGAAGACACCGACGGTGTCGGCGCGGGAGAGCATCTCGTAGACCGCGGGGTCCTCGGGCGGGACGGTGGCGAGGTCCAGGACGCGGCCGTAGTGGCGTTCGATCAGGTCGCAGGCGGTGTGCAGGGCGGAGAGCATCCCCAGCCCCAGCAGGTCGATCTTGATCAGCCCGGCGGCCTCCACGTCGTCCTTGTCCCCCTGGAGCACGGACCGGCCCTCCGCGGTGGCCCACTCCACCGGCATGGTCTCGCCGATGGGCCGGCGGGTCAGCACCATGCCGCCGGAGTGGACGCCCAGGTGCCGGGGCAGCCGGTGGAGTTCGGCGGCCAGGGACCGCACGTCGGCGGGGACGGGGGCGGTCTCCGGCGGCGGCTCGTGGTGGTGGATGTGGCGGGTCATCTCCTCGATGCGGTCCTGCGGGTAGCCCAGGGCGCGGGCCGCGTCCCGGACCGCCAGCCGGGGGCGGTAGGTGATGATGTTGGCGACCTGGGCGGCGTGGGTGCGGCCGTAGCGGCGGTAGACGTACTGGATGACCTCCTCGCGGCGGGCGTGCTCGAAGTCAAGGTCGATGTCGGGCGGACCGGCCTTCTCCTCGCTGAGGAAGCGGGCGAAGAGCAGCCCGTGCCGGATCGGGTCCACGGCGGTGATGCCCAGGACGTAGCAGATCACCGAGGAGGCGGCC
>NZ_BHZI01000172.1 GCF_004305975.1 Streptomyces otsuchiensis
GCCGTTTCCGGGCGGGGGCGCGGGCGTGCCCTGCCCGTCCGCGGAGTCGCCGGCTTCGGCGGTCTCGCCGGCGGCGGCGTCCTCGGCGGAGTCCTCGTCACCGTCGGGGTCGTCCGTGCCGGTCCCCCCGGCACGGTCGCGCTCGCGTTCCCCCACGTCCCGCGCGGTCCGGTCGCTGACCTCCACGCACGGTCCGTCCTGGAAGGGGTTCTCCGGGTGCGGGTCGGCCTGGGCCAGCGGGGAACTCACACTGATGCTGAGCAGCATGGCCGACGGCAGTGCGACCAGTGCCACGGATCTGCCGCGCGGCAGGCGTGCCCGCCGCCGCTCGGGTCGTGCTGTGCCGGGGGGTATCTCGTCACGCGGCACGGTCGTTCCCCTTCCCCTGGTCCTGCACGTGGTGGTGTCCGGACGCGTGCTCGGACGCGTCGAACCCCGCGAGGGCACTGCCGGTTCCCGCCCGGCGCGCGGGCTGGTGCGGGGCGGGCACGCCGATCTCGTCGGGCCGGTCGTCCTCCCCCACCGTCGTGTGGCGGTGATCGTCCTCCGGGCGGCCCGGTGCCCAGGCGATGGACATCCCGCCGCCGAACAGCCCGAGCAGGAAGCCGATGACCAGTCCGCCGAAGTTCGAGACCACCAGCGACACCAGGACCAGCACCAGCGTCGCGACCCCGGCGAACACCCGGGTCAGCGGCTGGAACCACATCGTCAGCCCGAGCGTCACCAGCAGGACGCCGATGACCAGCGATCCGGCACCGGCCGTGGTGGCCATCCGGATGGTGAGGTCGCCGAACTGCATGTTGGCGTACGGGAAGTACATGATCGGGACGCCGCCCAGCATGGTCAGCAGGCCGGCCCAGAACGGGCGCTGACCGCGCCAGTCGTGGAACGCGCGACGGCCTCTGCTGAGGAACGAGCCGGCGTTCGGGGTCGGGCTGACGGTGGCGGTGCTCATGGCGCGGTCTCCCTGCGGGGCGCGGTGTGTCGGTGGAGGGGTTCGCGGACGCGAGGGTCACTCGGCACGCGTGGGCGCGGCGGGACGCCGGCGCCGCCGGCCGTCACCGCCCGGGCGCTGCGGCACGCGGCCGCGACGCCCGGTCGGCGACGGTTCGGCGGTGGGGCGCCCGGATCACCGGGCCCGGCGCGGAGCGTCGCCGCGGGCGACGCCGAGCGGCCGGCCGTCAGCGCGTCAGAAGCACTCTTTCTTGCCCTTGTGCAGGCTCATGTTGAGCCCGTTCAGCTCGAAGGTGCCGGCCGAAGTGGCCCAGGCCGTCTGCTGGATGTCGGTCAGCGTGGCACGGTCGGCCTGCTGCGCGAAGGAGCCGGGCACCGTGTTGCCGGTCGGCTTGGGCCCCTTGGTGGTCTTGTCCACCGAGACACCGATGTCGATGTTGGTGAACACCGCGTCGGTCTTCAGCTGGTTGAGGTCGATGAAGAGGTTCTTCGCCTTGACCGGCTTCTTCGGGTCACCACCGGCGTTCAGCTTGACGCTGACGTCCCCGATCGGGGTGGGTATGACCACCGACTGGCAGAGTTCGGTGATGGTCGCCGAGTTGAACGCGGAGACGGCGACGGGCTCGGGACCCTTGGGCGTCTCGACCAGTCCCCCGTACTGCACGAAGCCGTCCGTGTTGACGAGCTTCGCGGTGGACACCTTGAACTCCTGGCCGGAGACGGAGAAGGACGCCGCCAGTGCCCCCTGGGAGACCGCGATCCCTATCGCCGCGGTCGCGGCGATGCTCGGCACCATGACGACGGCGAACCGCTTCCATCTGGTGCCGCCACGAGCCTGAGACTCCATGACATTCCTCCTTGTGGACCACTTCCCGGTCCGCCGCCCGCGGTGGCAGCCCCGGCCGGCGCGGCGGGAAGAAGTGCGATGCCCCCGGGCCACCCCCGGGTGACAGCCACCACGACGGGGCCGGAGCACCCGCCGCTCCGGGCGTTCCGTACGGTGACGGCGCCCGGGACCCGTGGCCGACGCGTGGCGGACGTCGGCTCGGCCGATCGTGGTGCAAGTCACGCTGCCACACAAGTGGTTCGTTACCAGCGAGTAGCCGAAACGAGACGCAACACCTGGGACACACGTGCGAAATACACGGAGCGTGCGCGAAGGAGCATCGGACACGCGGCCACAAAAAGGGACAGCACACCCCGCCAACCGGCCCGTCACTCACGGAATGTGACACCGGCCGTGCTTTACCAATTTTTCGTAAAACACGGCCGGGCCGGACCGATGAGAGGCGGTCAGCTCAGAAGAGCACGCGCGCCAGCGCGCCACGCGCGGCGGTCACGCGGGGGTCGTCGCCGCCCACCACCTCGAAGAGCTCCAGCAGCCGCACCCGGGCCTGCTCGCGGTCATCACCGGCGGACAGGCGCACGGCGTCGACGAGACGGGCGAAGGCGTCCTCCACGTGCCCGCCGACGAGGTCGAGATCCGCCGCGACCAGCTGGGCCGCGACATCCTTCGGGCGGTCGGCGGCGTCCTTGCGGGCTGCCTGGGCGTCGACCCCCTGGACGCGGTGGAGCAACTTCGCCTGGCCGAGGCCGAGTCGGGCCTCCACATTGGCGGGCTGGTCGGCGAGGACGTTCTCATAGGCCCGAACGGCCCCGGCGAGGTCGCCGGAGTCCAGCGCGTCGTGCGCGGCCGCCAGGGCGGGGTCCTGCGGGGGCTCAGGGGCGGCCTGGGCCTCCGGCACCTGCTCGGGGTCGACGGGAGTGCCGACGATGCCGAACCGCTCCTCGGCGGCCTGGATCAGCTGGTCCAGCACCTGCCGGATCTGCTGCTCGGGCGCGGCCCCCTGGAACAGCGGCAGCGCCTGCCCGCCGACCACGGCGAAAACGGCCGGAATCCCCTGCACGCCGAACTGCTGGAAGAGCATCTGGTTCTGGTCGACATCGATCTTGGCGAGCACGAAGCGGCCGGCGTAGTCGTGCGCCAGACGCTCCAGCAGCGGGCCGAGCTGCTTGCACGGCTGGCACCACTCGGCCCAGAAGTCGATGACGACGGGCACCTCGGCGCTGCGCTGGAGCACATCCTGCTCGAAGCCGGCCTCGTCGACGTCGAACACCAGCGAGACGGGCGCGGCGGAGCCCTCGGGCTGGGCCGCACGCTGCGCGCGCGCCGCCTCCGCCTTCTCCTTGGCCTCGGCCGCCGCCTTCACGGCGGAGAGGTCGACAACGCCGCTCATGGACATATTGCGTGGCTGCATAAGGACAGTCTCCCCCCTCCGGGTACGTTCCGGCACACACCCCCGCGCACGGCCGCCACCGGGTCCTGCGGGGCCGTCGCCGCCGCGATCTTACGATACGGCTCGTAGCGTAAGTCAAGGGTCGGCGCGGGCCGTGCCGGACGGGCGCCAACGGGCCCGCTCCGGAGCGCGGGGCGCGGGCCCGCGCACGGGCCGCGTACGGGCCGCCCGGTGAGCTACCGGCCGGTAGGGTGGGGCGCCATGCCCCCTCCCGCCGGTCGCACCGGACGCCCGCGCAGCGCCGAGGCGCACTCCGCGATCCTGCGTGCCACGCGCACGGCTCTGGCCGAACTGGGCTGGTCCCGCCTCTCGATGAGCGATGTGGCGGCCCGCGCCGGCGTCGCCAGGACCACGCTCTACCGCCGCTGGCCCGGTAAGAACGAACTGGTGGTGGACGCGGTGGCCGCCCTTCTCGACGAACAACTGGAACTGCCCGACAGCGGCAGCCTGGCCGGCGACATCGAGGGGGTCGTCCTGCGCTTCGCACAGTTGCTTGAGCGGCCCGAGACACGGAGCGCGCTGATGGCGGTCGTCGCCGAGTCCACCCGGGACCCCGCGCTCCGGGAGCGCGTCACCGCCGCGATCGTCGACCGGCAGAAGGCGCTGGTGCTGCGCGGACGGGAACGGGCCAGGGCCCGGGGCGAGTTGCCGCCGGAGACCGACGAGGCGGCCTCGGCGCGCGAGAGCGACCTGGTCTTCGACGTGATCGCCGGGACGGTGGTGCACCGGGCGCTGGTCAGCGGGGAGCCGGTGGACGCCGAGTGGGCACGCCGCTTCACCCGGATGGTGCTCGGCGGGCTGCCGGCGTTGACCGCCGAAGGCTGAGCCGGCGCGACAGGCAGAGGCGCGCGCCCGTGGTGTCACGGAACGCGCGCCTTCCCCTCGCTCGACTGTGACCGGATTCCGGCGGCCCGGGCTCGCGCGGGCCGCCGTCGGCCGGGTCAGAACCCGGCGGGCTCCACGTAGACGCCCCACTCGTCGCGCAGCCGGTCGCAGATCTCGCCAAGGGTGGCTTCGGCCCGGACCGCGCGCAGCATCGGCTCGATCATGTTCCGGCCGTCGCGGGCGGCGGCCACCATGTCGTCGAGGGCGGCGTCCACGACAGCGGCGTCCCGGTGCTTCTTGCGGTCCGCCAGTACCCGGACCTGTTCCCGCTCGACCTCGTGGCTGACCCGCAGGATCTCCAGGTCGCCGGTGACCGAGCCGTGGTGGCAGTTGACGCCGACGATCCGCTTGTCGCCCTTCTCCACGGAGCGCTGGTACTGGAAGGCCGCCTCGGCGATCTGCCCGGTGAACCAGCCGTCCTCGATGCCTCGCAGCAGGCCGGAGGTGATCGGGCCGATGGGGTGCTCGCCGTCACCGGCGGCGCGGCGGCCACGCTCCATGATCTGCTCGAAGATCTTCTCGGCGTCGGCCTCGATCCGGTCGGTGAGCTGTTCGATGTACCAGGAACCGCCCAGCGGGTCGGCCACGTTGGTGATGCCGGTCTCCTCCATCAGCACCTGCTGCGTGCGCAGGGCGATCTCGGCGGCCTGCTCGCTGGGGAGCGCCAGGGTCTCGTCGAGGGCGTTGGTGTGGAGGGAGTTGGTGCCGCCCAGGACGGCGGCGAGCGCCTCGACGGCGGTGCGGACGACGTTGTTGTAGGGCTGCTGGGCGGTGAGTGACACCCCGGCGGTCTGGGTGTGGAACCGCAGCCACTGGGCCTTGTCGCTGGAGGCACCGTAGACGTCGCGCATCCACCGGGCCCAGATCCGCCGCGCGGCACGGAACTTGGCGATCTCCTCGAAGAAGTCGACGTGCGCGTCGAAGAAGAACGACAGTCCCGAGGCGAAGTTGTTGACCTCCAGCCCGCGGGAGAGCCCCAGCTCGACGTAGCCGAAGCCGTCGGCCAGGGTGTAGGCCAGCTCCTGCGCCGCCGTGGCCCCGGCCTCACGGATGTGGTAGCCGGAGACCGACAGCGGCTTGTAGGCCGGGATGCCCGCCGTGCAGTGTTCCATCAGGTCGCCGATGAGACGCAGATGGGGCTCGGGCGGGAACAGCCACTCCTTCTGGGCGATGTACTCCTTGAAGATGTCCGTCTGGAGCGTGCCGTTGAGCAGGGCGGGGTCGACGCCCTGGCGCTCGGCCGCCACGACGTACATGCAGAACACCGGCACGGCCGGGCCGGAGATGGTCATCGAGGTCGTGATGTCGCCGAGCGGGATGTCCCCGAAGAGGATCTCCATGTCGGCGGCGGAGTCGATGGCCACACCGCAGTGCCCGACCTCGCCGAGGGCGCGCGGGTCGTCCGAGTCGCGGCCCATCAGGGTGGGCATGTCGAAGGCCACCGAGAGGCCGCCGCCACCGGCCTCCAGGATCATCTTGTAGCGCTCGTTGGTCTGCTGGGCGTTGCCGAAGCCGGCGAACTGCCGGATGGTCCACGGGCGGCCCCGGTAGCCGGTCGGGTGCAGCCCCCGGGTGAAGGGGTACTCCCCCGGCCAGCCGATGCGCTCGAACCCCTCGTAGTGGTCGCCGGGGCGGGGCCCGTAGAGCGGCTCCACCTCGTCACCGGAGAGAGTGGTGAAGTCGGCGTCCCGCTTCCGGGCGGCGTCGTACCTGGCCTGCCAGCGACGGCGGCCCTCAGCGATGGCGTCAGCTTCCATGCCTCCAATTTACTCGGACTTCCCACTAAATTACTAGGACGTCCAAGCAAATGGGTGGGGAGACCCGTCGCACACGCCCCCGCCCAGGGGCGCGCGAGCACCCGGGGAGGGGCTGAGACCCCAGGGGGCCGGGGCCAGGCGGCGCCCCGACCCGATCGCCCCCATGACAAACCCCGGTCCGCCGCCTGGTCGGCGGTGCGGGCCGGGGTGAGGGGCTGCCCGGCCACACGGCGGCCGGTGCCCGGTGTCAGGGGGTGCCGACGGTGTCGGCCGCGCCGTCCTGCTCCCGCTGGTGATCCTTGTCGGCCTGCGCCTCGGCGGCGGCCAGCCGCTCGTGCTGCTCCACCAGCGGAGTGATCTCCTCGGTGATGCGGCGCTCCACGAAGAAGGCCACGAAGGGGATCGTGCCGGAGAGCAGGACCCACAGCAGCTTGCCGAACTTCCAGCGCGCCTTCTGGCCCAGGTCGAAGGCGAAGACGAGGTAGATGATGTACAGCACGCCGTGGGTCTGCGACACCACGAACGTGACGTCCTCACCGGTGTCGAAGCCGTACTTGAACACCATGCAGGTGCTCAGTACCAGCAGCATCACGGCGGTGACGTAGGCCATCACCCGGTAGCGCGTCAGGACACTCCGCTTCATGCGCACGAGCGTAACGGCATCAACCGGACCGAATGTCGGCGGGTCCGCCTCCCGGCCGGGCGACGGGGGCCCGGCGGGCACGGGCCGGGCGAGGGGGCCGCACGGGACCGCACGGGGGCTCAGCCCTCGTGGAAGTCGCCGGCGGCCAGCCGCAGCGGCCGGAGCAGCGCGAAGACCTCGCGGCACTCCTCGTCGTCGTACGCGGCCAGCCCGAAGTCCATCCCCATCAGCGCGGCCGTCGCCTGGTCGCAGACCTCGCGGCCCTTGTCGGTGATGGAGGCCAGCGTGCCCCGGCCGTCGTTGGGGTTGGGGCGCTTGCTCGCCAGACCGGCCCGCACCAGCCGGTCCACGGTGTTGGTGACCGAGGTGGGGTGCACCATCAGCCGTTCACCGATCTTGGACATCGGCAGCTCGCCGGCCTTGCTGAAGGTCAGCAGGACCAGCGCCTCGTAGCGTGCGAAGGTCAGGCCGAACGGCCGGACGGTGGCGTCCACCTCGGCGAGCAGGATCTGATGTGCCCGCATGATCGAGGTGATCGCCGTCATGGACGGGGAAGCCCCCCAGCGGCCCTGCCACAACTCGTCGGCACGGGCGATCGGGTCGAAGGAGAGACTGAGCGGTTTCGGCACGGCGACGACCCTACCGGCTGGTCATATCGCAGGGAGGTACCGTCTCGGCAGGCGGCCGACCGCCAATGACGCCGCAGGTGAGAGCCCTGCGCTCACCACCCGGAGCGTGGGACCTGCGGTTCCAGGCGCGCCATCTCCGCCGGACGGCGGGACGCCGCCGCGCAGACGGCAGCGGCCCCGTGCACCACCCGGCGCGGGGCCGGGCGGCGGCACGGGGCCGCGGCGCAAGGGGAGTCGCTCAGGCGCGGACCGGGTCCTCGTCGGTGCGGTCCGGCGCCGCCGTGGCACCGGCGTCACCGCCGCCACCGGCGAGGCCCTCGGCCTCCTCGCGGCGCAGCCGGCGCTCGGCGAAGAACCCGCCGGTGGGCACGACCGCCATCAGGAAGTACCAGGCGGCGGTACCCACCGACCAGCGGGTCCGGTTCCAGGCGTCCAGCCACAGCACCGCGTAGACGACGAAGAGCAGGCCGTGGACGGCGCCCAGCACCGGAACGGCGTCGAAGTCGGTGGTGCGGCGCAGCACGGAGGCCACGAGCAGGAGGAGGAAGGAGACCGCCTCGGGGGCGGACACCAGCCGGAGGCGGCGCAGGGCGGAGGCGGTCTTCGGGTCCATCAGGTCGACACTCCCATGTGAATGAATGCACAAGCTCCCCGCCATTGTGGCAGGGGCCGCGTCCGTCCCGAGCACGGGGTGGCCTCCCGGTGGACTCACGGTGGCCGCCCGGCCCCGGCTCCACGCCCGTCGCGGTACGGTCCGCCACCCGCGTGCGGCGGGGACATCACGGACACCCATGACGGGATGTCAGCGGCCGACACGCCGGTGGCGGCTCGCTACAGTGAGGTCATGGAGAGCGAAACGGACGCCCGCTGGCTGAGCGAGGACGAGCAGCGCGTCTGGCGAACCCACCTGGACGTCAACAAGCTCCTGATGTACCAGCTGGAGCGGGACATCCAGCCCTACGGGCTGACCATGAACGACTACGAGATCCTGGTGAACCTCTCCGAGGCCGAGGACCACCGCCTGCGCATGAGCGACCTCGCCTCGGCCACGCTGCAGTCCAAGAGCCGCCTCTCCCACCAGATCACCCGGATGGAACGGGCCGGCCTCGTGCGACGGGAGAACTGCGACTCCGACCGGCGCGGACTCTTCGCCGTGCTGACCGAGGAGGGATGGCAGACGATGCGCCACGTCGCGCCGCACCACGTCGAGTCGGTGCGTGAGCACTTCATCGACCGGCTCTCCCCGGAGGACCTCCGGGCGCTGCGGGACGCACTGACCCCGATCGCGGAGAAGCTGCGCGTCCGCCGCGGCCGGGGCTGAGCCACCTCCACGCCGGCTGGCCACGGAGCCCACGCGAGCGCCCACGCCGCCCGTCGCGCTCAGAGCGGGCCCTCGTCCTCCGGCGCCCGGTCGACGGGCGAGGCCGGAACGCGCAGTACGAAGAGCGCACCGCCCTCGGGCGCCGCGTCGACGGTCAGCGTCCCGCCGTGCCGTTCGGCCACGTCCCGCGCGATCGCCAGACCCAGACCGGCGCCGCCGGCGTCCCGGCTGCGCGCCTCGTCGAGACGGACGAACCGCTGGAAGATCCGCTCTCGCTGCGCCGCGTCGACCCCGGCGCCGTCGTCGGCGACCTCCAGCACCGCGTCGCCGCCGTCCCGACGGACCCCGGCACGGACCCGGCCGGCGGCGTGCCGCTCGGCGTTGTCCAGCAGGTTGATCAGGACGCGCTCCAGCATCCCGGCCGATCCGGGTACGGCGACCGGCTCCAGCCGGTCGGCGGTCACCGTGACGGGCCGGCCGTCGGCGCCGTCGGCCCCGCCCCGTTCACCGCCGCGTTCACCGCCCCGTTCACCGCCGCGCTCGCCGACCTGTTCGGCGACCAGTTCGGCCAGCTCGACCCGTCCGGCCGCGACCGGCCGCTCCCCCGCGTCCAGGCGGGCGAGCAGCAGCAGGTCTGCGGCGAGGGTCTGGAGGCGGACGGTGTCCTTGACCGCTCCCGGCAGGTCGAGCAGCTCGGGATGGGCCTGGCCGACCTCCAGCTGGGTGCGCAGCGAGGCGATCGGGCTGCGCAGCTCGTGGGAGGCGTCGGCGACGAAGCGGCGCTGCCGGTCCACCGAACGTTCCAGCGCGGCCAGCGTCTCGTTGGTGGTGTCCGCGAGGCGCCCGATCTCGTCCCGGGTCTGCGGCTCGGGCACCCGCCGGGAGAGATCCTCGGAGTGCATGATCGCCGCCAGTTCCCGGCGGATGCCCTCCACCGGTCGCAGGGCCCGCCAGGTCACCAGCCAGGTCACGCCCGCGACCACCACCAGCAGCACGGGGAAGCCCACCAGCAGCGAGTCGCGCACCGAGCCGATGGCTGCCTGCTCGATCTGGGTCGAGGCGCCCGCGAAGACGGTGATCTCCAGGTCGCCCGGGGTCTCGGCCTCGATGGCGGCGAACCGGTAGTCCCCGGGCTCGCCCCGCACCAGGGCGACGCCGTCGACGAACCGCACGTCGCTCCCGACCCCGCCGCTGCCGTCGTCGTCATCGTCGTCGTCGAAGTCGGGGCGGGGCACGGGGTCGACCGAGTCGTTGCCCGTGCCGCCGATGGCCTGCAGTCCGCTGCTGACGGCCCGCACGATGCCGTCCTCGTCGACGACCTGGACGGGCTGGTCGGTGTCGAGGTCCAGGTCGTCGAAGTCGTTGCCCGTGGCCAGCTGGCCGGCGATGTTCCGGGCGAGGTTCTCCGCCTGGAGATCGACCTGCTCGGTGAGGTTCTGGCGCAGCGCCTGCAGCATCAGGAGGCCGGCGGCCAGCAGCGCCACGGCCACCACGGCGGTCGCGCCGAGCGCGGTGCGCGTCTTCACGGCGCGAGCCGGTAGCCGGCTCCGCGCACGGTGTGGATGAGCCCGGGGCCCAGCTTCCGGCGCAGCGCGCTGATGTAGACCTCGACGATGTTGGGGTCGCCGTCGTAGGCGAAGTCCCAGCCGTGTTCGAGGATCTCGGATTTGGAGACCACCTCGCCGGCGCGGGTGGCGAGCTGTTCCAGCACGGTGTACTCCTTCGCGGTCAGGGCGATGTCCCGGCCGGCGCGGCTGACCTGGCGGGAGGCCCGGTCCACCTCCAGGTCACCGACGCGCAGTCGGGGCGCGGCGCCCGCAGAGGCTCGGCGGCGCAGCAGGGCCCGGACCCGGGCGAGCAGCACCACGTACGAGAACGGTTTGGTGAGGTAGTCGTCGGCGCCGGTGTCCAGCCCCTCGGCCTCGTCGTACTCGCCGTCCTTGGCGGTGAGCATCAGCACCGGGGTCTCGTCACCCGCGGCGCGCAGTGCCGCGCACACCCGGTAGCCGTTGAGCCCGGGCAGCATGATGTCGAGGATGACCAGGTCGTAGTCGCCCTCGGTGGCGCGGTGCAGGCCGTCGGTGCCGTTGTGCACCACGTCCACCGCGAATCCCTCGGCTCCGAGCCCCGCCGCCAGCGAGGCGGCCAGCCGTTGTTCGTCCTCCACGATCAGCACGCGCATGCGCCCAGCTTCCCACCTGCCACCTGAAGCGATCTTCAGGTGGCTTCAGGCTCCCTTCAGGAAGGGTGCGCCACTGTGGTGGACGTCAAGCACCGCACCGCCCAGGGGAGGACCCATCATGAAGCGCAGCACCATCGTCGCCGCCGTCGCCGCCGCAGCCGTCATCGGCGGGGGCACCGTCGCCGGAGCCGCCATGTCCAGCTCGGACTCGGGGGCCAGCGAGGCCGCCCAGGAGCTGCGGGCCGGGACCACCTCGCAGGACAGTCCGTCTCCCGGTGGCGCCCCGGACGCCGCCGGCGACGACGACCGGGACGACGACTGGGACGACCGGGACGACCGGGACGACGATGACGACCGCGACGACCGCGACGACCGCGACGACCGCGACGACCGCGACGACGACGGTAAGGACTCCACGGCGAAGCCCGGAACGGCCACCGCCGACCAGGTCATCCGCACCGCCCTGGCGGCCGTGCCCGGCCACGTGGTCGAGCTGGACCTCGACCGCGACGACAAGCACTGGGACGTCGAGGTGGCGGGCGACGACAACCGCGAGCACGAGCTGGAGATCAGCCTCGACGGCACCGAGGTGCTCCACCACGAGCGCGACCGGGACGACGACGTGCGGCAGAAGCTGCGGCTGCTCGCCGGCACCGACATCCAGGCCGCCGACGCCGTCCGCATCGCCGAGGAGCACGTCGACGGCCGGGTCAAGGACCTGGACCTCGACAAGGACGACAAGCGCTGGGACGTCGAGCTGCGTGCCGCCGACGGCAGCGAGTGGGAGCTGGAGATCGACCTGAAGAAGGGCGACGTCCACAACGTCGAGCGCGACGACGACTGACGGCCGGCCGTCGGGCCGCCCGTCCGGGCTTCCGCACGGTGCCCGCGGTGCCGTACGGAGGGAGGGGGCTGGGGAGTCCCCGAAATCACACAGCCGGTGGCGCCGGACCCTCGTGGTCCGGCGCCACCGGCGCGTCGCCGTGCGGGGTCCGAGGGCCGGGGCCGTCAACCGCCGGCGCCGTCAGCCTTCGCCTTCGCCGTCAGCCTTCGCCGGTCAGCTCCGCGACCAGCTGGTCCGCGGCCGTGTAGGGGTCGAGCTCACCAGCCGCGATCCGCTCACCGAGGCTGCCCAGCCGGCGGTCCTCGCGGAGGTAGCCGATGCGCTCCCGCAGGGCGGTGACGGCGATGGTCTCGACCTCGTTCGCCGCGCGGGCCGCCCGCCGACGTGCCAGCACTCCGTGCTCGGCCATCCAGGCGTGGTGCTTCTCCAGGGCCTCGACCACCTCGTCGACGCCCTCACCCCGGGCTGCGACCGTCTTGACGATCGACGGCCGCCAGTCGCCCGGTCCACGCGCCTCGCCCAGGCCCAGCATGTGGTTCAGCTCCCGGACGGTGGCGTCGGCACCGTCGCGGTCCGCCTTGTTGACGACGAAGACGTCACCGATCTCCAGGATCCCGGCCTTCGCCGCCTGGATGCCGTCGCCGGCGCCGGGAGCCAGCAGCACGACCGAGGTGTCGGCCTGCGAGGCGATGTCGACCTCGGACTGGCCGACGCCCACCGTCTCCACCAGCACCACGTCGCACCCGGCCGCGTCCAGCACCCGCACCGCCTGCGGCGCCGCCCAGGACAGCCCGCCGAGGTGGCCCCGGGTGGCCATGGAGCGGATGTACACGCCGGAGTCGGAGGCGTGCTCGCCCATCCGCACCCGGTCCCCGAGCAGCGCACCACCGGAGAACGGCGAGGACGGGTCCACGGCGAGCACCCCGACCCGCTTGCCCGCCTTGCGGTAGGCGGTCACCAGGGCCGAGGTGGAGGTGGACTTGCCGACGCCGGGCGGGCCGGTCAGGCCGACCACGTAGGCGTGCCCGCTGTGCGGGGCCAGCGCGGCCATGACCTCACGGAGCTGCGGCGACGCTCCCTCGACCAGTGAGATCAGCCGGGCGACCGCGCGGGGCTGCCCCCGCCGGGCCCGGTCGACGAGATCGGGGACGTCTACCGCCATCGGTCGTGCTCCTTCACGGTGTTCCAGGTGTTCTCGGGTGTTCCGGGTGCCCCGCCTCCGGCGCCGGCCGTCGCCC
>NZ_BHZI01000173.1 GCF_004305975.1 Streptomyces otsuchiensis
CGTCAGATTTGTATAAGACACGGCCCTCCGCCTCCGCCTCCAGGCCCGTCGTCGAGCCGCCGGCCCCCGCGCCGCCCGCCGTCACCGCACCGCCCGCCGTCACGAGGCCCCCGGCCGTGACCGCGCCGCAGGCCGCGGCCGAGCCCCAGCGGACCGACCCCGCGCCGCGTGCCGCCGCCGAAACCGGCGCAGCCGCGTCCAGCCCGACCGGCGCGGCTCCCGCCACCGAGCACGCCCCGGCCGCCCGCGGCCCGGAGGACACCCAGCCCCTGCGGCTGCGACGCGACGCCGGCCTGCCCCGCCGTACCCGGGGCAGGACCATGGCCGCCGCGCACCCCGCCGGTACTCCGCAGCCGGAGGGCCGGTCGACCGAGCGCAGCTTCACCCCGGCGGAGTCGGCGGCGCGCTTCGGCGCGTTCCGCCGGGCCGTACAGGGCCAGGACCCCGCCGCACCACCTTCACCCGCTTCTCCCGATCCGGAGGCCGACGCCCGATGACCGCTCCATTCACGGGGTCTCAGCACACACCAGGCACCATCACCGGCAACCAGCTGGACTGGCTGCTGGAGAGCCTGCTTGCGCGCACCCCTGGGGCCAGACACGCCCTGGTGCTCTCGCGGGACGGTCTGAAACTCTGCCGCACCCCCGAACTCTCCGAGGACCAGGCGGACCAGCTGGCCGCCATCTCCGCGGGGATCCAGAGCCTCTCGCACGGGGCGTCGATCGAGTTCGGCGACGGCACGGGCGGTGTCCGCCAGGCGATGGCCGAGTTCTACGGCGGCATCCTCTTCATCGTGGAGGCCGGCGCGGGCGCGCACCTGGCGGTGGTCGCCACCGACGACGCCGACCCCGGGCTGATCGGCCACAACATGAACGAGCTGGTCGAACAGCTCGGTGAGCACCTCAGCGCGCCGCCCCGGCAGGAGCCCGAGGGAGGTCCCGCGTGAGCGCGGCCCGGCCCGGCCGGGACGACGACCCCGACCGGCTGTACACCGTCACCGGGGGCCGCAGCCGCGCGCACAACGACTCCTTCGACCTGGTGACGCTGATCGTCAGCGAGTGCGAACCCACCGCCGGAATGCAGTCCGAGCAGGCGGCGATCCTGCGGATGTGCCGTTTACCGACGGCCGTCGTAGAGGTCGCCTCCGATCTGCGGCTCCCGGTCAGCATCGTCAAGATCCTGCTGTCCGACCTGCTGGACACCGGCCGCATCACCGCCCGCCACCCGCAGACCATGCGTGGCCCGGCGGCCCGTCGCGGGGAGGTCCCCGCGGCGCGACTACCCGACCCCACCATCCTGGAGCAGGTGCTCGTTGGACTCCGTAATCTCTGAATCGGCGGTCTCCGGCCCAGCGGAACGCAAGCCGCTCAGCAGCTCGGCCGAGAACGGTCTGAAGATCGTGGTCGTCGGCGGCTTCGGCGTGGGCAAGACGACCCTGGTCCGATCGGTGAGCGACATCCGTCCGCTCAACACCGAGGAGACCATGACCCAGGCCGGCCAGGGCATCGACGACCTGAGCTCGGTCCGGCAGAAGACCTCGACCACCGTCGCCTTCGACTTCGGGCGGATCAGCCTGAACGAGCAGACGGTGCTCTACCTGTTCGGCGCACCCGGCCAGCAACGCTTCTGGTTCCTGTGGGACCGGCTGTTCCAGGGCACCCTGGGCGCCGTCGTCCTGGTGGACACCCGGCGGCTGGACGAGTCCTGGTACGCCATCGACCGGCTGGAGCACCACGGCACGCCGTTCATCGTGGCGCGCAACGACTTCGGCGCCGACAGCTACAGCGCCGACCAGATCCGTGAGGCACTGGACCTCGACCCCGACGTGCCCATCGTCGCGTGCGACGCGAGGTCCCGGGAGTCCAGCAAGCAGGTACTGATCGCCCTGGTCGAGCATCTGCACCACCTCTCGACCGCGAGGGAGCGCACCCCATGACGACGCACGGTTCCGCCGCCGCCCGCCACGACGCCGGGCGGATGTCACCACCGCCCGGCTGCCCCGCCCACGCCGCCGGCGCGGGCCCGATGCCGCTGAGCGGACCCCGCTTCCACACCGAACCGGCCTCGCTCTACCGGGAGATGCGCCACGCGTACGGGCCGGTCGTCCCGGTGTCGCTGCCGGGTGACGTCCCGGCCTGGCTGGTCATCGGCTACCGCGAGATGATGCAGGTCACCGGCGACCCGGCACTCTTCCCGCGCGACTCCGGCCTATGGAACCAATGGGAGACGCTGCCGGAGGACTGGCCGTTGCGGCCGATGGTCAACGTCCCCCAGCCGTCCGTGTACTACACGGTCGGCGCCGAGCACCAGCGGCATCTGCGGATGCTGGAGCCGGCGCTGGAAGGGGTCAGCCCGTTCGAACTGCGCCGTCACACGGAGCAGTTGGCGGACCGTCTGATCGACGCGTTCTGCGCGGGAGGACAGGCCGACCTGACGGCCGACTTCGCGAGGCCGCTGCCCGCCCTGGTGCTGGGCCGCATCCTCGGCTTCTCCGACCCCCAGGCGCTCGAACTGGTGCGTCTGATGGCCGCGTTCACCGACGGAGGCCCGGACGCCCTGGCGGCGCACCAGCGCTTCGGCGCGATGATGAGCCAGCTCCTCGCCACCAAGCGCGAGCGCCCCGGGGCCGACGTGACCTCCCGCATGCTCGCCTCGCCCATCGAGTTCACCGACCAGGAGTACATCCTGGACCTGATGTCCCTGACGGCGGCGGGCCACATCCCGACCTCCGACTGGATCGGCAACTCCATCCGGCTGATGCTGACCGACGACCGGTTCAGCGCCTCCCTCGGCGGCGGCCGTCACAGTGTCGCCGAGGCCATGAACGAGGTGCTCTGGGAGGACACCCCGACCCAGATCCTCGCCGGACGGTGGGCCTCCCGCGACTGCCAGCTCGGCGGCTGCCGCATCAGCGCCGGCGACATGCTGCTGCTCGGGCTGGCCGCCGCCAACGGCGACCCGGACGTGCACGACGCCACCAACGAGCGCAGCGGTGGCATGCGCAACGGCAACAGCGCCCACTTCTCTTTCAGCCACGGCGAGTTCCAGTGCCCCTTCCCGGCACAGGAGATCGCCGAGGTCATCGCCAGGACCGCGATCGAGGTCCTGCTCGACCGGCTGCCCGACATCGATCTCGACGTCCCCGCCGAGACGCTGGTGCGCCGCCCGTCGGCGTTCCTGCGCGGGATGACGGTGCTGCCGGTCAGATTCTCTCCGACACCCGCTGCAGGAGGCTGAAACCCATGAGCTGCCCCGTCGGTCACCACACCCCGGGTTCGGGCGACCCCCGAACCGCGACGGACACCGTCACCATCGATCCCCTGGTGCGCGACCTGGCCGGCGAGACCGCGCGACTGCGCGAGGCGGCGCCGATCACCACGATCGACCTGCTGGGCGTCCGCGCCTGGTCGATCACCGGGCACGCGGAGGCCCGGCGGCTGCTGACCGACGCCCGGCTGGTCAAGGACATCAACCAGTGGGAGGCCTGGCGCACCGGCGCGGTGGACCACCAGTGGCCGCTGGTCGGCATGGTGGCCGTGGACCCGTCCATGTTCATCGCCGACGGGGCCGAGCACCGCAGACTGCGCACCAAGACCGCCCAGGCGATCACACCCAGACGGCTGGAGGCCCTGCGGCCCCGGATCGAGGAGATCACCGCCGCCCTGCTCGACGACCTCGCCGAGCAGGGCGGCGGTTCCGTTCCGGTGGACCTCAAAGCCGTCTTCGCGCTGCCGCTCCCGATGGCGGTCGTCTGCGAGTTGATGGGCGTCTCCCGTGAACTCCAGCCCCGGCTGCACGAGTTGTACAAGCTGTTCTTCTCGATGCTGACCCCGCAGGACGAGCGGCTGCAGGTGATCGGCGAACTCGACACCATCTTCCGGGAGATGGTGCGGGAGAAGGCCGCCCACCCGGTCGACGACCTGACCAGCGCGCTGATCCTCGCCGACGAGGGCGGCGAGCCGCTGACCGAGGACGAGGTCGTCGGCAACCTCAAGGCCATGGTGGCGGCCGGGCACGAGACCACCATCAGCCTGATCCTGCACGCGGTGCGGGCTCTGCTCAACCACCCCGACCAGCTGAAGCTGGTGCTGGAGGGCTCCGTCGGCTGGGACTCCGTGATCGAGGAGACGCTGCGCCTGGAGTCCCCCTCCACCCACCTGCTGATGCGGTTCGCCACCGAGGAGATCGAGGTCGGCGACCAGGTCATCCGGCCGGGCGACGGCGTCGTCATCTCCTATCGTGCCGTCGGGCGTGACCGTTCCCAGCACGGGCCGGACGCCGACGCCTTCGACGTCACCCGGCCGACCCCGATCCGGCACATCGCCTTCGGGCACGGCCCGCACATCTGCCCCGGCGCCGCGCTCTCCCGGCTGGAGGCGTCGATCGCGCTGCCGGCGCTCTTCGCACGGTTCCCCGGCCTGGAACTCGCCGTCCCGAACGAGGAGATCTCCAACATGCCGGTGCTGACCCAGAACGACCTGGCGGCGCTGCCGGTGTGGCTGGCCCGCCCCGACCACGGCTGACCTCCCCGCTTCGTCCGCGCCCCGCCGACGGCCGTCTCAGGCCGGCGGCGGGGCGCTGCCGCGAGCGGACAGGGGCGGCGGCCGTCAACCCGCGGCCGGGCCGGGTCCTCCCCCGAGTCCCGGTTCCGTACCGCTCCCGTCTCAGGGAGTGAGGCGCGCGTCTCACCGGACGGACAGATGCGATCCGCTCCGCCGCGGAGGGACTACGCTCCCAGACGTGGCCGAGATCCAGATTCCCGCTGACATCAAGCCCGCCGACGGACGCTTCGGCTCGGGCCCCTCCAAGGTGCGGAACGAGGCGCTCAACGCCCTCGCCGCCACCGGCAGTTCACTGCTGGGCACCTCCCACCGCCAGGCCCCGGTCAAGGACCTGGTCGGCCGGGTGCGCGAAGGCGTCTCCGATCTGTTCTCCCTGCCCGAGGGCTACGAGGTGATCCTCGGCAACGGCGGCACCACCGCCTTCTGGGACATCGCCACCCACGGGCTGATCAGCGCCAAGTCGCAGCACCTCACCTTCGGCGAGTTCTCCTCGAAGTTCGCCAAGGCCGCCAAGCTGGCGCCCTGGCTGGAGGAGCCGACGGTCATCAGCAGCGAGCCCGGCACCCTGCCGCAGGCCCGCGCCGAGGCCGGGGTGGACGTCTACGGCCTCACCCACAACGAGACCTCCACCGGTGTCGCCGCCCCGATCCGCCGGGTCGCCGGAGCGGACGACGGCGCGCTGGTCCTGGTGGACGCCACCTCCGGCGCCGGCGGCCTCCCGGTCGACATCGCCGAGACCGACGTCTACTACTTCGCGCCGCAGAAGTCCTTCGCCGCCGACGGCGGGCTGTGGCTGGCCGCGTTCTCCCCGGCCGCCCTGGAGCGCGCCGCCACCGTGCACGGCTCCGGCCGCCACGTCCCGGAGTTCTTCTCGCTGCCGACCGCGATTGACAACTCCCGCAAGAACCAGACGTACAACACCCCGGCCCTGGCGACCCTGTTCCTCCTCGCCGAGCAGCTGGACTGGATCAACGGCCAGGGCGGACTGGACTGGGCGGTCGCCCGGACCGCCGACTCCTCCTCGCGCCTCTACGGCTGGGCGGAGAAGGCCGACTACGCCACCCCGTTCGTCACCGACCCCGAGCTGCGCTCGCAGGTCGTCGGCACGATCGACTTCGCCGACGGGGTGGACGCGGCGGCCATCGCCAAGGTGCTGCGCGCCAACGGCATCGTGGACACCGAGCCCTACCGCAAGCTGGGGCGCAACCAGCTGCGGGTCGCGATGTTCCCGGCCGTCGAGCCGGCCGACGTCGAGGCGCTGACCGCCTGCGTCGACCACGTCATCGACCGCCTCTGACCGACCGCCTCTGACCGGCCGCGTTCTGAGCGGCTCCGCTCGGTGAGCAGCGCCCTCCGGGGCGGAGCACAACACGACGGCGGGGCCCGGTGCCATCTCGGCACCGGGCCCCGCCGTCGCGTGCGTCCGCCTCCGTGCGGGGCGCGGCGACCGCCGTCGCCGCGCCCCGCACGGCCCGCCGTCAGCCGGCTGCCACCGGCTCAGCCGACGGCGTGGACGCGCCGCCCTGGCGGCCCCCCGGGAGCCCGCGCCGCCGCGCCTCCGCGCCGGTGCCCTCCCCGCCCGGCTCGGACCAGGTGCCGAGACTGATCTCCGCGGTGATACCCGGGCCGAAGCCCGCGATGACGCCCCGGCTGCCGTCACCGGCTCCGCCCTCCTCGAACAGGCGGTCCAGGGCGTCGAAGACCACCGCGCTGGCGATGTTGCCGCGCTCGGTGAGCGTCGCCCGGCTGTAGCGGAACATCTCCGGCGGGAGGTCCAGGTAGTGGCAGAGGTCGTCCAGGATGCGGGGCCCGCCGGCGTGGACGACGTAGAAGTCCAGCCCGGAGACCGCCCAGTTGTGGGCGTCGGCCATCTCCCGCATCGCGGGGGCCAGCATCTCCATGGTGCCGGGGACCCGCTTGTCCAGCATGAAGTGGTAGCCGGTGTCCCGGACGATGTAGGAGATCCACTTCTCGGTGTCCGGGACCAGGTGCGAGCCGTTGTGCTCCAGCCGCACTCCGGTGCCGCCCTCGCCCCGCACCACGGCCGCGGCGATGGCGTCGCCGAACAGGCCGTTGGAGAGGAGGTTGCCGACGCCGAGGTCGGTCGGCTGGTAGCACAGCGAGCAGAACTCGCAGGCGATGATCAGCACGTTGGACTGCGGGTTCGCCACACAGAAGTCGTGGGCGCGGTTGATCGCCGAGCCGCCGGCCGCGCAGCCGAGCTGGGCGATCGGCAGTTGCCGGGTCTGCGGCCGGAAGCCCATGCTGTTGATCAGCCACGCGGTCAGCGACGGCATCATGAAGCCGGTGCACGAGACGTAGACCATGAGGTCGATGTCCTCGGGCTCCAGCTCTGCGTGGTCCAGCGCCCGCCGCACCACCGCGGGCACCCGGGCCTTGGCCTCCGCCTCGTAGATGGCGTTGAGCACGGTGGCGCCGGGGTGGACCAGAGTCTCCTCGATGGGCCGCACCAGGTGCCTGGTCTGGACTCCGGTGTTGCCGATCAGCCGCAGGGCGAGCGGGAGTTGCGGGTGGTCGGCGTGAAGGGTGCGCGCGAGCTCCAGGGTCTCCTCGCGGGTGATGACGTGCTCGGGGACGGCGATCGCCGGCCTGCACAGAGTTGCCATGAGGTGGTCCTTACCAGGCGATGGGAAGTGCCAGCGGGTAGCGCCAGATCGACACGGTGTTCCACCGCACCTCGTCTGCCGGTACCGCCAGGCGCATGTCGGGAAAGCGGGCGAGCAGACTGCCGATGGCGACCTGGAGCACCATGATCGCCAGGTGGGAGCCCAGGCAGCGGTGTCCGCCGTAGCCGAAGGCCATGTTCGGCAGGGGGTTCTCGCGGTGGAAGTCCAGCTCGTCGGGGCGGTCGTAGGCCCGGCCGTCCCGGTTGGCCGTGAGGTAGGAGACGTGGACCGTGTCGCCGGCCTTGACGGTGACGCCGTCGAAGTCGACGTCCTCGGTGGCGACCCGGGGGATGCCGACGCCCTGCCGGAACGGGATGAACCGCAGCAGCTCCTCCAGCGCCTGCGGCAGGAGTTCGGGGCTCTCGCGCAGCTCCCTCAGGCGGTCCGGGTTGGTCAGCAGCGTGTAGACGATGTTGCTGATGTCGTAGGTGGTGGTGTCGTGGCCGGTGACGACCAGCAGCTGTGCCAGGACGGCTAGTTCGCCCTGTTCCAGCATCTCGTCGCCGATGCGGGCGGTGGCGAGGGCGCTGATCAGGTCGTCGCCGGGCTCGCGGCGCCGCGCCGTGGTCAGCTCCATGAAGTACGCCCGCAGCGCCGCCTTGGCCTCTACGGCGGAGGTCTCGTCGGCGGCGATCATCGACATCATCGCCATGGCGTGCCGCCGGAGGGTGGGGCGGTCGTCCTCGGGGATGCCGAGCAGCTCGCAGATGGTCATCAGCGGCAGCGGTTCCGAGAGATGGCGGACGACATCGCCCGGGGCTCCGCCCGCAACGAGGCCGTCCAGCATGCCGTCGACCGTCCGCTGCGTCCACGGGCGCAGCGCCTCCACCTGCGGGGTGGTGAACGCCTTGTTGATCAGCCGCCGCACCCGGTTGAGCGAGGGCGGGTCCATCAGGTTGATCGCCTCGGACTGGGCGATGGGCGCCGGGGTGATGCGCGGGAAGTCCTGCCCGATGAGCGCGGCGCGGCTGAACCGGCGGTCTGAGGTGACCAGCTTGACGTCCTCGTATCTGGTCACCAGCCAGCAGTCGCCCTCGCCGTAGGGCATCTCGACGCGGACGACCGGAGCCTCCTCCCGCATCCGCGTCATGAACGGATCGGGCTCCAGGGCGTCGTCGTGACGGAAGGGACAGGTCTGCGGTGGGTTCGATGTCTGGGTCACAGCACTCCCGTGGGCGCGTGCGCCCCGCCTCTCTGCGGGACGGCGGACAAGTACCGGCCGGTTGGGCCGCATTCCGCCTCGGGTTCGGACGGGCGGATTCGCGGCCCGGACACACGGACGGAGAACGAAGGGAAGAGGAAAGGGACAGAAGGGTTTCCGCGGAAACGCCGGTCCGGGGACCTCGGGGGACCCCGGCGGCGACCGGAATGAACGCTCTCCCTCGGTCCCCGAACCGAGGGAGAATGTTCAACTACTCACCGATGTCACGTGAATTCGAAGCGTAGCACGCGCTGGTGACAGCGCCGGGAAGAGGTGAACCCCCGTGATGTACGGACGGTGACAGCCCTCGGAAGGAATCCTTCTCCTCCCGGCATTCGCCTGGCGAATCCGCCGGTTATGGCCAGCGCTTCGACGTCCGCGTTTCCTCCGAAAGAGTGGTGGGCGCCGAAGCGGGGAACCACGGAACTCCGCATCACGACCGGCGGGGCGAACCGGTGGAGTGGCAACTCGTATTCCGCGAAACCGTCACGGCGCCGACGAAATGCGTCGGCGCCGTAAAGGGTGCGTTAATTCCCGCACGCCCGGGGCGCGTACGTCCACGCGCACGCCGCGCCGGTCGCCCGGCGCGGGGCGCGTCTCACAGCCGCTCTCAGAGCGTGTTTGAGACCCCGCGTCGGATCAGCTCGCGGCGTCAGATGCGGTCAGCTGCAAGGCGGAAGGGCGCCCTCATACCGGGTTGTATTCGGGCGTTCCTGACAACGCAGCAGATGGCCGTAGCTGGCGTCGCGGGCCCGGCGCGGGGTCTCAAACACGCTCTCAGACCGGGGCGGCCGTCACCCGCAGCGTGCGGAGCCTGTTGAGCGACGCGGCGATCTCATGGCGGCGCGGCACCGCGAAGTCGTCGTCGTGCACCTCCAGCAGCGCGGCCGGGTCGAGCCCTCCGGCGCTCTCCAGCGCGTCGAGCGCGGCGGCGAGCGTGCGGTGCCCGTCGAGATGGCCGGCGCGCACCATGACCTCCATCGCCAGTCCGATGCCGACGAGTTGGCGCGCGTCGGCGATCTGGGCGACGGCGCGCAGATCGATGTCCTGGTCGCCGAAGGCGAGGATGTCCGAGCCGCGTGCCCGCACACGCGTCCGGCCGCGCACGGCGGCGTCCACCGACGCGGGCAGCACCACCCGGGCGCGCACCGCCGGAAAGTGGTCGGCCTCGGCCGCCCGGCCGGTCGGCACCGCCGCCAGCTCGCGGGCGCGCGCGGTGACGTCGTGCGGACGGTAGCCGTCCATCAGCACCACCCGGCCGGCGACCTCCATGTAGTCACCGGAGCCGCCCATCACCAGCACGGTGGAGACGCCGTGGTCACGGTGGAGGGAGTCGACGAGGTCCACGAAGGGGGTCAGCGGCTCCCGTTCACGGGCGACCAGGGCCTGCATCCGCGCGTCGCGGATCATCAGGTTGGTGGCGGCGGTGTCCTCGTCGATCAGCAGCACCCGCGCGCCCGCCTCCACTGCCTCGCACAGCGCGGCGGCCTGCGAGGTGGAGCCGGAGGCGTTGTCGGTGGAGAAGTCGGTGGTGTCGGCGCCGGTCGGCAGCCGGTCCACGAAGGCGTGCACGTCGACCCGGGTGACCCGGCGGCCGTCCTCGGCACGCACCTTGACGGTGTCGTCACGGGAGACCACCAACTCCCGTCCGTCACCGGGAACATGGTCCCAGATGCCGGTCTCCAGCGCGCGCAGCA
The DNA here is from genome assembly GCF_004305975.1 of Streptomyces otsuchiensis. Classification (GTDB taxonomy): domain Bacteria; phylum Actinomycetota; class Actinomycetes; order Streptomycetales; family Streptomycetaceae; genus Streptomyces; species Streptomyces otsuchiensis. The sequence continues at coordinate 10,148 of NZ_BHZI01000173.1, forward strand.
GCGTGGACTTGCCGTGGAAGCCGCCGCCCACGACCAGCGTCACCCCCTCGGGGACCCCCATGCCCGTCACCTCGCCGGCGTGCGGCAGCGTCACGGCGGCGCGCAGTTCGGGCGGCGAGGTGAAGGGGACCACCCCCGCGCCGTGGGCAGGGAGGTCGCTGACGCCGCTGCGGCGCGGCAGGACCGCGCCGTCGGCGACGAACGCCACCAGGCCCAGCCCGGGCAGCGCCTCCCGCAGCGCCACCGAGTCCTCGGCCGCCTCCACCGTGCGACGCAGCTCCCCGGCGTCGAGCGTCGCGTGGCGCAGGGCCTCCTCGACCAGCCGCGGCAGCTCCTCGGTGAGCAGCCGACGTGCGGCATGGCCGTCGATCCGTCGCCCGCGCCCGGGCAGCGGGACGCCCAGCCGCAGGGTGAGCGTCCCGTCGGGTTCGATCCGGCAGGAAGAACGGTCGAGGACCTCCTGGCCGCCGCCGTCGATCCGCAGCGGGCCGTCACCGGCCCGGCGGGCGGCACGGGCGGCGAGATGGGCGGCGACAGCGCGGCGCCGCACCGGGGTGTCCCGCAGCTCCGCCGGGAAACCGGCGCGTTCCGGGGTGAGGCGCACAGCGATCCGCGCGGGCGGGGCGAACGGGTCGGCCTGGCCGCGCACCAGGTGCAGCAGGCAGCCCGGCAGCTGCCAGAGCCCGGTGAGCCGCTTGTACTGGCCGTAGGGCGCGCCGTCCATACCGCGCAGCTCATCGTCCAGACCGTGCCGAACCCGCACCGGATGCCTCCCGCTCGTCGTGGAACCTCCCGGCGACGCGCCGGGCGTGCCCACCAGGGTGCCTCACCTCGCCGGCGGACGGCGGTGCGGCGGACGGCGGTGCGGAGGGCGACGGGGGACGGGCACCGGCCCGCCGGCGGCGGTCAGCGGGCGGCGAGGCGTCCGTCGATGGCGGCGATCGTCTGCGCGGTGTCGCGGAAGTGCACGGCGTGGAAGCCGAGGGCGCTGGCGGCCTCCACGCAGGCGGGGGTGTCGTCGACGAAGACGGTCTCCTCCGGGGAGACCCCGAGCCGGTCGCAGCTGAGGCGGTAGATGCGCGGGTCCGGCTTGGTGATGCCGACCTCGTGGGAGTAGACGAGGTCGTCGACCAGCTGCTCGAAGCCGTAGCAGCTCTGTTCGCGTTCGCGGCAGCCGACGAAGCTGTTGGTGAGGATGCCGGTGCGGTAGCGGGGGCGCAACGCCTGTGCGTAGCTGCAGAGTTCGGTGTTGAGGGTGCCCAGGTACTCGGTCCAGACGTCGTTCATCAGGGAGGCGACGATGACCTGGTCGATGCCGAGCCGCTCACCGAGGGCGCGGTGCACTGCGTCCTCGGTGAGTGCGCCGACGCTGCCGCGCTGCCAGATGTCCCACATGCGCCGGTTCAGCTCACCGGCGGGCAGGCCGAGGCGCCGCTCCCACTTGTCGGTGACCCCGAGGGAAGGGGTGAACTCCAGGACTCCGCCGATGTCGAAGACCACCGCGCGGACCGGGACGGTGCGCCGGGTCCGCCGTGCATAGCGCCGCATGGCGACAAGGACGCGTCACGCCCCTGCCCCGGTTCCCGCGGCGCCCCGAAGCGCGGGGCGGACGGGAGCACGCCGGGGCGTGCGGCCACAGCCGCGCGCCTCCGACGCGTCCCGCACCTCAGCGCGACAGCCGCTGGAAGCGGCGGACCGCCAGCGGGAGGAAGACCGCGGTGATCAGCAACGGCCAGACCACCGCCATCAGCGGCGCATTGGACTCGATCCAGCTTCCGCCGTGCGGCACCGGGTTGCCGAACAGCTCGCGCACCGCGTTCGCGGTGGAGGAGACCGGGTTCCACATGGCGATGGCGCCCAGCCAGTCCGGCATCAGATGCGGCGGGGTGAAGACGCTGGAGATCATGCCGAACGGGAAGGCGACGGCGAAGAGGTTGCCCGCGGTCTCCGCGTTCTTGGCCAGCAGCCCGAGCAGCACCCCGACCCAGATCAGCGCGAACCGCAGCAGGAGCAGCAGCGCGAACGCGGCCAGTGTCGCCAGCACCGACCCGGAGGAGCGCCAGCCCACCACCACGGCGATACCGGCCAGCACCACCAGGTCCAGCCCGGCGTGCAGCACGTCGGAGATGCCGCGCCCGGTGACCACCGCGGAGGGCGCCATCGGCATGGAGCGGAACCGGTCGGTGACGCCCCGGTCGCGGTCGATGGTGACGGCCATCGCCGTGTTCATGAAGCCGAACGCCATCGTCATCGCGAACATGCCGGGCATCGCGTACTGGGTGAAGTCGACCCCGTCCCCGACCTGCATCGCGCTGCCGAAGACGAAGACGAACAGCAGCACCGAGACGATGGGGAAGCCCAACTGCCAGGCGACGATCGCCGGTTCCCTGACGAGGTGGGTGAGGTCCCGGCGGACGATGGTCCAGCAGTCCACGACGGCCCAGTACACGCGGCGCTCCGGTGCGTCGCGGTCCGGGGCGGGCGGTGGTGGCGCGGCGGTGGTCCGGGTGCTCATCGCGCGTTCTCCTCTTCCCGGTCCGCCCGGCGGGCGGACCGGGAAGAGGAGACCGCGCGATG
>NZ_BHZI01000174.1 GCF_004305975.1 Streptomyces otsuchiensis
GGGCCGTCCGTAGCCCTCACGGTGGAGGCCGTCTATGCCCTTCGGCAGAGGCCGTCTCTGCCGAAGGGCATAGACGGCCTCCACCGTGAGGGCTACGGACGGCCCGGTGCCCGCCCTTCGGCAGGCACCGCAATCACGCCCTGAGAGCTACGGTTCCGGGGGTGCGGCGGATCGAGGATGGAGAGGCAGGCGAACCTCCCCCGAACCTCAGGAGCCGACATGTCCACCCCCGCATCCGCCTCCTCGTCCACCGCCGCCGGCTACTCGCCCCCCGGCATCGCCGCGGCCGAGGCGACCCAGCTGAGCAAGGTCTACGGCGAGGGCGACACCCGAGTCGTCGCCCTCGACGGGGTCTCGGTGAGTTTCGGGCAGGGCCGGTTCACCGCGATCATGGGGCCCTCCGGCTCCGGCAAGTCGACGCTGATGCACTGCATGGCCGGTCTGGACTCCGTCTCCTCGGGCTCCGCGCGGATCGGTGACACCGAGCTGTCCAGCCTCAACGACCGGCAGCTCACCCGCCTCCGCCGCGAGAGCGTCGGCTTCGTCTTCCAGGCGTTCAACCTGCTGCCGACGCTGACCGCGCTGGAGAACATCACGCTGCCGATGTCGATCGCCGGCCGCAAGCCCGACCGGGCGTGGCTGAACCGCGTCGTGGAGACCGTCGGCCTCTCGGGGCGGCTCTCCCACCGGCCCGCCCAGCTCTCCGGCGGCCAGCAGCAGCGCGTCGCCGTCGCCCGCGCCCTGGCGTCCCGGCCCGCGATCATCTTCGCGGACGAGCCGACCGGCAACCTCGACTCCCGTTCCGGCGCCGAGATCCTGGGCTTTCTGCGCGAGTCCGTGCGCGAGCTGGGCCAGACCGTCGTCATGGTGACGCACGACCCGGTGGCGGCGGCCTACGCCGACCGCGTCGTCTTCCTCTCCGACGGACGGCTGACGGACGAACTCCTGGCGCCGACCGCCGAGGACGTCCTGGACCGGATGCGGCGCTTCGACGCCAAGGGCCGCACCAGCTGACACCGGCGCGCCCCTCCCAGCGGACCCGCTCCGGCGCGCCGTCGCACCCCCGGCGGACCGCCACCTCCACTCGACCCCAGGACTGAGACCCTCATGCTGCGTACAGCTCTGCGCAACGTCTTCGCGCACAAGGCCCGGTTGGTCATGACCGCCCTCGCGGTGATGCTCGGCGTGGCCTTCGTCTCCGGCACCCTCGTCTTCGGTGACAGCACCGCCCAGGCCTTCCGTGACGCCTCCAGCCAGAACCTCAGGGGCGTCGCCGTCTCCGTCCAGGCGGAGTTCACGGGCGAGAACGGTGAGGACGGCCGCTCCACCGTCCTCACCAGCGAACTCGCCGACGAGATCGGCGCGCTGCCGGACGTCACCTCCGTCCGCCCGACCGTCAACGGCAACGCGACCCTCGCCGACAAGGACGGCCGGCCGGTCAACGCCGACAACACCTGGCAGAACCTGGCGGCCAACTACGTTCCCGAGGCGCCGGACAGCGGCCGGGACGGCCGCTACCCGCTCGTCGAGGGACGCGGCCCCGCCGCCGCGGACGAGATGGCGCTCGACAGCCGCACCGCCGAGAAGGCCGGCTACCGCGTCGGCGACACGGTGCGCTTCGCCACGGACGGGCCCGCACTGACCAAGACCCTGGTCGGCACCGTCGACAGCGACGACCCGCGCGTCACCGCGGGCGGCTCCCTCGCGCTCTTCGACACCGCGACCGCGCAGGAACTCTTCCTCCAGGAAGGCCAGTTCGACGAACTGGTGGTGACCTCCGCCAACGGCACCGACGACGCCGCGCTCACCCGCGAGATCGACGCCCTGCTGCCGGCCGAGGGCGCCACGGCCACCAGCGGCGAGCAGCTCGCCGTCGACCAGGCCCGGCAGATCACCGAAAGCACCAGGGCGCTCACCCAGATGCTGCTGGTCTTCGCAGGGATCGCGCTGTTCGTCGGCGTCTTCATCATCGCCAACACCTTCACCATGCTGATCGCGCAGCGTAGCCGCGAGATCGCGCTGATGCGCGCCGTGGGTGCCACCCGCCGTCAGGTGGTGCGGTCGGTCCTCATCGAGGCCGCGCTGCTCGGCCTCGCCGCCTCCGCGGTCGGCTTCGCCATCGGCCTCGGTATCGCGGCGGGCCTCCGTCCGCTCCTCAACGCCAGCGGCGCCGGGCTGCCGGAGGGTCCCCTGGTGGTCTCCACCGGCGCGGTCGTCTGGTCGCTGGTGGTCGGCGTCGTCGTCACCGTCCTGGCCGCCTGGCTGCCCTCCCGCAAGGCGGCGCGGATCGCCCCGGTCGAGGCGCTGAGCACCGTCGACCAGGCTCCGCCCCAGCGCGCCATGGCGCTGCGCAACGGCCTCGGCGGCGTACTGGCCGGCCTCGGTGTCCTCGTCATGCTGTACGTCTACACACTGGACAACGGCGACGATTCCAACCTGTACCTCGCCATGTTCGGCTCGCTGCTGACCATGACCGGCATGATCATGCTGGCGCCGCTGCTGTCCCGGCCGCTGATCTCCCTCGCCGGTGGGCTGACCAACCGGTTCTTCGGCGTCAACGGCAAGCTCGCCACCGAGAACGCGCTGCGCAACCCGCGCCGCACCGCCGCCACCGCCTCCGCCCTGATGATCGGGCTCACCCTGATCACCGGCCTGAGCGTGGCCGGCAGCTCCACGGACGCCGCCCTCCAGCAGGCCGCCGTCGAGGGACTGACCGCCGACTACAAGGTGTCCGCCGACCGAGGGCTCGACCCCGAGCTCGGCGCCAGGGTCGCCGACGTCCCCGGTGTCGCCGACTCGGCACCGCTGGCCACCGCGGCCCTGGACGTGGAGGGCGGGTTCACCCTTCTCACCGGCGCCGACCCGCAGCGGCTCGGCAACGTCGCCGACCTGACGTTCACCAGCGGCGCGCTCAGCGAGATCGGCCCCGGCCGGGTCGCGGTCTCCGAAGCGGTCGCCGAACGCTCCGGCCTGGCGGTCGGTGACACCTTCCGGGGCGTGATCGGACCCTACGGCGAAACCGAGGACATCGAGCTCACGCTCGTCGGCGTCTACCAGGAGACGACCGTTGTCACCGGGGCCCTGGGCACCCTGGAGGACGTCATGCCGCACACCTGGGAGGGCAAGATCGACAGCGTCCTCGTCAGGGCCGACTCCGGGCAGGGCACTTCCGGCCTCGACCAGGACATCCGGGAAGCACTCGGCAACAGCCCGCTGATCACCGTGCAGAACCAGGAGCAGATCGTGGCGGCCGAGTCCGGCGCCATCGCCGTGATGCTCAACATGCTCTACGGCCTGCTCGGTATGTCCGTCGTGATCGCCGTGCTGGGCGTCGTCAACACCCTGGCCATGTCGGTCTTCGAGCGGACCCGCGAGATCGGGCTGCTGCGTGCCATCGGCCTGGACCGCACGGACATCAGGCAGATGGTGCGTCTGGAGTCCGTGGTGATCTCCCTCTTCGGCGCGGTCCTGGGCATCGGCACCGGCATCTTCCTGGCCTGGACGGCCGGCGGCCTCACCGGTTCCTCGCTCGCGACGTACGAGACGATCCTGCCCTGGACCCGGCTCGCGCTGTTCCTGCTGCTGGCCCTGGCCATCGGTGTACTCGCCGCCATCTGGCCGGCCCGCCGCGCCGCCCGCCTGAACATGCTGCGCGCCATCAACGCGCAGTAAACGCAGCCCACTTCACGCGGCGCGTGCGACCGCTCCGCGCGGTGAACAGCCCCGGGCGCCCCGGCCTCCTCAGGCCGGGGCGTCCGGGGCTTGGCGGTGCGTCACCGCCGCCCGTCCGCTGAACCCGCCGTTCTCGAACGTCACCGGACCGTCCTCGCCAGGGCTGACTTTCGGGGCAGGCGGTGTCCCCCGGCGGTTCCGTCCCGAGGCTTTCGGTGCTCGGTGCTCGGTGCTCGGTGCTCGTCGTTCGGGGATGCGGGGCGCGTCGGAGGTCGGCGGGTCAGACGGAGAGCGGCGCGGTGCCCGGCGCGGCGTCCGGTGCCGTCTCCTGCCAGTAGGGGTCGCCGAGGCTGAGCATCAGCCGGTTGGCCCAGGCGAAGAAGGCGGTGGCCGTCACCAGGTCGGTCAGCTCGGGATCGGTGAGCCCCTCGGCGCGCAGCCGGTCCACCTGGGCGGTGGTGGCGCTGACCGGGGTGGTGGCGAGCGCGGCGGCGAAGTCGACGATCGCGGCCCAGCGGGAGTCCTGTCCCTCGGCGAGCGGCGCGGTGTCGCGCGGCAGCCAGTCGACGTCCCGGTCCAGGGAGACCGCGAGCAGCCGGTCCACATCCGCCGGGCGCTTCGACATCTGGGCGGACTTCCGGGCGTGCACTGAGGCGCAGTACACGCAGTCGGTCACCTTGCTGGTCGCCGCGGCGGCCAGTTCGCGTTCGGCGCGGGGCAGGCCCTCGCGGGTGGCGAAGATCGCCGCGTCCAGGGCGGTGCGGGCGGCCAGCACGGCGGGCAGCCGGGCCAGCAGCCGGAAGTACTCACCGTTGGTCTTGCCCCGGAAGGCGTCCTCCTGCTCGGCGGTGAGTTCGCCGGTGGGCACCGGGGGCACCCACGCGGTCCAGGACAGCAGCTCGCGGGTGAACTCCACCGGCCGTTGCCGCCCGTTGGCCGCCGTCCGCGCCGTGCTCTTGACGCGGCCGCGGCCGGGTGTGCTGCGCGCCGGAGCGGGTGCGGTCCGCGGGGCCCGGCCCTCCAGCAGCCGCAGGCCCTGGATCGCCCGCGCCTGGAAGGCGGTGAACGCGGCGGTCTGCGAGATCGTCACCACGGCGTCGGCGGACCAGCCGGCCTCGACCAGCCGGTCCAGGTCCTCGCGGGTGGCGAGCGCGGGGGAGACGGTGATCAGGTCGACGTGGGCCGCCGCCGCCCGCAGCGCGGGGTCCTCGGGCAGTTCCTCGTCCAGCAGCGCCGGGTCGGCGCCCAGCTCGGTGTGGTGACGCACGAGTTCACCCGCGCCGTGGTGGCGGGCGGCCAGTGCTGCCAGCCCCCGGCGGACCGGTGCGCTGACGGGCGCGTCGCCGTCGAACAGCGCGGTTGACGCCGCCTGGGCGCGTCGGTACACCTCGGGCTTGGCGAGGCGGGCCGTCTCGATCCGCTCGCCCAGAGCGGCCAGCCGCCCGATGTCATCGCCGGACGGGGCGCGGAGGGCGCCGTCGGTGGCCGCGTCGGTCGACGTGTGGGTCGCCGTGTGGGCCGCCGCGTCAGGGGTTCCGGTGTCGGGGGTGGTGCTCATGGGCTCCGCCTCGTCGTGATGGGCACGGGATTGGCCGAGGCAGGGGCAAACGCGTCGAACACGTCAGAGACGAAGACGGGTTCTGACAAGGAGCACGCTTGCCGCATCACCGCGGCCTGGTCGTGTGACCCCGGGGGCACCCCACCGTGCAGGAGGGTTGCCGGCCAGCTAGCCGGGTCTTGGCGCTGGAACTCTTGACCTGGCCGTCAAGCTAGCCGACCCGGATGCGGCAGGAAAGTATGCGTCCGGTATCCGAGACGAGATCGTCCGTCATTCGGCCTACGGTCATCGGTCCGCTGTCTCGTGATCGCATTGACCTGCGGATTTCTGTCTCCGTGCCGTGGCTCACGCGGGTGCCCGGGCCGGTTGAGCGCCACGGCGGCCGCCTGTCGGTACGCAAGCCGGGAACGGCGCCCGGCGCGGTCATGTGACACCTCCCACAGTGACGCCGTCCGCTCGCTCCGGGACCGGCCATCGCTCTACGCTGCCCACTCATCGCATCGAGTCCGCACCGCGTCTGCACCGCGCGGCCGCACGCGGAGAAGAGGAAGCATGATCGAGCCGACGTCTGCCATCCGGATTGCCCGGCCCTCGCTGGATCTCGCCGCGGCCGAGCGTTTCTACTCCGGCGGACTGGGGCTGTCCGTGCTGTACCGAGGCTCCGGCCGGCCCGAACTCGGCGAGCGCGACCTGCTGATGGTGGGGCCCGGGGGCGGGCCCTGGCACCTTGAGCTGACGGCGAGCGACCACGACGTCGTCACGCCCCGGCCGACCCCCGAGGACCTGCTGGTGATCTACCTCGGCACCCCGCCCACCGACGCCTTCGTCACCCGCGCCACCGAGCACGGCGGCACCGTCGTCCCCTCGCACAACCCCTACTGGGACCGGGGCGGCGTCACCGTCACCGACCCGGACGGCTACCGCGTCGTCCTCACCGAACGGGTCTGGGCTCCGGCCCGCGCCACGGCCGGCTGACCGGCGGCCCCGGTCCGGGTGCGTCTTCCGGGTGCGTCTTCCGGGAACGGCCCGGGAGGCGGGCCCGTCGCGGCGGGTCCGCCTCCCGGCCCCTCACGGTGGAGGGGGTGTTCCCGTCGCTCCGCCCTCAGTCGAGTTCCTGGACCTGTACGTCGCGGAACCAGACGTCGGAGCCGGTGTGGTGGTTCTGCAACCCGACGCGACCCGAGGAGAGGTCCCGGCCGGGGTCGGCGCCCGCGCTGTCGAAGTCGTTGATCAGCACGCCGTTGAGGTACACCGTGACGCGCTCGTCCTCGACCACGATCTCGTAACTGTTCCATTCCCCGGGCGGGTTGAGGGCTTCGTCCCGCGCCTCGATGTCGGCGCCCTGGAAGCCGTAGATGGCGCCGGTGGTGAGTTCGGGCACGTCGGTGGCGTCGATCTGCACCTCGTACGCCTGGTTGCGCTTCCCGGCGTCGCCCTCGGGGTCGGGGAGGCCGAGGTGGACGCCCGAGTTGTCGTCGCCGCCCATCTTCCAGTCCAGTTTCAGGCGGTAGTCGGTGAGTTCGTCGGGATGGCTGATCAGACCGAGGCCGCCGACGGACCGCATCGTGCAGTCGGCCTGGGTGATGAAGCCCCCGGGGCCCGCCATCTCCCAGTCGGCGAAGCTCTCGTCTGTGCCGTCGAAGAGCATCCGGTAGCCCTCGTCGGGCTCTGCCGGGGTGCAGGGCCGCTGCTGGATCCGCAGGTGGTCCCAGTTCACATGCCGGTCGTCGTCCTCACCGGCGGAGACGGCGATGGTGTTCTTCCCTGCCACCAGGTCGAGTTGCTCGACGTGGTCGGCCCAGCGCTGCCAGGTCTGGGTGGTCGCGACGGCGATCTGCCCCAGGTCGTCGCCGTTGACGTCGAGCGAGATGGTCTTGGTGCCGACGTACGGGTTGGGGCCGTTGGAGTAGCGGAAGGTCACCGGATAGCTCCCGGCCTCCTCCACCTCCACCTCCCAGGTCAGCGAGGCGCCGATGTTGCTGAAGCCGTCGACGAAGCCCTCACCGGTGAAGTGCGGGTGCTCGTCGTCGATGTCCGCGCCGCCGCGCAACTGCCCGTCCTCGGCCTCGTACACACCGGTCTCGTTGGGCGGCGCCACGTGGTTCGGGATGGTGTGGACCGTGTACCAGGCCTCGGTGCTCCACAGTTCCTCGCCGTCGGCGGAGGCGAACGGGCGCGGCGACCGGACGTGCACGACGCGGTCCTCCCGCATGCCGCCGAGCTCCAGGCTCACGGTGCGCCCGTCCTCGGAGACCGAGGCGCCGGTGACCGGCAGCGTCTCCTGGTTGCGCTTCGGCCCGCCGTACTGCGACGTCGGGTTGTAGGACCACTGCTGGACGTCGTACCGCTCGGCGAGGTTGGCGATGACGTCCTCGGAGACCGGCGCGGTGTAGGTGATGTCGAACCCGGTCTCCGTGACCTCCATCGACACGATGTCCATGGCGTCCTCGGACGTCCGGGTCAACTTCTGCAGGCCGTACGTGAACTTGCCCGGCTGCTGCCAGTTCCCGCCGCCGCCGATGCCACCGACGTAGAACGCGCCGTCCGGGCCGAGGGCGAGCCGGCTGACGCCCGACTCCAGGCCCTGGGTCATCCGGAACACCGCACCCTGCTTCCGGCCGTCGACCTCTTCGAGGAACGCCCTCTGGAGACCGCCGTAGGTGACGTCCCCGAACAGCAACTGGCCCGCGAACGGGCCCTCTTCGACCAGTACCGGGTTGGTCGGCGAGTTGGAGATCTCGCCGTGCGGCAGCCACAGCACCGGGTCGGTGACCGGCTGGTCGTCGAACGGTCCGGGCGGGGTGGTGTGGTGGTGGTAGAAGCCGCCCTCCTCGATCTCGACCAGCTTCGAAGCGGGCACCCAGTCACCCTGGTTGTCCGTCACGAAGATCTCGCCCTCGGCGCCCCAGCCGATGCCGTTCGGGGTGCGCAGGCCACCGGCGACGTACTCCAGTTCGCCGGTCTTCTTGTCGATCTTCACCGAGGTGCCGCGGTTCTCGACGTGCTGGGGGACGGTGGTCCTGCCGCCGGGCGTGATGGCCACGGACAGGTTCAGGTAGTAGTGGTCCTCGTCGGCCAGTAGACCGAAGCCGAACTCGTGGTACGTCCCGCCGCTGGGCCAGGTGGTGATGGCCTCGCTGTCCTCGTAGAAGCCGTCACCGTCGGCGTCGATCAACCTGCTGAGCTGGTGCTTCTCCGAGACGATGACCTCGCCGTCCTCGACCAGCACGCCCTGCGGCTCGTTCATCTCCGTCGCGACGACCTCGGTGGTGACGGTGCCGGGGCCCGCGTCCTCCCCGACTGTGCCGTCCACGATCTCCACCGCGCCGTCGAAGCTCTCCCGGCCGCCCCAGGTGGTGATCACCATCCGGCCGTCGTCGAACCAGTCCATCCCGGTGACCCTCGGTTCGAAGCCCTCCGGACGCAGGTCGGTGACCGTGTAGTCGGGGTGCACGCCCGCCAGCGGCGCGCCGTCGCCCGGTCCCGCGTTGGCGTCGGTGCACGACTTCACGCCGGGCGAGGTGACCCGGGTGACGTCCGCGTCGGTGGTCAGCACCGACTCGGGCACCAGCTCGAAGGCGTCCTCGCCCGGCGGGCTCCACTCCAGGCGCAACTGCTTGCCGAACGCCCCCTGGAAGTAGTCGATCCGCAGGGCGTTCGCGCCCTCGGTCAGCTCCGCCGATCCGTCGGCCGCCGTCGGGGGCTGCCTCCGGTCGTTCTCGATGACCGCCTCGTCGTTGAGGTAGAGGCGGGACCCGTCGTCGCTGATGACCCGGAAGTCGTAACTGCCGTCCTCCGGAACGTGGATGTTGGCGATCACATGCGCCATGAAGTTGTTGGCGGCGCCGCCGAAGTGGTCGTTGGTCTGCCAGTCGACGGTGGGACGCAGCACGTCGATGTTGGGCGTCTGCCCCTCGGTGAGGGTGCAGATCTCCTCGGGCTCGAACCCGACATCGAAGACCCGCAGGGTGACACCCGCTTCCTGGGGCGGCAGGTCGGAGGGGGCGGCCCCGGCCGTGCCGGCGGGGAGCAGCACCGCGGCGATCAGGGCGAGGCCGAGAGCCCCCGCCGGATGGCGACGTGATCGTGGAAGCATGAGCAGACTCCTTTGTCCGGTTCTGTGGCGTCCCTTGCGTCGCGCGTCGTGCTCGGGTCCCCCTCAGGTCCTCCTTCCGCTCTTCCTCCTCTGTCTCCTTCCGGCTCTTCGTGCCGGTCCCTCTCAGGTCACGCGGGACATGCCGTCCCCGCCGAACTTGTCGAGCCGCCCGCACATGCCCCAGGCCGGGGCCGGTTCGCCCCGGTAGAGCGCGGCGGCGCGCAGATGGGCGGTGTCACCCGCGGCGAGAGCGTCCAGGTGTGCCGAGGTGCGGGCGATCTCGGCCGCCGGTCCCTGCTCGAACGTCGCTCGCCAGCTGGGCAGATGAGGGCGGACGAGACGCAGCGCGGCGGCGTGGAAGTCGGTCATGGCGGCCGGGTCGCCGTCGGCAAGTCGCTGCCGCAGCACGGTGAAACCGGAGAGTGCGAGTTCGCGCCTCTCCCTGGCAGCGCCTTCGGGATCGGCCGGGTCGAGCGCGGCGGCCTCGGCGTAGGCGTCGGCGTCGGCCAGGATCTCGGCCGGGAAGGTGAAGACGGCGTCGCCCGCCTCGGGGAGGCCGGCGTTCTGCATGAGGACGACGATGCGGAGGTCTCCGTCGTTGACGAGACGGTGCACGGTGCCGGGGGTGAACCACACCAGGTCTCCCGCGGCGAGGGGCGTCGAGGCGGCGCCGTCCGCAGTGAGGGTCTGGACCACGCCCGACCCGCCGACCACCGCGTACGCCTCGGTGCAGGCCAGGTGCATGTGCGGGGTGCCGCCGCAGAAGCCGTCGGAGCCGGGGGCGGCCGGCCAGTCGTAGACGCGGAGCCGCGACAGGCCGATGCCGCCCGGCAGGGGCGGTACCGCTTCGCCGTGGCCGGTGCCGTGGCCGGTGCCGTCCCCCGTGCCGTCGCCTCGGCCGGTCACCGGAACTCCCCGCCCCGAGTCGCGGAGTTCGGGCGGTCCGGTGGGGGCCGGTGGCAGCGGCGGCTGTCCACCGGGGGCTTCGGACGGAGCGCTGGTGACGGTGTCGGATGCACGGGCAGACCCCTGATACCTCGACAGAAAGCGTTTTCCTCGCAGGAAGGTAGGGTCGGGTCAACCGGCTGTCAATAGCACGGAACCGAGTCCGGAACACGGCGGACGACGGCCGCCGCCGAGCCGTCGGAACGTGCCGAGGGCGCCGTGCGGACCCCGCGAGTATCCGTTCCGCCGCCCCGTCACCACTCGCCCGGTCGGCCCGCTCAGCCCGGGCGCGGGGGGCACGAGGCGCGCAGAATCACCTGGCCCGGCACGCAGATGTCGTCCGGCGGCGGTGCGGCGGACCCGAGCGCCAGGTCGGCCGCCCGCCGCCCGATCCCGGCGAGCGGGAAGCGGACCGTCGTCAGCCGGGGGGTGACGTCGGCGGCGGTCTCGATGTCGTTGAAGCCGGTCACCGCGATGTCGTGCCCCGGCCGGATCCCGCAGTCCCGCAGCGCGGTCATCGCGCCCACCGCCATGAAGTCGTTGCCCGCGCAGAGCACGTCGGCGTCGGCCATCCGCCCCGACTCGATCAGCCGGCGCGCGGACCGGTAGCCGCCCGAGCGGTCGAAGGTGTCGCTCTCCACCGTCGTGATCACCCCGCCCAGCGGCACCATGCCCTGCCGCAGCCCCTCGGTCCGCTCCGTCACCGTCTCCAGCCGCGGGGAGCCGGTGACCACCGCGGCCCTGCGGTAGCCCTGCCGGGCGATGGCCGCGCCGAGTTCCCTCCCGCCGGCGCTGTTTGCCGGGCGCACCGCGCCCAGGCCGCCCACCGGCCGGCTCAGGAAGATGGTCCGGCCGCCGCCGGCGGCGAACCCGCGCAGTTCGGCGACGAGCGCCGCGGTGTGCGGGCTCTCCGTGACACGGCTCCCGCTGACGAGGATGGCGCGCGGACGCTGCCCCCTGATGGTGCGTACCGAGGTGAGTTCCCGCTCGGTGTCCCGCGCGGTGATGGCGATCGTGACGATCACGCCGTGGGTGTGGGCGGACTGGGCGACGCCCTCGGCGATGGCCGAGAAGTACGGGTCGTCGATGCTGCTGACGAGCAGGGCGAGGACCGGGGCGGTGCCACGGGCGATGGCCTGCGCGGACAGGTCCGTCCGGTAGTCCAGTTCGCGGGCCGCCCGCAGCACGCGCTGCCGGTGCTGCTCGCCGACCTTGCGGGCGCTGTCGTTCAGTACGCGTGAGGCCGTGGCCTGCGAGACTCCGGCGCGGGCGGCGACATCCGCGAGGGTCGGATTTCCGCTGGACACCCTGGTTCTGGGCTTTCTCATGGCTGACCCCGTCCCTCGCGGGGGCATTGACGCCCCATCAACGTGAACTTAATATCCCCGAAATGGGAAAGCGCTATCCCACCTGTCTCCGGGCTGGTCGGTAAGCGCTATCCGGGCACAGTCAGGCTCCACCCGTCGTCCCCTATGAGCGACGCGAGGTCCGCATGACGCAACAGACAGAGCACGTGCCGGCCCGGCCGTCGGACCGGAACCCCGGGGGAACACCGGACGACGGAACCGGCGACGACGCCACCCGCAGGACCGGGACACCGGGCCGCGGGACCCGCCCGAACAAGCCGGCCGGACGCCGCGCCTCCCGCGCCGTCGCGGCGATCTACCCCGCGACCTTCCTCGCGCTGCTACTGGCCGCCTGGTTCCTCGTCACCGCGACCGGTCTCGTCCAGCCGTACATCATCCCCTCCCCGGCGGACACCTGGAGCGCGTTCACCGACCACCCCGACTACCTGTGGACGCACACCCTCGTGACCACGGGGGAGACCGTGGCGGGATTCGTGATCGCCGCCCTGGTCGGAGTGCTTGTGGCGGTCCTGATGGTGTACTCGCCGGCGCTGGAGAAGACGTTCTACCCCCTCATTCTCTTCGCCCAGGTGATTCCGAAGATCGCCATCGCGCCGCTGTTCGTCGTGTGGCTGGGATTCGGTGCCAGCCCGAAGATTCTCGTGGCCGTCCTCATGGCCTTCTTTCCCGTGGTGATCTCGGGAATCAGCGGTCTGCGCTCGGTCGATCCCGAACTCCTCGAACTCACCTCGACCATGGGCGCTTCCCGGATCAAGACGTTCTGGAAGGTCCGCCTGCCCGCCGCGCTTCCCGAACTGCTGTCGGGCCTCAAGGTCGCGGCGACGCTGGCCGTCACCGGGGCGGTCGTGGGTGAGTTCGTCGGTGCCAACTCGGGCCTCGGCTACGTGATTCTGCAGGCCAACGGCAATGTCGACACCGCCATGCTGTTCGCCGCGCTGATCATCATGTCCGGACTGGGAGTCCTGCTCTTCGCCATCATCCAGGTCGCCGAGATGCTCCTCATCCCGTGGCACGCCTCGCGGCGCAACCGAGGCTGAGTCATCCCCCGAACACGGAAGGACGCCTCATGACCCCCCACAACCC
>NZ_BHZI01000175.1 GCF_004305975.1 Streptomyces otsuchiensis
GATGAGGCCGCCGGGCGGCGCCCTCGGGGGCGGGGACGTCCGGTGGGTGGCGCGGACCGGTCAGCAGAAGCTCCCCCCGGCCGCCATCAGCGCCCCGGAGTCGAAGAGCCGCACCAGCTCCGGCTCGACACGCTGCGCCGCGTGGTAGTGCGAGCCGAAGCGGGCACGGTACTTCTCGAACCAGACCGGGTGCTGATGGAGGAAAAGTATGTCGTGGAAGGCCATGCGGCGCACCGCCATCATCGGCAGCGGCGCCCGATTGACCGGGAACAGCGGATTGCGGGCGGACGGCGCCTCACACGCGGGATGCATCTGGCCGAGCATCATCTCCCGCTGCACGGCGGTGTCCTTGACCCGGCGGTGCGCCTCGTCCACCAGGCCGTACTCCGAGGGCCCCATCCCGTCGAAGACACAGATGACGCTGGCCAGCGACGGGTTGGGGGACTGCGCCAGCCCGGCCTCGAAGCGGTCCATCAGCCGGTGCGTCAGCCGTTCCAGCTCAGCCGCCGAGCCCCCGCGTGGCCAGCGCACCCGCACCAGCTCCAGGCACTCGGCGCGCTGGGCGGGCCGCACGAAGGGACAGACCGCGCCGGGCCGCCCCAGCTCCGGGTGGGGCGCGCTCACATAGTCGGCGAGCCAGCCGGTGAGCCGCCGCTGCTGCCCGGCGCTCAGCGGCCGGAACAGCGCCTCGGCCGTCATCGCACGGCTCCCGCCGTGGGCCGGACCCGTCGCAGCACCGCCGCCAGCGCGTCCACGCAGCGCTCGACCTGCTCCGGGGAGCCGACCGTGATCCGCAGCCGGCCCGGCAGCCCCAGCAGCCCGAGATCGCGCACGATCACCCGGTGTTCGGCGGCCAGCCGCGCGGTCAGGGCGGCGCTGTCGCCCGGGACGTCCACCATCACGAAGTTCGCAGCCGAGGGCGCGCACCGCAGCCCGAGCGCCGTCAGCCCGCTCACCAGAAGCTCCCGGGCGTGCGCGGTGCCGGTGCGGACGTGCTCCAGATGGTCGGGACGGGCCAGGGCTGCGAGGACGGCGCGCTGCGCCGGGCGGCTCACCCGGAAGGGCAGGGCCCGCGCCGCGCGCTCGATCCGTCCGATCAGCTCGGGCGGGCCGATGACACAGCCGGCCCGCACCGAGGCCAGACCCCACGCCTTGGAGAAGGTCCGCAGCACCAGTGCCGGCGCGCCCTCGCGCACGGCGGCGAGCGCGTGGTGGTGCTCGGCGCCGGCGAAGTCCAGGTAGGCCTCGTCGAAGACCAGCACCCCCGGGGCATGGGCCGCCGCGTCGAGCAGTTCCCGGACCTGCCCGGCGCTCAGCAGGGCGCCGGTCGGGTTGAGCGGGTTGCAGACGAAGGCCAGGTCGGTCCCCGCGCGCAGCGCCGCCGCCATCTCCGGTACGGGCACGGCGTGTTCGGCCAGCGGCAGCGCCCGCATCCGGGCGCCGGCGGTGGCGGCGGACGCCGCGTAGCCGGGGAAGGTGCCGGCCGTGGCGGTCACCTCGGCGTCCGGGGCGCGCAGCATGGCCAGGGAGGTGAGCAGCACCAGCTCGTCCACACCGTTGCCGAAGGCGACCATCTCCGGTGCCACCCCGAAGTGCCGGGCCAGGGCCGGGCGCAGCGCACGGTACTCGCTGTCCGGGTAGCGCTCCAGGTGGAGCGCCGCCTCCTCCGCGACCGCCTCGGCGGCGCCCGGCGGCGGACCGTAGGCGGTCTCGTTGAGGTGCAGTCGCAGCCCGTCCTCGTCGGCCGGGCCGGACCGGAAGAACGAACCTCCGGCGGGCGCCTGCCCCAGCGGGCCGCTGGTCGTGTCGATCATGGAAGGAAGCTCCTCGCTCGTCTCGGTCCCGCTGGTCACCGGTGCCGTCCTCATCCCAGCCGGACCCGGGCGATGGCGCGCAGCCGTTCCTCGCCGAGCAGCGCCCGGCACCGGTTGCGCTGGACCTTGCCGCTGGGTGTGCGGGGCACCACGCCGTGCTCCAGGAACCAGCACTCCGCCAGCGCGACGCCCGCCTTGCCGCGTGCCAGCGCCGCCGCGTCGTCGGCGATGGCCCGGAAGTCGTCCCGGCGGCGCCGTGGTTCGGTCAGCAGGACCAGCTCGGGGGTGCCCGCCCGGCCGGTGTCCAGCAGCACCGAGGAGCCCTTCCGCAGCGGGCCGAGCGCGTCGAGCGCCGACTCGATCTCGGCGGCGTAGATCTTCCGGCCCCCTACCGACAGCAGGTCGTCGGCCCGGCCCGCCACATAGATCTCGCCCTCGTGCTCGAAGCCGAGGTCGCCGGTGCGCAGCCGCCCGCCGGTGAACCGCTGGGCGGTGCGTTCCGGGTCTCCGTAGTAGTGGGTGGCCAGACTGGGCGAGGAGATGAGCAGTTCGGCGCTGGTGCCCGGCGCCCCCGCGGTGATCTCCACCCCGGGCAGCGACGGGCCGTTGGAGACCAGCCGGACCGCGTCCGGGGCGCCGGCCGCCGCCTCGGTGGCGCGCCCCTCCAGCAGTGCCGTCCGCTCGAACCAGCCGGCGCGCGGCCGCTGGTCGTACGGGGTGCAGGAGACGGCGAGGGTGGCCTCGGCCAGGCCGTAGGCGGGCATGAACGCCTCGGGTCGCAGCCCGGAGGGGGCGAACCGCTCGGTGGCGGCCGTGATGGTGTCCCAGTCCACCCGCTCGGCGCCCATCACCAGGACGCGCAGGGCGAGTTCGCGGGGCAGCGGGGAGACCTTGCTCTGGGCGCGGGTCGCCAGGTGCAGCGCCGTGCTGGTGCCGGCCGTCATGGTCGCGCCGTACTCGGAGAGGTCGCGGAACCAGCTGCGCGGCGCCATGCTGAACCGCTCGGGGGTGGAGAGCACCAGATCGAAGTCGTACGCCCAGGCGTTGAGGAGGCAGCCGAAGGCGCCCATGTCGTGGGAGAGCGGCAGCCAGCAGCCGATCACCTCCCGGCCGGGGGTGGACCCGGCCATCTCCAGCATCATGCCGAGCTGCGCGGCGATGGCGCGCGGAGTCAGCGCGCAGCCCTTGGGCACACTGGTGGAGCCCGAGGAGCACTGGATGAAGGCGACCTCGTCCGGGCCCGGCGGGCTCGGGTCGACCCCGCCGGGACCGCCCTCCAGCGAGGACCAGGTGAGCACCGGCAGTTGGGTGGTCACCTCCGCCGGCGTCAGCGGCAGCAGCGTCTCGTCGGTGAGCAGCACGGTCGGGTCGACGCGCCCCAGCAGCGCGCCGAGCTGCGCGCCGTACTCGGCCGCCGTCATGCCGCGGGCGGGCAGCGGCAGCGAGGCCACCGCCGCTCCCGCGATCCAGGCGGCGAGCAGCCCGCGCACCGCGTGCGGGGTGTTGGTGAGCACCGCGGCCACCCGGGTGCCCGGCACCACCCCGGCGGCACGGAGCGTGCCGGCCATGGCGTGGGCGTCGGCCGAGACCTCCGCCCAGCCGCTGCGGGTGAACCGGTCGCCCTCCCAGGCGTGGAGGGTGCCGCGGCGCGAACCGCCGAGCAGCGCCTCCCACAGGCCGGGGTGCGGGTCGGCGGGCGTTCCCGGGTCGTTCCTGCGGGCGTTCACTCGACCTCGACCGGGGAGGGCTTGGCGTCGGGGCGGCGCTCGGCGAGAGGCACGAGGTCCTGCTGGCCGCGCAGCAGCTCGTCCCGGTCGGCTCCGGCGGCCTCGACGCGGCTGACGCCCGCCTCGCGCATCGACAGCCGGTCGGTGTCGATGCGGATGACCTTCCACGCCAGGCGCGTCTTCTCCAGCGCCCATATGAAGATCGCGGAGAGGTCGACCTCCCACCAGCGCATGCCGTGACGGGCCGAGCGGGGGAAGGCGTGGTGGTTGTTGTGCCAGGCCTCGCCGAAGGAGGGGACGGCCAGCCACGCGATGTTGCGCGACTCGTCGGTGGTGCTGAAGCGCCGCCGGCCGAAGTAGTGGCCGATGGAGTTGACCGCGTAGGTCATGTGGTTGACCAGGAAGATCCGTACCAGGCCGCCCCACAGCATGCCGGTGAGGAAGGCCGCGGGGGAGCCGCCGGTGAGGGCGAAGCCCAGCAGGCCGGGCAGCACGATGCCGGAGGCGACCACCAGGACGAAGTTCTCGCTGATCCACCGCAGCGACTTCTCCCGCGTGAGGTCGGGGCAGTAGCGCAGCGGGTCGGAGGTGAGCCGCTTGTTGAACAGCCAGCCGAGGTGGGCGTGCCAGATTCCGGCGGCCATGCCCCGGAAGCCGGGCTCGAAGTCCAGGTGCGGGCTGTGCGGGTCGCCCTCCTTGTCGGCGACCCGGTGGTGCCGGCGGTGGTGGGCCGCCCAGATGATGGGCGGCCCCTGTCCGGCCATCGCACCGGCGGTCGCGAGGGCGACCCGGATCGGCTTGTAGGTCTGGAAGGACCGGTGGGTGAGCATGCGGTGGTAGCCGGTGGAGATACCGATACCCGCGACCACGTACATGATCGCCAGCACCAGCAGGTCGCTCCAGCTGAAGACGCGGTTCCAGAGCAGGACCATCCCGGCGATCACCGCGAGCAGCGGGACCAGTGACGCCGTGAGGATGAACCAGCGGTGTTCTCGGCCGTCCATCGGCCACCTCGCTATCTTGGGGCTGTGGTGCGTCGCTAGACGCCCTGTGTTGTCTCGGGGTCGAACTCGGTACGCAGGGACGGCAGTCCCAGCGCGGTGACGGCGGCGACGGCGGTGAGCACCGTGCCGGCGAGGAACGCGGTGTGGTAGCTGTCGAGCAGGGCCTGGGGCAGCGCGCTGCCGGACTCGCTCGAGGTGGTGAGGCGGCTGCTGGCCAGGGTGGCGAGCACCGCGAGGCCGACGGCGCCGCCGACCTGCTGGCCGGAGTTGAGGATGCCGGAGGCGGCCCCGGTGTCGGCGCGGTCCACCGCGCTGACGGCCGCCACCACCAGCGGGACGAGCGCCAGGCCGTAGCCCGCGGCGCAGAGCAGCAGGGTCGGCAGCACCTCGCCGACGTAGCCGCCGCCGACGCTGGTGCGCAGCAGCAGCGCCAGGCCCACGGTGGCGACGGAGAGTCCGGTGAAGCACAGGATCCGGCCGCCGACCCTGGGCAGCAGCTGGATGGCGAGGCCCGAGAAGACGGCCATGGTCACACCGAACGGCGCCCACGACAGGCCGGCCCGCATCGGGGACCACTCCTGGACCAGCTGCATGTACTGAGTGAGGAAGAAGAAGATGCCGTAGAGCCCGGAGGCGGCCAGCAGCATCATCACGTTGGCCAGCACGATCTGCCGGTTGCGGAAGATCGAGAGCCGGATCAGCGGCTCGGCGGCGGTCTTCTCCCGCACGCCGAACAGGCCCAGCAGCATGGCGGCCACGGTGATCCCGGCAAGTGTGGCGGGTGAGGTCCAGGAGCGGTGCTCGGTGCTGATCACGGTGTGGACGAGCAGCAGCAGCCCGGCCGTCAGCAGCAGGGCGCCGGTGGTGTCCAGGCGCACCCGGCGGTCGCGTTCGTCGCGGTCGGCCATGGCGGGCGCCATCGCGAGGGCGAACAGCAGCACGCCGATGGGGATGTTGACGAAGAAGACCCAGCGCCAGCTGATCAGGTCGGTGATGACGCCGCCGAGCAGCACTCCGGTGACGCCGGAGATTCCGGTCAGCCCGCCCCAGACGCCCAGCGCCTTCCTGCGGCCGGAGGCGTCGGTGAAGGTGTTCACCAGGATGCTCAGCGCCGCCGGGCTGAGCAGCGCGGCGCCCAGCCCCTGCACGCCGCGGGCGACGATCAGGGTCTCGGGGTTGGTGGCGATCCCGCCGAGGAAGGACGCCGCGGTGAAGATCGTCAGACCGATGAGGAAGATCCGGCGGCGGCCGAAGAGGTCGGCGCAGCGTCCGCCCAGGACCAGGAAGCAGCCGAACAGCAGCATGTAGGCGTCGACGACCCAGGCCAGCGAGGCGGCGCCGAAGCCCAGGTCCTCGCGGATCGAGGGCAGGGCCATGGCGACGACGGTGTCGTCGATGATCACGCTGAACTGGGCTCCGCAGGTGACCGCGAAGACGAGTCCGGCGGCGACGGCCGGCTTGTTGGCGGTGGCTGTTTCGGGTGGTGATTGCGTCATGGGGGTCTCCCGCACGGTCGAGTGCACCGATGGTCTTTCTACGATCGTAGTAGACTTTCCTACGAGCGTAGGACCCTAGGGTGGTTACATGCAGTCGTCAATCGATCCCCAGTCCCTGAGAAACCCCACGAGGCTGCGGCTTCTCGACGCCGCCGTCACCGTGATCGCCCGCGACGGGCTGCAACGGCTCAGCCACCGCCGCGTCGAGGACGAGGCGGGCCTCAAGCACGGCGCGACCACGTACCACTTCCGCACCCGCAACGCGCTGATCGAGCAGGTCATCGCCCACCTCGCCGACCGCGACCGCCGGGTGATGGCACAGGTACTCGGCGGCGCCTCGCACCCCGCCGCACCCGACGAACTGGCCCGGGTCCTGGAGCCGTTCCTGACGACCGCCTACGACCAGACCATGGCCCGCTTCGAACTCTTCCTGCACGCCGCCCGCGAGCCCCGCCTCCAGGGCCCGCTCGTCCACTGGCGGGCCCTGTTCGCCGAGAGCGCCGAGGCACTGCTGCGCCACCTCGGCGCGCCCGACCCGGCCGGCAACGCCGAGATGCTGGTCACCGGCATCGACGGAATGCTCTTCGCCGGGCTCTGCCTTCCCGACAAGCTGCCCCCGCAGGAACTGCGCAGGCAGTGCGAGGCACTGCTCGACCGGTGCATGGCGGCCCCCGCCGCGAGCTGAGCGACGCCCTGCCGCGCCGGTCCGCGCGGAACGGTCTGCGCGCACCGGACGCCCGGTGACGCTCACGACCCGGCCTCCGGGGAGGCGGCCGCCGCCACCGCCCGGTTCAGCCGGTCCATCCGGGTCGCCAGCGACAGCCGGCCCTCCAGCCGGAAGACCGGCGGCCGGCGGCCGTCCACATCGTCGAAGCCGTAGCGCGCGGCCAGATCCCCGGTGGCCAGCACCTGGCCCGCGTGCTCCGCCACCGCCGGATCGGCCGTCAGCGACGCCACCGCGCGCCCCACGTACTCCGGGCTGTGCACGATGGCGGCGGGCCCGGTACCCAGCAGGTCGGCGGCGGCCGCCACCCGCTCGGTGCGCACGAACCCCGGGTGCAGCGCCAGCGCCGTCACCGGGGTACGCCGCAGATCCGCCGCGAACGCGCGGTTCAGCCGGTCCGAGCCGTGCTTGAACACGTCGTAGGCCGCCTGGCCGAGATAGACGTCGCCGTCGGTGTAGCCGATGCCCACGATCAGTGGCCGCGGCCGCTGGAGCATCAGCGGAACCAGCAGCCGGGTCACCTCGTACTGGGCGCGCAGCGAGTCGGCGCACAGGTCGTACCGCCACATCGGCTGCTGCCAGAACGGCGCGTCGAACCGTACGTCGCCCGAGCGTTCGTAGCCGCCCCAGGCGTTGTTGACCAGCAGGTCCAGCTGCCCGTGCTCCTCCGACACCCGCCGCGCCAGCGCCTCGTTGTCCGCGCCCCGCGCGTGGTCGCACACCACCGCGACGCCGGTGCCGCCGCGCGCCGTGACCTCCTCGGCCACGTCCTCCACCGTGCCCGGCAGCCCCTCGGTACGCGCTCCGGAGCGCGAGCTGCGCCCGGTGACGTAGACCGTCGCGCCGGCCTCGCCCAGCGCCAGCGCGATGCCGCGCCCCACGCCCCGGCTGGCCCCGGTCACCACGGCCACCGTGCCGGTCAGCTCCGGCGGTGCCCAGCCCTCGTTCATCTGTCCGGTCCCCTCTGTTCGTCGTGCGTCAGGTGCGTCAGGTGCGGCAGGAGCGCGCGTCACCGCGCGGTGCGTCGTGTGTCAGGTGCGGTGTCGCCCCTGGCGACGCGCGCTCAGCGGCCCGACGCGAACCGCAGCGTGCGCAGATAGGCGTCGGTGTCGGCGATCTTGGGAACGCCGAGGGTGTCGCGCAGTTCGGGCATGGAGGTCGGCAGCACCCCGCCACCGGCCCGCGTCACCTCGCTGACGTCCCGCAGCACCGACAGGTAGGTGCGGGTCAGCGGCGGCAGGCCCGACAGGTCCCGGGCCCGCTCGTCGTCCGGGTCGATCACCGGCACCGGAGCCAGCCGGCGACCCCGCGCGGCCGCGTGCTCGGCGCAGATCCGCAGCGACTCCGTCATGTCCATCGCCTCGGGCCCGTAGGTCACCCAGAACTCCCCGGAGGTCACCCCGCCCTCGATCGCGCGCAGCACCGCCTTGGAGAGCAGGTCCTGCGGCACCACGTCGATGCGGTTGCCCTCGTGCACGGGGATGAAGGGCGCGCGGCCCCGGCAGATCCAGTCCGAGATCAGCTGCACGATCTGGCCGCGGGAGGTCCAGCCGGTCAACGAGTCGCCGATGAGGTTGGTCGGCCGGAACACGGTGTGCGGCACACCGCTGTCCGCCAGCACCCGCTCCGCCAGCAGCTTGGAACGCACGTAGGGCGCGGTCACATTGGTCTCGCTCAGCGTCCCGCCCGCCCCCGGCAGCAGCGCCGCGACGAAGGCGGTGCTCATGAAGTGCACCGGCGCGCCCGCGAGTTCGGCGAACTCCGCGACCCGCCGGGTCCCCTCGATGTTCACCGGCACGTACTCCTCGTCGGGCCGGCCCCACTCCGTGAGCCCGGCCGAGTGCACCACCACGTCCACCTCGGCGGCCAGCGCGCGATACGCCGGCGGCTCCAGTCCCAGCAGCGGAAGCGAGACGTCGCAGCGCACCACCCGGGACGCCCGGCCCGGTTCGACCGGGCCGCGCGCGGCGGCCAGCAGCTCCACCTCGCCCACCTCACGCAGCAGCGACTGGCCGACGACACCGGAGGCGCCCGTCAGCAGGACGACCGGACGCGCGCTCATGCCCGGCCCTCCCGCCAGTCCAGCAGCCGGCTCATGCCGCGAACCCCCGCGAACAGCAACGGCTCCGGCGGGAACGACGGATGGCGCCGGCTCGCGTCGTCCACGTACAGCAGCCGCGAGTACTCCGAGTCCTTGCCGAGCACCAGGTCGCGCAGCACCTTGCCGCCGGTGTGGGTCGCGGAGATCCCGTTGCCGCAGAAGCCGTAGCCGTAGAAGAGGTTGCCCGGCAGCGAACCGAAGTGCGGTGCGAAGTCCCGCACGATGTCCACCGTGCCGCCGTAGGCGTAGCGGAACCGGACGTCCCCCCACATCGGGAAGAACCGGCGGAACTCCCGGGCCAGTTCGCGGTAGGCACGCGGATCGTTCATCCGGCGGCGGCGGGTGTCGCGGTTGCGGAAGTACAGCGCCGGGCCGCCCGCCCACAGCAGGCGGTTGTCGGCGGTGAACCGGGCACAGGTCAGGAACGACTTGGCCTCCACCAGCCCTTCGCGGCCCTCCC
The DNA here is from genome assembly GCF_004305975.1 of Streptomyces otsuchiensis. Taxonomy (GTDB): domain Bacteria; phylum Actinomycetota; class Actinomycetes; order Streptomycetales; family Streptomycetaceae; genus Streptomyces; species Streptomyces otsuchiensis. The sequence goes on from NZ_BHZI01000175.1 coordinate 9,327, forward strand.
AGGCGATCCGGCCGAGCTGCTCCTCGGTCAGCGGGTCGGTCACCAGGGCGTAGCTCCACAGCGGGATGACCTTGTCCCGGAAGGGCGGGAAGGTGAACTGGTGGGCGTTGGCGGCGATCACCACCTTGTCGGCCACGACCCGCCCGCCGGGGGTGACCACGGCCGGCCTCACCCCGGGCTCCACGCGCAGCACCGGGGTGCGGTCGTGGATCACCACGCCCAGCTCCCGCACCACCCGTGCCAGCCCCCGGGCCAGCTTGAACGGGTTGATCAACGCGCCCCCGGTGCGCAGCGAGCCGATCAGCGCGGGGGAGTCGATGACCGCACGCGTCTCCTCGGCGCCGAGCAGCGCCGGGCCGCTGCCGCCGGAGAGCCGCGCGGCCAGCGCGCGGTCCTCCTCCAGCCGCCGCAACTGCGCAGGACTGGTCGCCGCCAGCAGGTAGTCGTTGGCCTCGAACTCCGCGTCGACCTTGTTGCGGCGCAGGAACCGGCCGATCTCCAGGATCGAGCGCCCCACGGCGCGCGACGCCTCGGCGGTGCGCTGCTCACCGAACTGCGCCACCAGCGCCTGGATGTCCTTGCCGATCGTCGGCGTCACGAAGCCGTCGGCCCGGCCGGACGCCCCGTGGCCCGAGTGCTCGGCCTCCAGCACGTGGATGTCGAGTGCCGGTTCCGCCTGCTTGAGGAAGAACGCCGTCCACAGTCCGGTGTAGCCGCCGCCCACGATGCAGACGTCGCAGTCCACCGGCTCCCGGAGCGGGGGCCCCGGCTCGGCGCTCTCCGTTTCGTGCCAGTAGACGACGTGTTTGATGTCGCTCATTCAGCGCACCTTTTCGAAGACGATGCGGGACAGGCCGAGATGGCGATTGCGGAAATGTCCGACGGAGCTCTCCAGATAGCGCTCGTAATGCGCGACGGTTTCCTCGCCCGAGATCGCCACGGCCTTTTCGCGCTGAGCTGTCAGCCGTCGGTGCCATTCCCCGGCCGTGCGGGCATAGTGGTCGGGGTCGTTCCGGAGCGAGACGATGTCGAAGACCTTCTCGCTGGCCTCGGCGATCTCCGAGACCGCCGGGATCTCCGACTCCGGGAAGATGATGTCCATGATGAACAGCAGGTCGGAGACGGTCCGGCGGTCCATCACCACGTTGTTGCCCTTGACGCAGGTCTGCAGCGCCAGCCGTCCCCCCAGCGGCAGCCACTGGGCGCACCGCGTGAAGAACTCGCGGTAGGCGGCGACACGCGCGGCGCGGGAGAGTCCCGGCGCGGCGAAGTGCTCGAAGGCGCCGATCGACACCAGCGCGTCGTACCCGCCGTCGGCCGGACGGTGCTCCTGCCACGACTCCAGGAGCAGTTCGGTCCGCGCCGGCTGCCGCGCGCGGAACCAGTCGGCCTGGCTCTCGCTGAGCGTCACGCCGACGGCGTGTGAGACGCCGTGGGCCTCGGTCAGCCGGCGCAGCATGCTGCCCCAGCCACAGCCGATGTCCAGGACCCGGCGGGCGCCGGTGGCCCGGGCGCCCGCGATCAGGTAGTCGAGCTTGCGCTCCTGCGCACGCTCCAGCGTCTCGGCCGGGTCGCCGTCCTCGCCCCACAGCGCGCAGGTGTAGGTCAGCGAACGGTCCAGCCACAGCGCGTAGAAGTCGTCGGAGACGTCGTAGTGGTGGCGGATCGCCTCCGCGGTGGCTCCCGCGTTGGCCACGGCGGCCGGGCCCACGGCCGGATCGGATACCCGGCTCACGCCTCCACGCCGCCGGACTGCGTGGCGTTCGCCAGCTCGACCAGGTCGCCGACGGTCTTGACGTCGGCGGCCCGGCCCGGGTCGAACTCGATGCCGACCTCGTCCTCGATCTCGTAGACGATGTCCGCGATCTGGAGGCTGGAGAGCCCCACCGAGTCGAAGCTTGTCTCGGCGTTCAGCGTGTGGGAGGAGGCCTTGCTGCCCAGCTTCTTCGCTATGAGTTCGCAGACCATCGGAACGGTGACCATGGTGACGACCTTTCGGTTTACCGGTGCATGGCGGAGATCACCCTAGGACGCGACGGCCTGAATTCGGGATGGCAAACCACTAGCAGGAGTCTGCTAGCCGCCCGGTGGTGCCACTGGCAGGTGGTTGTCATTGCCCGTGGTGCCCGGGCCGCACGAAAATGCGTTGTCGCCCCAATCGCTGACGGAACGGGACGCTCATGGGTCATTCTTCGCGCGTGGTCGACTACATCGCGGAATTCCTGCCGGCGCAGCGGCTCCGGCATGTCTTCGGTGTCGGCGGCGCCAACATCGAGGACCTCTACGACGCGGTGCACCACGCCGGTGCCCCGCTGCGCGCACTGGTCGCCAAGCACGAGTTCTCCGCCGCCGCCATGGCGGACGGCCACTTCCGCGCCTCCGGAGAGCCGGCGGTGGTCGTCGCCACCTCCGGGGCCGGTGCCATGAACGTCGTGCCGGGCATCGCCGAACTGCGGGCCTCCTGCGTCCCCGCCCTGGTCCTCATCGGCCAGCCACCCGCCCGGCTCGACGGCCGGGGATCGTTCCAGGAGACCTCCGGCCGCGCCGGCAGCATCGACGCGCTGCGGCTGTTCTCCGAGATCGGCGTCCACTGCGCCCGGGTGGAGGACCCCGAGTCCATCACCACGCTGCTCCCGGCGGCCTGGGAGGCGGCCCAGCGCGAAACACCGGGCCCCGCCGTGCTGTTGCTGCCCAAGGACGTGCAGCAGTCCGTCATCACCCCCTGGCGCGCGCCGGTTCCCGTGCTGCCCGCGCCACGCCCGCTGACCGCCGACGCCGTCCGCCGCGTCGCGGTACGGACCCTGCTCGACGCCCGCGGCGCGGGCGAAGTCGTCGTCATCGCCGGCCGTGGCGTCGCCCGCTCCGGAGCACGGGACGAACTGGCCCGGCTCAGCGACCTGCTGGACGCGCCGGTCGCCGTCGCGCCCGACGCCCGCGACGTCTTCGACAACGGCCACCACGACTTCCTCGGAGTCACCGGGGCGATCGGCCACCACTCCGCCCGCCGCAGGATCACCGGCGCCGCCGCCGTCCTGCTGATCGGCACCCGGCTGCCGCAGCTCGCCGGCGGCGACCTGCGGGACCACCTCAAGGGGCTGCCGGTGGTCGCCCTCGGCGCCGACCCGCCGTTCCTGGACGACGCGCACCCGGGAGTGCTCCACCTCGACGGGCCGCTGCGCGAGGAGATCGCCGCACTCACCGGCGAGCTGGACAGCGCCCGCCGCGTGGGGCGCTGTCCAGCTCGCCGGTGAGTGCGGCGATCTCCTCG
>NZ_BHZI01000176.1 GCF_004305975.1 Streptomyces otsuchiensis
ATACCCCAGCCGAGCGTCTACGTGATCTACTCACCACCTGAAACCGGGCGGTGTTGCGACGACCCCTTGAACTCAAGGTCACGGCCGGGCCCACACCCGTTTCCGCGCCACCACGGCCGGGCGGCCGGCCCCGGTTGTCCCCGGGCAGCCGGGGCCCTCGCACGCGGCCGCCGCCCGCCGCCGCCCGCAGCCGCCGCCCCGGCCGTTCGGCGGGGCGAACGCGGCTGTCCGAATTTCCGAGCGCGAACACACTGTGTCCATGGGGTGAACGCGGAGTGTGTTCGTCGCGTGCGTCACACGGGTCACTCTTCACGCAGGAATCTCAATCTGCACATGTCAAGGGGGTGCGACCGGCTGAGGGGCGCGTCTGTCCGGAAGTCGGATACCCGCGAGTGGCGACCATCACATCTGCCCGTTTTCGCAAGGAGTAACCCGGCGCGGTTTGTCCGTTTTGGGACCAGGGTCCCTTTGATTGTCATCTCATCGTGATCTCAAAATGCTGACGACGGCCTTGTTATGACCAATAGTTGGTCCGGTTACGACCATGCCTATGTGGTCGTCATATCGGTGCCGGGCATGGGCAGGAGACACCCTCTTCGCGTATGCGGCGCCCCCCGAGCAAATGACATCTCCAAGGAGGCAGGGCCCATGCGCGGTGCGCGTAGCGCCAAGTGGGTGGCAGGTGCGATTGGTGTGGCTCTGGTCGCATCCGCCTGCGGCAGCGGTGACGACAACGGCAGCAGCGACGAAGGTGGCAGCGGCGGCGGTGGCGGCGGTGTCTTCACCGTCGACTCGGGTGAACCCCAGAACCCGCTGATCCCGACCGACACCAACGAGCAGTACGGTGCGCTGGTCATCGACAACGTCTTCGCCAACCTGGTGAACTTCGACGACGACGGTGGCCTCGTGTACACCGCCGCCGAGTCCATCGAGGCCAACGACGACGCCACCGAGTGGACCGTCACGCTGAAGGACGGCTGGACCTTCCACGACGGTGAGGCCGTCACCGCCGAGTCCTACGTCAACGCGTGGAACTGGGCCGCCAACATCTCCAACAACCAGAAGAACAGCTACTGGTTCCAGGAGATCGAGGGCTACGACGAGGTGCACCCCGAGGAGGGTGACGCCACCGCCGAGGAGATGTCCGGCCTCGAGGTCGTCGACGAGCTGACCTTCACCATCAAGCTCACCGACACCGTCTCGTACTTCAACTACAAGCTGGGCTACAACCCCTTCACCCCGCTGCCCTCCAGCTTCTACGACGACCCCGAGGCCTTCGGCGAGGCGCCGATCGGCAACGGCGCGTACAAGCTGGCCTCGTGGGAGCGCGAGCGGAAGATCACCCTGGAGGCCTACGAGGACTACCAGGGCGACAACAAGGCGCAGAACGACGGCGTCGAGCTCGTCACCTACACCAACCTGAACGCCGCCTACCAGGACCTGCTCTCCGGCAGCCTGGACGTCATCCGTCAGGTCGACGCGCAGAACCTGCCCGTCTTCCAGGACGACCTGGGTGACCGCGCGATCAGCCAGCCGTACATGGCGAACCAGACCATCGTCCCGGTCTTCTACAGCGAGACCTGGGAGGACATCGACCCGCAGGTGCTGCAGGGTCTGTCGATGGCGATCGACCGCGAGACCATCGTCAACACGGTCATGAACAACTCCGTCACCGTCGCCACCGGCTTCGTCGCGCCCGGCGCGATGGGCCACGAGGAGAACGCCGGCGGCGAGGTCATGCAGTACGACCCGGAGAAGGCCAAGGAGCTCATCGAGGACGCCGGCGGCGTTCCCGGCAACGAGATCTCCATCCAGTACAACTCCGACGGCGGCCACGAGCCGTGGGTCACCGCGGTCTGCAACAGCATCCGCCAGGCGACCGACGTCGAGTGCACCGGTGACGCCAAGCCCGACTTCCAGACGGACCTGAACTCCAGGGACGCCAAGGAGGTCAAGTCGATGTACCGCGGTGGCTGGATCGCCGACTACCCGCTGAACGTCGCCTTCATGAAGGAGCTGTACGGCACCGGTTCCTCCGCCAACACCGGCTTCTTCTCCAACGAGGAGGTCGACCAGCTCTTCGCCGACGGTGACTCCGCCGCCTCGCTCGAGGAGACCGTCGCCGCCTACGCGGAGGCCGAGAAGGCGCTCTTCGAGTACATGCCGGCCATCCCGCTGTGGCACCAGGGTGTCAACGGTGGCTACTCCGAGAACGTCGAGAACGTCCGGTTCGACGTCACCGGCCAGCCGATCCTGACCGAGGTCACGGTCAACTGAGCCGAACAGCGAACGCGGCGGTGACCAGCCGGATCCGCGTCGCCTGACACGAACCAAGGGGGCCGATGCGCCACTCCGTGACCCGGGGTGGTGCGTCGGCCCCTCCAAGCTGACATGGAGGAACAATGGGGCGCTACGTCGTGCGGCGACTGCTCCAGATGATCCCGGTCTTCATCGGGGCCACGCTGCTGGTCTTCCTGATGATGTACGCACTCCCGGGCGACCCCGTCCGGGCGCTGTACGGGGAACGCTCCGTCGACCAGGCCCAGATAGCGGCCATCAAGGCGGAGCTGGGGCTGGACCTGCCCCTGATGCAGCAGTACTGGAACTATCTGCTCGGTGTCTTCCAGGGTGACTTCGGTACCCAGATAGCCTCCAGACGGCCGGTGATGGACGTCATCACCGACGCCCTGCCCGCCACCATCCGGCTGACCGTGCTCGCGTTCCTGATCACGGTGGTCCTCGGCGTCGGCATGGGCCTGATCGCCGGTCTGCGCCGCGGTGGCAAGACCGACCGCGTGATCCTGTTCGTCACGCTGCTCTTCATCTCGGTCCCGGTCTTCGTGATCGGCTACATCTACCAGAACCTCTTCGCCAACACCCTCGGCTGGACCACGCCGACGGTGCGCGACCCGGAGGTCTGGACCCAGCTGATCCTGCCGGCCACCGTGCTGGCTTCCCTGTCGCTGGCCTATGTGGCACGGCTGACGCGCACCTCGATCGCGGAGAACGCGCGATCCGACTACATGCGCACCGCCAAGGCCAAGGGGCTCTCCCCGCAGCGGGCGGTGGGCGTCCACCTGATGCGGAACTCGCTGATCCCGGTCGTGACCTTCCTCGGTGTGGACATCGGCAACCTGATGGCGGGTGCGATCGTCACCGAGGGCATCTTCAACGTCAACGGCATCGGCAGCGCCGTCTACAAGGCCCTGAACTTCCGCGAGGGGGCGACGGTGGTCGGCATCGTCACCTTCATGATCGTCGTCTACCTCGTCGTGACCCTGCTCGTCGACCTGCTCTACGCGGTCCTGGACCCGAGGATTCGCTATGCCTGACAACTCCCTCGCGGGCGACCAGCACACCGCCCCGGTCGCGGCGGTAGCACAGGCCGAGGCCGGGCCTCCGCCCGGCAAGCCGCGTTCCCTGTGGTCCGACGCCTGGAACGACCTGCGGCGCAAGCCGAGCTTCATCATCGCCGGCGCGATGATCCTGATCCTGCTGATCATCGCCGCCTTCCCCGGGCTGTTCACCAGCGTCAGCCCCCGGGCCAGCGACCTCTCCGGCGCCTACCTGAAGTCGCCGGAGCTGACGAAGTTCTTCTCGCCCGAGTGGCTGGGCTACGACAGCCAGGGCCGGTCCATCTACGCGCGGGTCATCTACGGCACGCGCGCCTCGATCGTCATCGGCATCTCGGTCACCGCCATCGTGCTGTTCGTCGGCGGTCTCGTCGGCATGATCGCGGGCTACTTCGGCGGCTGGGTCGACGCGGTCGTCTCCCGGATCGTGGACACCTTCATGGGTATCCCGTTCCTGCTGGGCGCCATGGTCATCCTGGTCTCCTTCGACGTGCGCGGGAAGATGGTGATCACCCTCGCCCTCGCGGTGCTGGGCTGGACCACCATCGCCCGTGTGATGCGCGGCTCGGTCATCTCCGTCAAGCAGGCCGACTACGTGCAGGCCGCGCGCTCGCTGGGTGCCGGCACCTGGCGGATCCTGCTGCGGCACGTGCTGCCGAACGCCATGGCGCCGGTGATCGTCGTCGCCATGATCGCGCTGGGCGGCTACATCTCCGCCGAGGCGACGCTGTCCTACCTGGGTATCGGCCTCGCCGACCCGGCCATGTCCTGGGGCAGTGACATCAACACCGGCAAGGACCAGATCCGGGTCGCCCTGCATGTGCTGATCTTCCCGTCGATCATGCTCAGCGCCACCATCCTGGCGTTCCTGATGATGGGTGACGCCGTGCGCGACGCCCTCGACCCCAAGCTGCGCTGAGGGAGGCGTACCTGATGACAGAGAAAGGCATCGATCTCGTCAAGGACGAGACCGCCTCCACGCCGGGCACCCCGCTGCTCGACGTGCGCGACCTGCAGGTCGAGTTCCACACCCGTGAGGGTGTGGCCAAGGCCGTCAACGGCGTCAGCTACTCCGTCGAGGCCGGCGAGACGCTGGCCGTCCTCGGTGAGTCCGGCTCCGGCAAGTCCGTGACCGCGCAGGCGATCATGGGCATCCTGGACATGCCGCCCGGCCGGATCGCCGGCGGCGAGATCCTCTTCCAGGGCCAGGACCTGCTGAAGATGACCGAGGCCCAGCGCCGGAAGGTGCGCGGCAACAAGATCGCGATGATCTTCCAGGACGCGCTGTCCTCGCTGAACCCGGTCCTCTCCGTCGGCTTCCAGCTGGGCGAGATGTTCCGGGTCCACAAGGGCGCCTCCCGCAAGGAGGCCAAGGCCAGGGCCATCGAGCTGATGGACCGGGTGCGCATCCCGGCGGCGAAGGAGCGGGTGAACGACTACCCGCACCAGTTCTCCGGCGGCATGCGCCAGCGGATCATGATCGCCATGGCGCTGGCGCTGGAGCCGGACCTGATCATCGCCGACGAGCCGACCACCGCGCTCGACGTCACCGTGCAGGCCCAGGTCATGGACCTCCTCGCGGAACTCCAGCAGGAGTACCGCATGGGGCTGATCCTGATCACCCACGACCTCGGCGTGGTCGCCGACGTCGCGGACCGGATCGCCGTCATGTACGCCGGCCGCATCGTGGAACGCGGCGACGTCCGCGAGATCTACCGCGAGCCGGCGCACCCCTACACCAGGGGGCTGCTGGACTCCATCCCGCGGCTGGACCAGAAGGGCAGCGAGCTGTACGCGATCCGCGGCCTGCCGCCGACGCTCACCGCGCTGCCCGCGGGCTGCTCGTTCAGCCCGCGCTGCGACCGGGCCACCGAGCTGTGCGTCACCGAGCGCCCGCTGCCGGTCACGGTCACCGACGCCGAGGGCGCGCCCATCGCGGGCCGCACCAGCGCCTGCCACTTCTGGAAGGAGACCCTCCATGGCTGAGTCCACGCGTGAACCGATTCTGGAAGTACGGAATCTGGTCAAGCACTTCCCGCTCACCCAGGGCATCGTCTTCCAGCGGCAGGTCGGCGCGGTCCGCGCGGTCGACGACATCTCCTTCGAGCTGTACCCGGGCGAGACGCTGGGGATCGTGGGGGAGTCCGGCTGCGGCAAGTCGACGGTAGCCAAGCTGCTGATGAGCCTGGAGCGTCCGACCTCCGGGGAGATCTTCTACAAGGGTGAGGACATCTCCCGGCTGTCCGGCAGGGCGCTGAAGGCGGTGCGGCGGAACATCCAGATGGTGTTCCAGGACCCGTACACCTCGCTCAACCCGCGGATGACCGTCGGCGACATCATCGGCGAGCCCTTCGAGATCCACCCCGAGGTGGCACCCAAGGGCGACCGCGAGGCGAAGGTCCGTGAGCTGCTGGACGTGGTCGGGCTCAACCCGGAGTACATCAACCGGTACCCGCACCAGTTCTCCGGCGGGCAGCGGCAGCGCATCGGCATCGCCCGGGGCCTGGCGCTCAACCCGGAGATCATCATCTGCGACGAGCCGGTCTCGGCGCTGGACGTGTCGGTGCAGGCGCAGGTCATCAACCTGATGGAGAAGCTCCAGGACGAGTTCGGCCTGTCCTACCTCTTCATCGCGCACGACCTGTCGATCGTCCGGCACATCTCCGACCGGGTCGGGGTGATGTATCTCGGGAAGATGGTGGAGATCGGCAGCGACAGCGCGATCTACGACCACCCGACGCACCCCTACACCCAGGCGCTGCTCTCCGCGGTGCCGCTGCCGGACCCGGACGCGCGGGAGGGCCGTGAGCGGATCATCCTCACCGGTGACGTCCCCTCCCCGGCCAACCCCCCGTCCGGCTGCCGGTTCCGCACCCGTTGCTGGAAGGCGCAGGACCGCTGCTCCGAGGAGCTGCCGGTGCTGGCCGTGCCGCAGCGGTTCGCTGACGCGGACACCGCGGTCGCCCACGAGTCGGCGTGCCACTTCGCCGAGGAGAAGCCGCACGTGGCCCACGCCTGACGGCCACGGCCGTACCCACGGCGCCCTGCGGGGCGCCGGCAGCACGACCCGCACCACGGCGAACGCCGGGGCCCGCATCGGGCCCCGGCGTTCGCCGTCTGTCCGGGCACGGCCCCCGGAGCCCGCTTCCGGCGGCCCTTCCGGTTGCCCGGCCGCCGGCCGGGTGCGGCATTTGTGCGGCATTCGGGCGTACTTGTGCCGCCCTTCATCCGAATGATCCATGTCCGATGTGAAAAACACTAGAAAGGGCGATCTGATAGGCGGCGGATCTCGATGCTCGGCAGCCCGAGGAGGCACCAGATGCGCAAGGGCACCCGTCTGACCATGGCCGTCGCGGGGGCGACCGCCGTCGGCCTGCTGGCCACATCCTGCGGTGGCGGCGACGACGGCTACGGAGGCGGCGACGGTGGCAGCACCGTCCGTGCCTCCTGGGGCGACCCCCAGAACCCGCTGGAGCCCGCCAACACCAACGAGGTGCAGGGCGGCAAGGTCATGGACATGATCTTCCGCGGCCTCAAGCGCTACAACCCGGAGACCGCCGCCGCCGAGGACGCCCTCGCCGAGTCGATCGAGACCGAGGACCAGCAGAACTTCACCATCAAGATCAAGCAGGGCTGGACCTTCAGCGACGGCACGGAGGTCATGGCGAAGTCGTTCGTCGACGCCTGGAACTACGGCGCCAACATCGAGAACAGCCAGATCAACAGCTACTTCTTCCAGTTCATCGACGGCTACGCCGACGTCCACCCCGAGGACGAGGGAGCCGAACCGACCGCCGACACCATGTCCGGTCTGGAGGTCGTCGACGACCACACGTTCACCGTCCGGCTGACCGAGCCCTTCTCGCTGTGGCCCGACACCCTCGGCTACACCGCCTACTCGCCGCTGCCCCAGGCGTTCTTCGACGACCACGAGGCATGGCTGGAGAAGCCCGTCGGCAACGGCCCGTACATGATCGACAGCTACTCGCGCAGCCAGTCGATGGGCCTGGTCAAGTACGACGACTACGCCGGAGACGACGAGGCGCGGAACGACGGCGTGGAACTCCGCGTCTACACCGACAACAACACCGCCTACACCGACCTCCAGGCGGGCAACCTCGACGTCATCGACGACATCCCGGCCTCCCAGCTGAAGAACGTCGAGAGCGACCTCGGCGACCGCTACATCAACCAGCCGGCCGGCATCATCCAGACCGTCTCCTTCCCGCTCTACGACGACGCCTGGTCGGGCGAGGACATGGTCAAGGTCCGCCAGGGCCTGTCGATGGCGATCAACCGCGAGGAGATCACCGCGAAGATCTTCGCCGACACCCGCACCCCCGCCACCGACTTCACCTCACCGGTGCTGGAGGAGTCCGGCGGCTACGAGCCCGACCTCTGCGGCGACATCTGCGAGTACGACCCGGAGAAGGCCAAGGAGATGATCGAGGACGGCGGCGGGCTGCCCGGCGGCACCGTCACCCTCACCTCCAACGTGGACACCGGCTCCCACCGCCAGTGGATGGACGCCGCCTGCAACAGCATCAACAACGCCCTCGGCGACACGGGCGCCTGCACCGTCAACCCCGTCCCGACCTTCGCGGACTTCCGCAACCAGGTCACCGGCGACTCCATGACCGGGATGTTCCGCAGCGGCTGGCAGATGGACTACCCGCTGATCCAGAACTTCCTGCAGCCGCTGTACTACACCGACGCCTCCTCCAACGACTCCGGCTACAGCAGCCCGGACTTCGACGACCTCGTCGACCGCGCCAACTCCGCCGACGACGAGGACGAGGCGATCGACCTGTTCAAGCAGGCCCAGGAGGTACTGCGCGACGACATGCCGGTCATCCCGCTCTGGTACCAGAACGGCACCGCCGGCCACTCCGAGCGCGTCAGCGACGTCAAGCTCAACCCCTTCTCGGTGCCCGTGTACACCGAGGTCACGGTCTCCTGACGCCCCGGCCGGGGGCCGCCGCCCACCCTCGGCGGCGGCCCCCGGCGCCGCACCACCTCACCCACAGGAGGGCCCGTGGGGCGTTACGTCGTCCGGCGCCTGCTCCAGATGATCCCGGTGTTCATCGGCGCCACCTTTCTGATCTTCCTCATGGTGTTCGCGCTCGGCGACCCGGTCACCGGCCTCTTCGGCGACCGCGCCCCCGACGCCGCCACCGCCGCCCGGCTGCGCGCCGAGTTCAACCTCGACAAGCCCGTGTGGCAGCAGTACGTGCTCTACATGGGCAACATCTTCACCGGGGACTTCGGCACCGCCTTCAACGGCCGGCCGGTGACCGAACTGCTCGCCGACGCACTGCCGATCAGCTTCCGCCTGATGCTGGTCGCCATCGTCTTCGAGATCGTGGTCGGCATCGTCCTCGGCGTCGTGACCGGGCTGCGCCGCGGCCGCGCCGCCGACACCTCGGTACTGATGGCGACCCTCGTGGTGATCGCCATCCCCACCTTCGTGCTCGGCACCACGCTCCAGTTCTTCCTCGGCGTGCAGCTCGGCTGGATCAACCCGGCCGTCAGCCCGGCGGCCCGGTTCGACGAACTGATCGTGCCGGGCATCATCCTGGCGCTGGTCTCCCTCGCCTACGTCACCCGGCTGACCCGCACCTCGATCGTGGAGAACGCCCGCGCCGACTACGTGCGCACCGCCGTCGCCAAAGGGCTGCCCCGCCGCCGGGTCACCGTCCGCCACCTGCTGCGCAACTCGCTGATCCCCGTGGTGACCTACCTCGGCGCCGACATCGGCACCCTGATGGCCGGCGCCATCGTCACCGAACGGATCTTCAACATCCAGGGCGTCGGCTACCAGCTCTACGAGGGCATCCTGCGGCAGAACTCCCCGACGGTGGTCGGCTTCGTCACCGTCCTGGTGCTGATCTTCCTGATCGCCAACCTCCTCGTCGACCTCCTGTACGCCGTGCTCGACCCGAGGATCCGCTATGCCTGAACCCTCCCGGCCCGACACGCCGTTCGAAGCCCAGGGCGCCGCCGTCGCCGAGGCCGTCTCCTCCACCCCCGACCCCGGCAAGGCGCGCAGCCTCAGCTCCGACGCCTGGCACGACCTGCGCCGCAACCCGATCTTCGTGATCTCCGCGCTGCTGATCCTCTTCCTGGTCGTCATCTCGATCTGGCCGAGCCTGATCGCCACCCGCGACCCGCTCTACTGCCAGCTCGGCCGCTCCCTGGACGGCCCGGCCCCCGGCCACTGGTTCGGCTTCGACACCCAGGGCTGCGACGTGTACACCCGGACCGTCTACGGCGCCCGGGCCTCCATCGCCGTCGGCGTCTGCGCCACCCTGGGCGTGGCCCTGGTCGGCGCCGTCGTCGGCGGGCTGGCCGGCTTCTTCGGCGGGTTCTGGGACGCGCTCCTCTCCCGCACCACCGACGTCTTCTTCGCCATCCCGCTGGTGCTCGGCGCCATCGTCTTCCTGTCGATGATCAAGCTCACCGGGATCTGGCCCGTGGTGCTGGTGATCGCGGCACTCGGCTGGCCGCAGATCGCCCGCATCACCCGCGGCGCCGTCATCACCGCCAAACAGAACGACTACGTGCAGGCCGCCCGCGCCCTGGGCGCCGGCAACAGCCGGCTGCTGCTGCGCCACATCCTGCCCAACGCGGTCGCGCCGGTGATCGTGATGGCCACCATCATGCTGGGCACCTTCATCGCCCTGGAGGCCACGCTCAGCTTCCTCGGCGTTGGCCTGCGCCCGCCGACCGTCTCCTGGGGCGTGGACATCTCCGCCGCCTCCGACGGCATGCAGTTCCGCAACGCCCCGCACATCCTGCTCTACCCCGCCGCCGCGCTCTCCCTGTGCGTGCTGGCCTTCATCATGATGGGCGACGCCGTCCGGGACGCCCTCGACCCCAAACTGCGCTGAGGTGACGCCCGATGAGTGACGACCGGCTGCTCGAAGTGCGGGACCTCAAGGTCGAGTTCCACACCCGCGACGGCGTTGTCAAGGCGCTCAACGGCGTCAGCTACGGCGTGGACGCCGGGGAGACGCTGGCGGTGCTCGGTGAGTCCGGCTCCGGCAAGTCCGTGACCGCGCAGGCGATCATGGGCATCCTGGACATGCCCCCGGGCCGGATCGCCGGGGGCGAGATCCTCTTCCAGGGCCAGGACCTCCTCACCCTCGGCCGCGAGGAGCGGCGCCGCATCCGCGGCCCCCGGATGGCGATGATCTTCCAGGACGCGCTGTCCTCGCTGAACCCGGTCCTCTCGGTCGGCTGGCAGCTGGGCGAGATGTTCCGGGTCCACCGGGGGGCCTCCCGCCAGGAGGCCAAGGCCAGGGCCGTCGAGCTGATGGAACGGGTACGCATCCCCGCCGCCCGCCAGCGGGTGAACGACTACCCGCACGAGTTCTCCGGCGGCATGCGCCAGCGGATCATGATCGCGATGGCCCTAGCGCTGGAGCCCGACCTGATCATCGCCGACGAGCCGACCACCGCCCTCGACGTCACCGTGCAGGCCCAGGTGATGGAGCTGCTGGCCGACCTCCAGCGGGAGTACCGGATGGGGCTGATCCTGATCACCCACGACCTCGGGGTGGTCGCCGACGTCGCGGACCGGATCGCCGTCATGTACGCCGGCCGCATCGTCGAGAACGCCCCGGTCAAGGAGCTGTACGCGACGCCCGCCCACCCGTACACGCAGGGGCTGCTGGACTCCATCCCGCGGCTGGACCAGAAGGGCAGCGAGCTGTACGCGATCCGCGGGCTGCCGCCCAACCTGCTGCGCATCCCCGACGGCTGCCCGTTCCACCCCCGCTGCCCGCGGGTCCGTGACGTCTGCCGCACCGAACTGCCCCCGCTGTACGCGGTGTCGCCGGAGGTGACCACCGATCCCGGCGCCGAGGCGGACGCGGCGGGTGCGGATGCCGCGGGGTCCGACGCCGTCGGGTCTGACGCCGTCGGGCCGGATGCCGTCAGCCCGGATGCCGCGCCGCTCGCGGGCGCCGACGTGACCGAGGTGCCCGCGGTCGGCGAGCGGTCGAGCGCCTGCCACTTCTGGAAGGAGACCCTCGATGACGTCCACCGCCACTCCTCGTGAGCCGATCCTCGAAGTACGGGACCTGGTCAAGCACTTCCCGCTGACCCAGGGAATCGTCCTCCGCCGTCAGGTCGGCGCGGTCCAGGCGGTCGACGGGGTGTCGTTCGAGCTTTACCCGGGCGAGACGCTGGGGATCGTGGGGGAGTCCGGCTGCGGCAAGTCGACGGTGGCCAAGCTGCTGATGAGCCTGGAGCGGCCGACGGCGGGCTCCATCCTCTACAAGGGTGAGGACATCTCCCGGCTCTCCGGCAGGGCGCTGAAGGCGGTGCGGCGGAACATCCAGATGGTGTTCCAGGACCCGTACACCTCGCTCAACCCGCGGATGACCGTCGGCGACATCATCGGGGAACCCTTCGAGATCCACCCCGAGGTCGCTCCCAAGGGCGACCGGCGGCGCCGCGTGCGGGAGCTGCTGGACGTGGTGGGGCTGAACCCGGAGTACATCAACCGGTACCCGCACCAGTTCTCCGGCGGGCAGCGCCAGCGCATCGGCATCGCGCGCGGCCTGGCGCTCAACCCCGAGGTCATCGTCGCCGACGAGCCGGTCTCGGCGCTGGACGTGTCGGTGCAGGCGCAGGTCATCAACCTGATGGAGAAGCTCCAGGACGAGTTCGGACTCGCCTACATGTTCATCGCGCACGACCTGTCGATCGTCCGGCACATCTCTGACCGGGTCGGGGTGATGTACCTGGGCAAGATCGTGGAGATCGGCAGCGACACCGCGATCTACGAGCATCCGACGCACCCCTACACCCAGGCGCTGCTCTCCGCCGTCCCGGTGCCCGACCCGGAGGCGCGGGAGGGCCGTGAGCGGATCATCCTCACCGGTGACGTCCCCTCCCCGGCCAACCCCCCGTCCGGGTGCCGGTTCCGCACCCGCTGCTGGAAGGCGCAGGACCGCTGCGCACGGCAGGAGCCGCCGCTGGCCGTCCCCGTGGCGCTCTCCGACGCCACCGGCGCCGTGCTGCACGACTCCGCGTGCCACTTCGCCGAGGAGAAGCGGCACGTCGCCCACGGCTGACCCCGCGACGCAGTGGCGGGCGGAAGCCGGGCGCGGGCGGGTGGGGCGGACCGGACGAC
>NZ_BHZI01000177.1 GCF_004305975.1 Streptomyces otsuchiensis
GGGCCGGGGCGCAGCGGGGCGGAGACGGCGGTACGGACCGGCGGCAGACGTAGAGTCGGAGCATGGCTGGCGATGAGGGGACCGTGCGCACCGATGCCTGGATCTGGGCGGTGCGGCTGACCAAGACACGATCGATGGCGGCGGCGGCCTGCCGAGGTGGCCACGTCCGGGTGAACGGCCAGCGGATCAAACCCGCTCACCCTCTGAAGGTGGGCGACGAGGTGCGGCTGTTCCACGCGGGGCGGCAGCGCGTCGCCGTGGTGACCCGGATCATCCGCAAGCGGGTGGGCGCGCCCGCCGCCGCCGAGTGCTTCGTGGACAACAGCCCCCCGCCGCCCCCGCGTGAGGCGGTCGCACCCGCCGGTATCCGTGACCGGGGCACGGGGCGGCCGACGAAGCGGGACCGCCGGGAGATGGAACGGCTGCGGAGCGCCGACCGTCCGCCGGGCGGTCTCTGACCCCCGCCCCTCGCCCGCCCGCGCGGCCCGCAGCCGGACTTGGCTCCGGACACGGCCGTGCCGCCCGGGGCGGACCCGGGCGGCACGGTCGGTAGTGGCGGGCGCCGGCTGTCGTCCGGCGCCGTCTGTGGTGCGGCGCTGCTGTTACTCGGTGGCGATGGCGTTGAGGATGTTCATCCTCCCGGCCCGGAAGGCCGGCACCAGTGCCGCCAGCAGACCGACCAGCGCTGCGCCGATGAAGACGACGATGATGGTCGCCCACGGCAGCACCAGGACATCCATCCCCTCCATGGCGAGCAGTTGCTGTGCCGCGAGACCCCAGGCGAGGCCCATGCCGACGCCCAGTACCGCGCCGAAGAGGGCGATGACCACCGACTCCAGGCGGATCATCCGCCGCAGCTGGCGCCGGGAGAGACCGATGGCCCGCATGAGCCCGATCTCCCGGGTCCGCTCCACGACCGACAGCGCGAGCGTGTTCACCACACCGAGGATGGCGACGATGATCGCGAGGGCGAGCAGACCGTAGGTCATGTTCAGCAGCTGACCGACCTGCTCCTCGATCATCTTCTTGTAGTCGGCCTGGTCCCGGACCTCCAGCGTCGGCAGAGCGCCGGCCGCTTCCTCCAGCGAGGCACGGGCCTCGTCCACCATGCCCTCGTCGGCGAGCGCCATGATCATCCACGGCAGCGGCATGGCGTCCTCGGGCACCGACTCGGCGACGGTCGCCACGGAGGTGTAGGCGGGGGAGCCCTCGGCCTCACTTCCCGGCGCGACGATGGCGCCGACGGTGAGGGTGGTCTCCTCGCCGCCCCGGAAGGTGATGGTCAGCTCGTCGCCGACCTCCACGCCCTCGCGCTCGGCACGGCCCGCGTCGATCGACACGTTGCCCGGGGCGAGTGCTTCACCGAGGCTGCCCTCCGACATCTCGACCCGCATCATGTCGGGGAAGCTCTCGTCCACGACGGAGAAGCTCTGCTCGTAGGTCTCACCGTCGGGGGTGGTGACCTGCGCCGGCATCAGCATGAAGTCCGAGGTCGCGCTGAGGTGGTCGGCGTTGCGCAGCGCGTCGGCGGCGTCCGGCGGAATCGGCTGCCAGTTGCTGGTCTGGATCATGAAGTCGGCGCCGATGGCCTCGTCGATCTGCTTGGACGCCGACGAGATCATCGAGGAGCCGACGACCGCGAGCGAGGTGACCAGCGCGAGGCCGATCATCAGCGCGGACGCGGTGCCGCCGGTCCGACGGGGGTTGCGCAGCGCGTTGCGCTCCGCCAGGCGCCCGACCGGGCCGAAACCGCGCAGCAGCACGGAGCTGAGCACCTTGACCACACTGCCGACGAGCGCCGGGGCGAAGACCACCATGCCGACGAGGGTCAGCAGCAGACCGCCTGCCACGTAGCCGGAGGCGGGCCCTACTTCGTCGGTCGTGGTGGTGAGGACCAGCAGCAGTGCGCCGACGACGGTGAGGAGACCGCCGATGGCGGCCCGGATGCGTCCGGCCCGCACGTCGCCGGGGATACCGGCGTCCTGCAGCGCGGCCATCGGCGTGATCTTCCCGGCCCTGCGCGCCGGGAAGTAGGCGGCGACCAGGGTGACGGTGATACCGAGCACGATGCCGGTGATCGGCACCGCAGCCGAGACGGTGAGGTCGTCGGTGGAGATGTTGAGGCCGATGGCACCCATCAGCGCCATGAGCCCGACAGCGAGCCCGAGCCCGGCGAGGAAGCCGAGGACGGAGCCGAAGACACCGAGCAGCAGCGCCTCGATCAGCACCGAGCGGTTGATCTGCTTCCGGCTGGCGCCGATGGCCCGGAACAGGCCGATCTCGCGGGTGCGCTGGGCGACCAGCATGGTGAAGGTGTTGACGATCAGGAAGACTCCGACGAGCAGCGAGATCATCGCGAACGCCAGCAGCACGTAGCGGATGATGTCGAAGACCTCACCCAGCGCGTCCTGGTTCTCCTGGATGAACTCGTCGGCGGTCAGCACCCGCACGTCGTCGCTGTCGACGGCGGCCTCGACGCGGTCGCGGAGTTCCGCGTCGCTGACGTTGCCGTCGCTGTCGACGTAGACGGTGGTGAAGCCGTCAGCGCCGAGCAGGATCTCCTGTGCGGTGGCCAGGTCGAAGTAGACGATGGACGCGCCGGGGTTGGTGGTGGCGAAGTCGACGACGCCGGTGATGGCGTAGTCGCTGGTGCCGGTGACGCTGACGATGCTGAGGGTGTCGCCGATGCCGAGGCCGGAGGAGGACGCGGTGTCCCCGTCGATCATGACCTCGCCGGGGCCCTGCGGCAGGGCGCCCTCGGGCTCCTCCATGATCCGCAGTTCGACATCGGACCAGTTGATGCCGATGGTGGGCGCACCGGTGGTCGGGCCCACGGTGTCGTTGTCGGGTCCGATGGCGACGATGCTCGTCGACTCGACGACGCCGGTGGCGGTCTCGACCCCGTCGACCGCCTCGATGTCGTCGACGATGGAGCCGGGCAGGGAGTCCGGCCGGCCGGACGGGTTCCCCTCCTCGAAGGAGGACTCGGCGGTTGCCGGGGAGACCATCACATTGGACGCGGACTGCGAGAAGAGCTTGTCGAAGGTGGTCTGCATGGTCGCGGTGAAGACCAGCGTGCCGCAGACGAAGGCGACCGAGAGGGTGACCGCCATGCCGGAGAGGATCATCCGGCCCTTGTGCGCGAAGAAGTTGCGCAGGGACGTCTTGACCACACTCATGAGGTACGCCCCTGGGCGTCGAAGCCTCGCATGCGGTCCAGGACCTTGTCGGCGGTCGGGCTGAACATCTCGTCGACGATGCGGCCGTCGGCGAGGAAGACGATGCGGTCGGCGTAGGCGGCGGCGACCGGGTCGTGGGTCACCATCACGATGGTCTGGCCGAGGTCGTCGACAGAGCGGCGCAGGAACTGGAGGACCTCGGCGCCGGCGCGGGAGTCGAGGTTACCGGTGGGCTCGTCACCGAAGATGATCTCGGGCCGGGAGGCAAGGGCGCGGGCCACGGCCACGCGCTGCTGCTGACCGCCGGAGAGCTGGTTGGGGCGGTGCCCGAGCCGGCCGGAGAGCCCGACGGTGTTGACCACCGTGTCCAGCCACTCCTTGTCGGGCTTGGTGCCCGCGATGTCCATGGGGAGGGTGATGTTCTCGGCCGCGGTCAGCGTCGGCAGCAGGTTGAACGCCTGGAAGATGAAGCCGATGTTGTCGCGGCGCAGCCGGGTGAGGTGCTTCTCCTTGAGCCCGGTGATCTCGGTGTCGCCGATCCACACCTGTCCGCTGGTCACGGAGTCCAGACCCGCCAGGCAGTGCATCAGCGTCGACTTGCCCGACCCCGACGGCCCCATGATGGCGGTGAACGCGCCCTTGTCGATCCCGACGCTCACCTGGTCGAGCGCCAGCACCTGGGTGTCGCCGGCCCCGTAGGCCTTGGTCACGTTGTCGGCGCGGGCGGCGACAGCGGGCGGCCCGCTGGGGCCGTTTGTCTCGTCCACTGCTGGCGTGGTCACGATGTTCTCCAATGCCTTATCTCATTCTTATGTTGAAGAGACTAGGCACTGACCTGACGGTGATCGTCGGCCCGGGGGAGGAACAGCGGGTAGGTGAAAAGTCGCAGGGTTCCCTTAGGGGTCCTCCACCTGAGGTAGCGCCTCGTGGCGCCTCGGGCACGACCGTGGGCGGACATCGCCCCCGACGCCGGACGGGCCGGCGCACCTTCGGGTCCGGGCGCGGAGGCCCGCGCCCGGACCCGGTGGTGCGTGCGGCCCGCGCCTACCCCTGTCAGGCGCGGACCGCACGGCGGGACCGGCTCGCGGCTCGCAGCCGGTGGTCACGACGGCCCTCCCCGGCCGGCGGCCGGGCCGGTGTGGGGCCGGGTTGTGGGTGTCCGGAGGTGGAGCGGGGCTCGTCCCGTAGGACGACACGCTCTCCTCCTTCAGGACGGGTGAGGCCGCCCGCTGCCCCGAGAGGCCCCGGGGTGGTGCGGCGCTCGCGCTGTCCGGTGAGGTCAGAGTCCGAAGCTCCAGTGGCCCTCGTTGTCGAGGTCGCCGACGAACCGCACGTTGATGTCGACGAACTCGGCGTCCTCCGGAAGGTCGAACGCGATCTCGCCGCTGGCGGTGCGGCCGGGCTTGAGTGTGCCGAAGGGGTCGGAGTCGAGGTTCGCGTTGTCGAAGAGGCGCTCGGCCTCGACTCCCCGTTCCCCGGCACGCGCCTTGTAGAGGATGGCCACGTCGATGTCCTCGTCCGTGCCGTTGGAGACGGAGACGCCGAACTTGTACGCGGTGCCGGTGTGGTCGACGTAGTCGGACGGGGTGAACTCCTCGACGCCGCCGAGGGTGACCTCGATGCCGTCGGCGGTGGTGAAGGTGTCGCCGTCGCCGAGGAAGTCGCCGTCGGGCAGGCGGTCGCCGCCGTCCGACGCGTCCGACCCGTCGTCCCCGGCGTCGTCGGTCTCGCCGGTGTCCGCGTCCTCGGCGTCCGTGTCCCCGGTGTCTGCCTGCTCGGCGTCCTCGGCGTCGCGCTCCTGGCTGTCGCCGGCGCCCTCGCCGGGTATGCCGGTCTCCTCACACGCGGTCAGACCGCCGATGGCCAGCACGGCCGCAGCAGTTCCCGCGACCACCCTCATGCGCCGGCGGCGAAGGATGCTCTGCTGGGTCATGGTCGTCCCCCTCGGTGTGGATCGCCGGCCCCCGTCGAACCGGTGATCACATCCGATCAGCACATCGACTGCCTGGGCCAGGGCTGACGGCCGGCTGTTGCGGCGTCGCGACACAGTCACGACGAGGAGCGGAACTTCGCGACGAGATACACGGGTTCCGCACCGCCGCGACGCGGGCGCCGCCGCTGACCTACCGGTGTGGCCGCCCGGTGGCCGCCGGTCCACCGGTGGTTCACCGGACGGCAAGGTCCGCGTCGCACCCTCCCGGTATCACTGGCCCCGAGGCCACCCGCGCCCCGGCCGCCGTCGCGTACCAACGCGGGCGGCACACGGGCACGGACCGAACACCGCAGCCCGAACGCCAGCACCCGCACGCCAGACCCCGCACCAGCACCCGCGCACCTCCCCCGGAGGCGCCCGAAGGGAACACCACGATGGGAAGCGCCGCGCCACGCGCCGTCGTCCTCGCCGACTCCGACAGCCGCTGGAAGTGGGCCGCGCTCGTCACCCGGCGAATCGCCCCGGACCACGCGATCGACGCCCGCTTCCTGCGCTCGGGCACCGCCCCCTCGCAGCGGCAGATCGACGAGGTCGGTGTCGTCCCCGACACCACCGCGACCCTGGACTACGCCGAGGTCATGGCCGACCCGGCGGTCTCCGCCGCCGATGTCGTCGTCCTCGGCACCACCGGCGGCACCATGCTCACGATGATCCACAGCCTGGGTACGGCCTGGCGCGGCCGGCCCACCCGCCCGGCGATCGTCACCGGCTACGTCGGCGTGATCTACGAGAACCTGGTCGACGGTCTGCTACTGCGCGCGGGTTCCGACCTGCTCCTCGCCAACAGCGCGCAGGACGCCGAGCGGTTCCGGGGGATCTACGCCTCGCTCGGCGTCGACACCTCGGGCGTCGTCGAGGCGGCCCTCCCTTTCCTCGGCGGCGCCTCGCACGATCCGTCGGCGGCGGGCCGCGACCGTCCGTTCACCGTCTGCTTCGCGGTCCAGCCCTCGGTGCCCGGGACCCGTGAGGCGCGGATGTCGCTGCTGAACCATCTGGCCCGGCACGCGCGGCTCCACCCGGAGCGGGAGGTGCTGCTGAAGCTGCGCAACCAGCCCGGCGAGGCGGTCACCCACACCGAGCGGTTCCCCTACCAGCAGTTGCTGGCCGCGCTGCCCGACCCGCCGCCCAACCTCCGCGCCGTGTACGGCGACATGGGCTCGGTGCTGGACCGCACCGATCTGCTGGTCACGGTCAGTTCGACGGCGGCGGTCGAGGCGGTGCACCGGTCCGTCCCCACCGCCGTCCTCAGTGACTTCGGGGTGCGGGAGGCCCACGGCAACCACTTCTTCGTCCACTCCGGGCTGCTCACCAGCTTCGCCGACCTGGACCGGGGCCATGTGCCGACGGTCCGCCCGGAGTGGGCGGCCCGCAACGGCATCGGCATCGAGGACCCGTACCGTGCCGCCCGCGACCGGCTGGCGGCGCTCCGCGCGGCCGGTGTCACCACGCCACCCCGGCCGTACTACACCCCGGAGAGCAGCGGCGAGTACCTGAAGCAGCTCCTCGCACGGCGCGGTGTCGGCCTCGACGGCCTGCCGTTGCCCCCGCGGCAGGCCGCCACTCCCCCGGCCCTGCGGCGCCTGGTGCGGCGCGGAGCGGGCACGCTGTACCGGATCGGCCGGACCAGGCTGGCCCCCGCGGTGCGCCGCTGGCAGCAGAGCTGACCCCCTGCGCGCCCACCGCGAGCCAACCGCTCGCCCACCGCGCGCCACACCCGGCACACCGCCGTCACCGACCGGTTTCCGCAGGTCACCGAAGAAGCGGTGACGCGGCCTGCCGAACGGCCCCCTACAGGCCGTAGTATCGCGGCACGCATCGGACCCACCGCCGGGAGAACCTCAGTGAAGCGCCGCACGTCCGCACTGTCCGTCTCGGCCGCCGCGCTGCTCGTGGCCGCCCCGCTGCTCACCGGCTGCTCCGCCGACTCCCACCCCGGAGCGGCCGCCGTCGTCGGTGACGAACGGATCACCGTCTCGCAGGTGCAGTCCCGTGTGGAGGCGGTGCGCGCGGCGCAGCGCGCCGACGACAACGCCGACCAGCTGATCGCCGGTACGGGGGCGCTGCCGCTGGAGACGGTGCAGCTGCTGGTCCGCCGGGAGCTGCTGGAGCGCACCGCCGAGGACAACGGCGTCAGCGTCAGCCGCCGCGATGTCATGGACGCCCGGTCCCGGGTCGAGCAGAACTTCGGCGACACCGAGCAGTTGGAGCAGTTCGGTCTCAGCTACGAGGGCGGGCCGTTCACCCTGGACCAGCTCGACGACGTGCTGCGGGAGCAGCTGCTGGTCGACGGGCTCATCTCCGAGCTGGGCGACGAGGGCCTCGGCCCGGCCGTCGCCGAGACCGCCGAGCGGCTCGGCGTGGAGATCAACCCCCGTTACGGCGCCTGGGACTACGAGCGCGGCGGGTTCACCGCCGGCGACACCCCGTGGCTGACCGACCCCGCCGGGACGGCCGATACGCTGCCGGGGTGAGCCCCACCACCCCCTTGCCCCGCACGGCGCCGGAGCCGGCCACCGGCCCCGGCCGCATCGTCCTGCTGACCACCACCCACCGGGTCGCCCCGGGACTGCTGTCCTGGCCGGCCTGGGATGTGCTGCGTTCGGCCGACCGCGTGCTGTGCCGGGACGCCGGGCATCCGCAGCTTCCGTATCTGGCCGAGGCCGGGGTGGAGGTCGAGCTGACCGGCGCGGAGCTGCCGGACGCCACCGAGCTGGTGACCTGGCTGACCGCGGCCGGCACTCCTGGGTCCGACGTCGCCGAGCCGCCCGCGGCGCCCCGCACCGTCGTGGTGCTGGCGGGCGCCGAGGGCGAGTCGCGGTTCACCGACGCCCTGGCCCGCCTGGCCGGCTCCGGCCGGGTCGCCGCGATGCCGGCCCTGGAGCTGCTGCCCGGCTCCTACGATCTGCCGGGCGCCCGGCTGCTGGACCTGGTGCAGGTGATGGACCGTATCCGGGCCGAGTGCCCGTGGGCGTCCCGTCGCACCCACCAGGAGCTGGCCCGCTTCGGGGTCGAGGAGATCTACGAACTGGTCGAGGCGATCGAGACCGGCGACCGGGAGGAGATCCGCGAGGAGCTGGGCGATGTCCTGCTCCAGGTGATCTTCCACGCCCGGATCGCCGAGGACGACGCCGAGGGCCCGTTCTCGGTCGACGATGTCGCCGCCGGGATCGTGGCGAAGCTGATCCACCGTCATCCGCATGTCTTCGGTGATGTGACCGTCTCCGACGAGGCGGACGTCGAGGCGCAGTGGATGCGTGCCAAGGCGACCGAGAAGCGGCGTGACTCGGTGACCGACGGCGTGCCGCTGGGCCAGCCGGGGCTGGCGCTGGCCGCCAAGCTGTCGAGCCGGGTGCGGAAGGCGGGGCTGGAGGTGCCGCTGCCCTCCGGGGAGGGCGTCGGCTACCGGCTGCTGGCGGTCGCCGCCGAGGCGGAGGCCGCCGGGACCGATCCGGAGACGGCGCTGCGCGTGGCCACCCGCGCCTACCGGGACGCGATCCGCGCCGCCGAGGGCCACCCGGCCGCCTGACCGGACGAGCGAACCGGGGAGACCGGCGACACCGGGGAGACCGGGGACACCGGCGGACGAGCGCGACCTCCGGAGTGCGGCCGGAAGCCCGCTCCGGCGTCAGTCCGGTCCGTCGCCGAGCGGCGGCTCGGCCGCCGGGGCCTCCAGCCGGTTCAGGGCGGCACCGGTGAGCAGCGCGCCCAGGGCGGTGCGCAGGTCGGCGCCCGCGTACCAGTCGCCCGTGTGATCGACGCAGTAGATCCGGGCCTCGCGGTCGACGGCGAGGAGTGCTCCTCCTATGCCGGGGGTGTGCGCGCCGAGGTGGCCGGCCTCGCCGACCGGGGTCAGTTCGCAGTCGAGGGCCTGTCCGAGGTCGTTGAGGGTGCGTGCCCAGTGCAGCCCGCGCAGCGGTTCGACGACGACCTGGCACGGCACATGGTCGCGGCCCGGCCCGCGCGGCAGGAGGTCCAGTCCGCCGAACTCGGCCCAGATGGCCTCGGCGGCGGGCACCACGGTGTGCGGGTGGCCCAGGGAGGAGAGGTGGGTGAGCAGTTCGGACGCCCAGGCTCCGGCCCGTTCCTCGCGGCGCCCCGGGTACCAGCCGGCCTCGGTGAGGGCGTGTTCGACCACGGCGTCGGCGGAGGCGGGTCCGCTGTTGCGGGAGCCGCGGACGACGGGCAGCCGCAGCGAGGTGGTGGCGTCCGTCACGGGGCTGATGGAGCGGACCCCGAAGTGGGCCAGCAGGGCGGTGCAGGAGTGGCAGTGGCGGGCGTACTCGCCGTGCCGGGGGTCGCCGTCCTCGCGGATGTGGCGGGTGGTGATCCGGGCGCCCTTGAGTGCCTTGCGTGCCTGGCCGGCGCTCTTGGCGCCGACGGCGGTGAGACGGCGTGAGAGCAGCGCGACCTCCGGGCAGCGGCCGGTGTGGCGTTCGCGCTGGTCGGGGCCGAGGCCCTCCAGGACCTTGGCCACCAGCGGGTGCTGTGGCGGTGGCGGTCCGGAGCGGGCCGCGGTGGCGGTGAGAGTGGTCTCACCCGGGAGCGAGAGGGCGGCGGCCGTCGTCGGGAGAATGCCGTCGCGGCGGTGGCGCAGCCGGGGGGTGACCGGTCGTGCCCAGCCGAGCCGGGGGTCTCCCGGCAGCCGTTGATCGCTGTCCGAAATCGTGCTCATCGTGGTGGTTCCTCCCCCGAGATGAGGCGCGAGCCTCATGGCTGTCAGCTTGCCACACCGTGCCCTCGCGACGGGGTACCCCATAGGCTGTGCCGGAACAGCGAGCACCAGCAGGGGGCAGACGCCATGACGACAGGTCGGCTCGGGCACCAGGCCGCGCCACCGAACAGGGCCTACGCCGGGCAGGTTGTGCAGTTCCCGGATCCGGTGCGGGCGGCCCGCTTCCCGCAGGGCATCCGGGTGGACGCCGACGGCTATCCCGACTTCTCGCCCTACGCGCGGGCCGCCGCCGAGGTCGCGGAGCCCCCGGAGGGTTTCGGTGTGGACGAGTTGCGGCTGACCGACTACGTGTCGGCCAACGCCGCGCTGCACGCGGACGGCCACGAACTGTGGGCGAACCTGCCGCCGGTGGCGACGCCGCACGGCTGGTCCTGGCACCACGTGGCCGGCACCAGACGGCTGGAGCTGGTCCCGGTCGAGGTCAAGGCGCTGTTGCGGCACCACGGTGGGCTGTCCACCACGGCCGTGGACCAGAACAAGCGCGGCACCCGGCCGCTGACCGACACCCGGCCGGTGCACTTCGCGGTGCCGCAGCCGGTCGCCGTGACCGAGGAGCTGGTGGCGGGCGCCGAGGCGAAGCTGGGCTACCGGCTGCCGGAGGCGTACCGCGCGTTCCTCAAGGCGGCGGGCGGCAGCGCCCCGGACGGTGTCGCGCTCGACGCCGAGCTGGGCCTGCTGATCGACCAGCCGTTCTTCACGTTGCGCGACGAGGCGGCGGTCAACGACCTCGTCTACATCAACAAGTGCCTGCGGGACCACCTCACCAAGGACTACCTCGGGGTGGCGTTCGTGCAGGGCGGCATCCTCGTGCTCAAGGTGAAGGGCGAGCAGACGGGTTCGGTGTGGCTGTGCCCGCTGGACGACGCCCGGGACCGGGACGGGCTCACGGTTCAGGAGCGGGTGGACCGGCTGCTGCTGCCCTGCGGCGCCGACTTCGACGCGTTCCTGCTGCGACTGGCGGGCAACCCGCCGGAGCTGGACACCGTGGCCAACCTGATGGTGGACGGCGGTTTCGCGTACGCCGTCCCGGTGGAGAGGTGATGCTCCGATGGTGACGTTCGCACAGGCGCAGGAGCGCGCCGAGCGGTGGGTGAACGGTTCGGTCGCCGCGCAGGCGCGGCGCGAGGTCCGGGTGCGTGAGTTCGACCTGGGTTTCGTGGCCTGGGCCGAGGACGCCTCGGGCGCTCCGGCACCCGGCGGCCGGCTGGTGATCGCCCGCGACAGCGGCGACACCACTCTGTGGCCGGCGCTGCCCGTCGGCGAGGTGATCCGCGCCTACGAGGCCGAGTACGGCACCGAGCCGGCGGCCGCCGCGGAGCCGGAGGCGGAACCGCCCTCGGTCGACCTGGAGGCCACGTCCTTCCTGCTCACCCCGCCGCAGTGGCTCCAGGAGGCCGCCGACCGGGCGGGGATCCCGGACCACCGCGCCGCCTCGGCCGAGGACGGTGCCGGCGACGACGCGCCGGTGACGCCGTCCGGCACCGGCGAGACACCGGTGCCGCCGTCGACGCCGTCGGCGCCGCCCGCGTCTGGCCCGGCGCCGGTCGCCGAGGAGGAGGACCCCTCGGTGGGGAGCGCCGCTGAGCCGTTCGCGGCGACGCGCCCGCACCCCGCGCCCGAACCGTTCTCCGTCCCGGAGCCGCCCGGCACTCCCCCGCCACCGTCGGCGGAGCCCGAGCCGGCGGCCGCGGCCGACCCGTTCGCGGCGTCCGGCCCGTTCGCGACACCCGACCCGTTCGGGGCGGCGGCCGCCTCCGGCGGCGGATCGCCGTGGGACGCGACCGACACCTCCGGCAGCGGCGCGGACGACGCGTCGATGCCGCCGCCGGCCACCGTGTTCTCCGCGCCGGTGGTGAGCGGCCAGGCGCCGCCCGCCGAGCCGCGGGGTGACGGCGCCGACCCGGAGGCCCGGACCACGATCATGCCCGCGGGTGGAGGCGAACCGCCGCTGCCGCCGACCACCGTGCACCCGGCGGTGCCGTCCGGTGGGCCGGGCACCCCGCCCCCGTCGGCCGGCCACGGCACCCCGCCGCCGCCCGGCGCGCCGCCGCGCGCGCCGTCCGGCTCCGCCGCGTGGCCCGGCGGTGGCGCGGCGGACCTCGCCGACGCGGACACGGCCAAGGCCGCCAGCCCGTCGTCGTCCTCCGCCTCGTTCACCGGTGGCCCGCCGCCACCGCCGGGACAGCCCGGCACGCTCGGCGCCGGCCGTCCGGCGCCGGATGGTGCGGGGGCGGACGACAGCGGCTACGTCCCGACGCAGATGGTCTCGGCGGACGAGCTGAAGCAGCAGGTGCGCGACGCGCAGCAGGGTGGCGGCGCGCCGCCGCCGGCTCCGTCTCCGCCCTCGGGCGGCGGGGACGTGCACCACGCGGCGACGATGCTGGCGCACGCGACGCCCGCGCCCTCCGCCCCCGGCCGGGGTGGCAC
>NZ_BHZI01000178.1 GCF_004305975.1 Streptomyces otsuchiensis
GTGCGGGGCGGGGGCGGTGCGCGGCGGCGGGGTGAGCGGGATTCCGGGCCACAACGCGGCCATGGCGGCCCTCGGTCGCTGACCGCCCGGCCGGGGCGCGCGAGGCGCCATGAGGGGCGTGCGCCCCGGCCCATCCACGCCCGGTAACTGCCGCACGCAATCACTGCATTGGTCTGGACATGGCGATTGAGCCGCCAGTAGCCTCAGTCTTGGTCTAGACCTTCTACCGTCTCGCGAGCACGCCCCACCCCCCACTCACTCATGGAGCGAGCCATGCGCACCACATCCAAGTTCACGGCGGCCCTCGCCGGCCTCGGCCTGGCGGCGGTCTCGGTACTGGCCACGGCCGGCACCGCCAACTCCCACGGCTACACCACCTCCCCCACCAGCCGTCAGGCCCACTGCGCCCAGGGCGCGATGGACAACTGCGGCTCGATCGTCTGGGAGCCGCAGAGCGTGGAAGGCCCCAAGGGCTTCCCGCAGGCGGGCCCGGCGGACGGCTCCATCTGTTCCGGCGGCCTGAGCCAGTTCCGCCAGCTCGACGAGCCGCGCAACGGCAGCTGGCCGACGACCCAGCTGCAGGCGGGTGCGGGCTTCAGCTTCAACTGGACCATCACCGCCGCCCATTCCACGACCAACTTCCGCTACTTCGTCACCAAGGACGGGTGGAACCCGAACACCCCCCTGACCCGGGCCGACCTCGAACCGCAGCCGTTCATGACCGTCCCGATGAACGGCCAGCAGCCCAACTGGACCGAGCGCCACCAGGGCAGCCTGCCCACCCAGAAGAGCGGCCGGCACATGATCCTGGCCGTCTGGGACGTCCACGACACGGCGAACGCCTTCTACGCCTGCTCCGACGTGCGGTTCTGATCCGCGCGTTCTCCACCGCCCCGGTGGGCGCGGCCGGCGACCCCGGCCGCGCCCACCGGGGCGCCCCCTCCCGCCGCCCGGCACGCCCCGGGGCCGGCCGTCACCGAAGAGCCCTTAGGCTGGCCGGGACGGCGATCACCGAGGCCGCCGGGCACAGGGAGACGCACGATGCCGCTGCTGGAGCCGGATTCCGCCGCCTTGCGGCCGGCCACCGACACCGCCCCCGCCGCAGACCGGGTCCCGCCGGAGCTGGCGGAGGGCACGCCCCAGCCGCTGCGCGGCGACCTGGAACGGCTGCTCGGCGCGGAACAGGTCCTGTGGCGCGTGACCGATCTCGTCAAGTACGCCTCCGACGCCAGCCCGTACCGCTTCCTGCCCCAGGTGGTGGTGACGGCACGGACCGTCGAGGACGTGGCGGCCGTACTCGCCTACGCTCACGGGCACGGCCGGAACGTCGTCTTCCGGGCCGCCGGCACCTCGCTCAACGGCCAGGCGCAGGGCGAGGACATCCTGGTGGACGTGCGCCGCCACTGGTCCGGCGTCGAGGTGCTGGACGGCGGCGCGCGCGCCCGCGTGCGGCCGGGCACCACCGTGGTACGGGCCAACGCGGCGCTCGCCCGGCACGGCCATGTGCTCGGCCCGGACCCCGCCAGCGCCATCGCCGCCACGCTCGGCGGCGTGGTCGCCAACAACGCCTCCGGGATGACGGCGGGCACCACCCGCAACTCCTACCGGACCGCCGCCTCGATGACCGTGGTGCTGCCCTCGGGAACCGTGGTGGACACCGCGGCGCCCGACGCCGACGAGCGGCTGGCCCGCGAGGAGCCGGAGCTGGCGGCCGGGCTGCTCGCGCTGCGCGAGGAGATCGTCGCCGACACCGAGCTGTGCGCCCGCGTCCGGGCCAAGCACCGGCTGAAGAACACCAATGGCTACCGGCTGGACGCCTTCCTCGACGGCGACACCCCCGTGCGTATCCTGCGCGGCCTGCTGGTCGGTTCGCAGGGCACCCTCGGCTTCCTGGCGGAGATCGTCTTCGACGCGCTGCCGCTGCACCGCCACACCTCCGCCGGGCTGCTGTTCTTCCCCTCGCTCGCCGCCGCGGCGGCCGCCGTGCCGCGTTTCAACGAGGCCGGGGCGCTGGCGGTGGAGCTGATGGACGGCAACACGCTCCGTGCCTCCGTCTCGGTGGCCGGCGTCCCGGCCGACTGGGCCGGTCTCCCGGCGGGGACCACCGCGCTGCTGGTGGAGTTCCGCACCCCCGACGACGCGGCGCGTCGCGCGGCGGAGCGGGCGGCCGAGGCGCTGCTGGGGGAGCTGGAGCTGGTGGCACCGGTGGCCTCCGTCACCAACACCTTCACCTCGGACCCGGGTGTGATCTCCGGGTACTGGAAGGCCCGCAAGGCGTTCGTCACCGCTGTCGGCGGCGCCCGCCCGGCAGGGACCACTCTGATCACCGAGGACTTCGCCGTCCCGCCCGAGCGGCTCTCCGAGGCGTGCGAGGCGCTGCTGGAGCTCCAGGAACGGCACGGGTTCGACGCCGCCGTCGCGGGCCACGCCGCCCACGGCAACCTCCACTTCCTGCTGGCGTTCGACGCGGCGAAGGAGGAGGACGTCGCCCGGTACGCCGCCTTCATGGACGAGTTCTGCACGCTGACCGTCGAACGGTTCGACGGCTCGCTCAAGGCCGAGCACGCCACCGGCCGGAACATCGCACCGTTCCTGGAGCTGGAGTGGGGCGAGCGCGCCACCGCGCTGATGTGGCGGATCAAGGAACTGATCGACCCGGCGGGTGTGCTGGCGCCCCGGGTGATGCTCGACCGCGACCCCCGGGCGCATCTGCGCGGGCTCAAGTCCATTCCGGAGGTGGAGGCCGAGGCCGACCCGTGCATCGAGTGCGGGTTCTGCGAACCGGTCTGCCCCAGCCGCGACCTGACCACCACACCGCGTCAGCGCATCGTGCTGCGCCGGGAGATGATGCGGCAGCCCGGCCGGTCGCTGGTCGGGGAGAACCTCCTCGCCGACTACGGCTACGAGGCGGTGGACACCTGCGCGGGCGACTCCACCTGCAAGATCGCCTGCCCGGTCGGGATCGACACCGGCGCCCTGATGAAGGACTTCCGGCACCAGCGGCACAGCGTCCGCCAGGAGAAGGGCGCCGCCCTCGCCGCCCGGCGGTTCGGGGCGCTGGAGCGCGCGGCACGGCTGGCGGTGGGCACCGCGGGCAGGGCCGGCGACCGGGTCGCGGGGGCCGCGACCTCGCTCGCCCGCCGCGCGGTCAGCCACGAGCTGATGCCGCAGTGGCTGCCGGAGCTGCCCGGCGCGGCCGGCCCGCTGCCGCGCACCCCCCGCGCGGAGGCCACCGCCGTCTACTACCCGGCGTGCGTCAACCGGATCTTCGGCGAACCGGACGGCCTGGACGGCGCTCTCCCCCTCCCCCGCGCCGTCGTCGCGCTCGCGCTGCGCGCCGGGCGGCCGGTGTGGATTCCGGAGGAGGTCACCGGGACGTGCTGCGCCACCATCTGGCACTCCAAGGGCTACGACTCCGGCAACACCCTGATGGCGAACCGGATGATCGCCGCCGCCTGGGAGTGGACCGAGCACGGGCGGCTGCCGCTGGTGGTCGACGCCTCCTCCTGCACCCTGGGCATCGCACACGAGGTCGTGCCGTACCTCACCGAGGAGAACCGCGAACGGCACGCGGCCCTGACTGTGCTCGACTCGCTGGAGTGGGCGGCGGAGGAGCTTCTGCCGCGGCTGACGGTGAGCGAGAAGGTCGCCTCCGCCGTGCTGCACCCCACCTGCTCGATGCAGCATCTCGGCGACGAGGCGGAACTGCGGCAGCTCGCGGACGCCTGCGCCGAGGAGGTCGTCGTCCCGCTGGACGCCGGCTGCTGCGGCTTCGCCGGGGACCGGGGCATGCTGCACCGGGAGCTGACGGCCGCCGCCACCGCCCGGGAGGCCGAGGAGGTCACCGCCCGGCCCTTCGACGCCCACCTGTCCGCCAACCGCATGTGCGAGATCGGCCTGGAGCACGCCACGGGGCGCCCGTACCACTCCGTGCTCATCGCCCTGGAGCGGGCGACCCGCCCGGCGGCCGGAACAGCTGCGTCCGTCGAGGGCGGCCGGGCACCGGACCCGACCGGGCGTCGCCCGCGGGCGTGACGCCGGGCGCGTCCGCGCGCGGGGCTCAGGGTTCAGGGTTCAGGGGATGGACGGGGCGCAGTTGGCCGGCTGGTAGTCCCCGGCGACGGTGAAGTCCCGGCAGGTGTAGAAGTGGTCGTTGAAGCGGCCCACCAGCAGCCCGACGGTGGCCACCACCACGACGATCGCCACCGAGGCGACCTTCATCCGGCGCTGGGGCAGGGCGAAGTAGTTCGGTGCCAGCAGCCGGGCCACCACCCACAGCACCAGCGGCAGTGAGACGACCATCGCGGCGATCAGCGTCGCGTCGACGACGTGGAAGACCTCGTCGGAGACGACCAGCGGCGCGGCCAGCCGGAAGAGCACCCACAGCGCGGGCAGCGCGAACAGGAACGTCACCCAGCCGTGCTCGCGGACCTGCGACCCCAGGGCCCAGCGGCCGAGCAGCACCACCAGTGCCAGGACGACCAGCTGGCTGGTGCGGCTGTAGAAGACCGTGCCGTAGGCGCCCCAGGTGAAGGCGAGGTCCCAGGCGATCAGTGCGCCGGAGACGGTGACGGCGAAGAAGCCGCGCAGCGCCACGGCGCGCCGTCCGGCCCGGCTGAAGCCCTCCAGCAGGTCGTCCTCCTCGGCCGGCTTCCGTCGCGTCTCACCGTGCTCGCCCATGCTCCGGCACCCTGCCGTACGGGCTGCCGCGCCCCGCGCAGACACACGGCGGTTACGCCGTGCGTGCGCGGGCGCCTTGGCGGCGCCCCGCGGCCCGCGATGAGCGCCGTCTCACCGCTAAAACCCATTGAACTGACACCCGGCAACGCGCAGGCTGGGCAGGTTGTGATGATCAGGCCGCCGGCCCCGATGACCTTGGGATGTCATGCAGATTCGCGACCTTCCGTATTCCGACCCCGGAGAACCAGACGTCCGGTCCGGCTTCCGGTTCCTGGTGTGGCTCTTCCGCCGCCAGCTCGGTGGCCAGCTCAAGGCGATGCTGTTCGGCGGGCTGCACATGGCCGGTATCGCGCTGCTGCCGGTGGCGGCGGGCGCGGCCGTCCAGGCGGTGATCAACGAGTCGGGCCGGGACCTGGCCCTGGTGGGCGTCGGCCTGCTGGCGGTGGCGCTGCTGATCGCCGGGGCGGACGGCGCGCTGCACCGGGCCGCCGTGACCAACTGGATCACCGCCGCCGCGCGGGTGCAGCAGCTGCTGGCCCGCCGCACCGCCGAGCTGGGCGGGATGCTCACCCGGCGGGTGGCGGCCGGCGAGGTCGTGAAGGTCTCGACCGGTGACGTGGAGAAGATCGGCTGGTTCGTCGAGTCCTTCTCCCGGTTCGCCGGTGCGGTGGTGGTGGTCGTCGCGGTCTGTGCGGGCCTGCTGGTGTACCAGCCCGAGCTGGGGCTGGTGGTGACGCTGGGCATCCTGGCCGTGGTGCTGCCCATGCTGCCGATGATGCCGGCGGCGACCCGCCGCGCCGACCGGGAGCGCGCCAAGTCCGGCCGGGCCACCGAGCTGGCGTCGGACACAGTCGCCGGTCTGCGGGTGCTGCGCGGCATCGGCGGCGAGGAGCTGTTCCTCTCCCGCTACCGCCGGGCCTCGCAGGAGGTGCGGACCGCCTCCGTGCACAGCGCCCGTATGTGGGCGCTGATCGACGCGGTGCAGGTGGTGATGCGCGGTCTGCTGCTGGTCGCCGTGACCTGGCAGGGTTCCCGGCTCGCGCTGTCCGGTGACATCACGCCTGGCGAGCTGGTCTCCGTCTACGGTGCCGCGATGTTCCTGCTCTTCCCGTTGCGCATCTTCCAGGAGGCGGCGATGGCGTTCGTCTTCTCCCGGCCCTCCGCGCGGCGTGCGGTGCGGGTGCTCTCGCTGCGCCGTGACTCCGGCGGCTCGGCCGATCCGGTGGCCGGCCCGGGCCCGGACGGGGCCGCGGGCGGCCTGTACGACCCGGCGACGGGTCTGCGTGCCGGGTCGGGTCGGCTGACCGCGGTGGTCTGCGGCGACCCGGAGGCCGCGGAGCGGCTCGCCGCCAGGCTGGGCGGCCACGCCGCCGACGGTGGCGAGGAGCCGTCCGCCGAGCTGGACGGCCAGGCGCTGGACGGGATGCCGCTGGCGGACGCCCGGGCCGCCGTCCTGGTCCAGGACAAGGACCCGGTGCTGCTGTCGGGCACGCTGCGGGAGCTGCTGGACGTGCCGTCCTCCGGCCGGGTCACCGACGCTGAGGCGCTGGCCGCCGCGCAGTGCTCGGACGTCCTGGACGCGGTGGCGCGCTCCGCACCCGGGGGCGGCGACCCGATGGACGCCCGCGTCACCGAGCGCGGGCGTTCCCTCTCCGGCGGCCAGCGGCAACGGCTGGCGCTGGCCCGGTCGCTGGTCACGGACCCGCCGGTGCTGGTCCTGGACGAGCCGACGTCGGCCGTCGACTCCCACACCGAGGCGCGGATCGCGCGTACCGTGCGCGAGCTGCGCGCGGGCCGGACCACGGTGGTGATGACCTCCAGCCCGCTGCTGCTGGACCTCGCCGACGAGGTGGTCTTCGTCCACGAGGGCACGGCCGTGGCCTCGGGGACCCACCGGGGGCTGCTGGGCGACGTCCCGGCCTACCGGGCCGTGGTGACCCGGGAGACCGACGCGGAGCAGGCGGCGGCCGACGGTGACACCGAAACCTCCGCGCGGAGCGACCGTTCCGCGCCCGAACCCGCCGAGGAATCCGTATGAGTCCCCGTATCGGCGTCGCCCCGCCGGAGTTCGATCCGGCGGCCGGTGAGCACGTCACGACCCTGCCGGTGGCACGCAACGCCACCGTGCGGGAGTACGTCCGCGACCTGGTGAGCCGTCACCGCACCGCCTTCCTGGTGCTGGTCGCGGTGAACACGGCGGCGGTGCTGTCCTCCATGGTCGGCCCCTACCTGCTGGGCGGGGTGGTCCAGGATCTCTCGGAAGGCGTCACCGAGCTGCCGCTGACGACCATCGTCACCGTCTTCCTGGTCGCGCTGGCGGTGCAGGCGGTCTTCACTCGCCTGGTGCGGCTGCGCGGCGCGATCCTCGGTGAGCGGATGCTGGCGGACCTGCGGGAGGACTTCCTGGTGCGCTCCGTCGGCCTGCCGCCGGGTGTGCTGGAGCGGGCCGGGACCGGTGATCTGCTGGCCCGGATCAACACCGACATCGACCGGCTGGCGCAGGCCATGCGGGAGGCGGTGCCGCAGCTGGCCATCGCCGTGGTGTGGGCGCTGCTGCTGCTGGGCGGCATCGTGGTGACCGCTCCCCCGCTGGGGCTGGGCATCCTGATCGCGCTGCCGGTGCTGCTGGTGGTCTGCCGCTGGTACTACCGCCGGGCCCCGGCCGGTTACCGCTCGGAGGCCGCGGGGTACGCGGCGGTCGCGGCCGCGCTGGCGGAGACCGTCGACGCCGGGCGGACCATCGAGGCGCACCGGCTGGCCGAAAGCCGCGTCGAGCTGTCGGACCTCCGGGTGCGTCAGTGGACCA
Source organism: Streptomyces otsuchiensis (assembly GCF_004305975.1). Lineage (GTDB taxonomy): Bacteria > Actinomycetota > Actinomycetes > Streptomycetales > Streptomycetaceae > Streptomyces > Streptomyces otsuchiensis. The sequence goes on from NZ_BHZI01000178.1 coordinate 7,487, forward strand.
GGTGGGAGCGGTACACCCTGTGGCTGCGCACCGTGCTGATCCCGACGGTGAACATCTACCACTCGATGGTGCTGGCGGGTGTGCTGCTGATCGGCGGGTCCTTCGCCCTCCAGGGCTGGCTGACCGTCGGCCAGCTGACCACGGGCGCGGTACTGGCGCAGATGGCGGTGGAGCCGGTCGGGATGATCCTGCGCTGGTTCGACGAACTCCAGGTCGCCCGGGTGTCGTTGGCACGGCTGGTGGGTGTCCGCGAGATCGAGGCGGCGCCGGGTGACGACCGGGAGAAGCCCGCCGGGCGGGAGACCCACGCCGACCGGGTGCGGTTCGCCTACCAGGAGGGCACGGACGTCCTGCACGAGGTGTCGCTGCGGGTGCCGCCGGGGACCCGGGTGGCCCTGGTAGGCCCGTCAGGCGCCGGCAAGTCGACGCTGGGGCGGCTGCTCGCGGGCATCTACGGCCCGCGCACCGGCGCGGTGACGCTGGGCGGCGCGCATCTGTCGAAGATGCCGCCGGAGCGGGTCCGGGAGAACGTGGCGCTGGTCAACCAGGAGCACCACGTCTTCGTCGGCCCGCTGCGGGACAACCTGCTGCTGGCCAGCCCGGACGCCGACGACGAGCAACTGTGGGCGGCGCTGCGGGCGGTGGACGCGGACGGCTGGGCGGCGTCGCTGCCCGAGGGGCTGGACACCGAGGTCGGCTCCGGCGCACTGACGGTCAGCCCGGCGCACGCGCAGCAGATCGCGCTGGCCCGGCTGGTGCTGGCCGATCCGCACACCCTGGTGCTGGACGAGGCCACCTCGCTGCTGGACCCGCGTGCGGCCCGCCACCTGGAACGCTCGCTCGCCCGGGTGCTGGAGGGCCGCACGGTCATCGCCATCGCCCACCGGCTGCACACCGCGCACGACGCGGACGTGATCGCCGTGGTCGAGGAGGGCCGGATCACCGAACTGGGCAGCCACGACGAACTGGTCGCCGCGGACGGGGCGTACGCCGCCCTGTGGCGTTCCTGGCACGGCTGATCTCAGCGGGACGCGGCACACCTGAGGGGCGCTCACGGCCGGTACGGCCGTGAGCGCCCCTCGCGCGTGGCCTCAGGCGGCCGTTGGGGCGTCTGCCACCGCGCCGTCACCGAAGGCACAAACGAGCTGGAGATCGGCAGTCGGCCGGGCCGCCGTGGCGCCCTCCCCGCCTGCCTGGCCGGCCCGGCCGTATCGGTGAACAGCGCGTGCCGCCGTCACCTGTACGGTCAGCGCGTGGCCAGGGAGGCACGAAGTGGAGTGGAGTTTCGGCATTGTTCTCAGGCAGCCGCTCACCCGTGAGCAGGCTGACGCGTTCGATCACTGTGACGCCCTCGCGGACGGGGCGATCTCCTACACGCTCGCCCCGGATGACTCCGAGGTCCACCCGCTGTCAGCGGATTCAGCCCTGCTGCGGGAGCTGGCCTGCGATATCGAGGCTCCGACCCTCCTGGACGCTGTTGCCCAAGCCGTACAGCGCGTCCGGCACATCGACGGGCTCCAAGCCGTCGGCGTCACCCTGCCCGACACCGTGACGCTCGATGAAGCCGCTCAGCGCAGCGGAACAGGCGCGCGGTCGCTGGCTCAGCTGTCCCAGGACGAGGGCTTCCCCAAACCCGAATCCGAATCCGGCGAAGGGACCGTGCTCTATGCCTGGGACCGGGTCGCCGCGTTCTTGCGGAACATGGGCGAACCGGTCCCCGAAGTTCCCCAGGACCTGGTGATCGCGGATCTGACACTCCGTCTCGTCAACGCCCTCGACGGTTCGGACGTCTCCCCGGGCGCGCTCAGGGCCCTGGGCCTGCCGATCGACTGAACGCCTCTTGACGGGGCGAAGGTTGCCTGCTGGATTCGGCTGTCTGCTCCGCGACGAGAGGACCGCTGCCGCGCGACCCTCTTTCGCGTGGTTCAGCGGCGCGGTGAGCCGGCGATCTCGCCGGTCTTGACCCCGGCCACGAACGCGGCGAAGGCGCCAGCCGGGACCGCGAGGGCCGGACCGGCGGGGTACTTGGAGTCACGCACGGGCACCGCCCCCACGGAGACCAGATCGGCCGCCACCTCGATGCACTGGCCACCGCCGCCGCTGTAGGAGGACGTGAACCAGCGGGGAGATTCGGTCGTCACGGGATGCCCCTTCGTAGCTGTTCGAGCCTGGCAACGGACTGCGCCTGCAAGGCGCTTCGACCTGTTCCGATCGTAGGACGCCATCCGGAAGCGTGCCACGGTGTCGCGTGGTGGACTCGCAGAACGGCTTGTTCGCTCGGCCCGGCCGTGCCCGATCGCAGCGAGAAGCCCCACCGTGCGCGGTGTGCACGGTGGGGCTTTCGATCCAGCGGCGCAAGCTCAGTTGGTGATCTCGCCAGCCTTGACCCCGGCCACGAACGCGGCGAAGGCACCGGCCGGGACCGCGAGGGCCGGACCGGCGGGGTTCTTGGAGTCACGCACGGGCACCGCCCCCACGGAGACCAGGTCGGCCGCCACCTCGATGCACTGGCCGCCGCTGCCGCTGTAGGAGGACGTGAACCAGTGGAGGGATTCGGTCGTCACGGGATGTCCTTTCGTAACTGCTCGATCATGGCCACGGACGCCGCCGGGGACAGCGCCTCGCCCTGAAACTGATGGTATGCCTTCAACACGGGAAGCACCGTCGCATTTGACCGGTCCAAGTGCCCCTGCGATTGGGACTCGGCGTAGCAGATCACGGACCGGTCGGAGAGGGTGAGAAGGCTTACCGGCAAGTTGAACGCACGCCGAGCACCGAGCGTGTGTGACGCGACCTGGACGATCCAGTTGGGGCGGGCAGCGACTTCGACCAAATGCTGAAGCTGGGCCCTCATGACGTCTGCACCCCCTACAGCATGGTGAAGACAGCTCTCGTCCATGACGACGAACACCATGGGCGGCCTGGCCCGCACCAGTGTCGCCTGGCGCTCTACCAGGACCGAGACACGCTCCGAGGCTTGCTCTGGCGTGAGCGATCCCCGCTCCACATGGCCGTCTTCGTGCGCCTGCGCGTACTCAGGCGTCTGCGCCAACCCGGGGATGATCCCGACGTCGTACAGCCGGATCTCCACCGCCCGGCTTTCCTGAGAGACGTACTCCGGGAAGCCCTCTCTGAGTGCGCCGTGCCGGATCTGGCCCCACTGGCGCTCGAACGACGCGGTGGTTCCGGTCAGTTCCATGGCCACGTCAACAGCCACCGAGAACGGGCGGCTTGGCGACTTACGAGTAGTTTCGACGCCCGAAACGTGCCGCCCCGAATAGCCCATCCGCTCGGCCAGGTCGTCCTGCCGCCACCCCCGTGCCTCCCGCTCACTGCGTAGACGTGCGCCATACGCAGCCGCCGGCCCGGCTTCCGGGTTCAGTTCCTTGCGATTTACCAACGTGTCCTCCCTCACGCGAACGTTGCTGAGATGGCTGACTCTAAGCCAGCCTGGCCTCACTTGGTAGTGGAGTCACTACGGAGAGGAACAATCGTGTGTGCTGAAAATCAGCCCAACACCCGGCGCCACCTGGGCGAACACGCCACCCGAGGGGGTGAACAAATACTCCCGCCCGGAAATGCGTTCGAGGCAGAACACGCAGCGGACGCTTTGCGCGAAGCGCTGGCCGCCGTGGGCATCAGGCTTCCGGTGGCGGCCGGTCCGCACGTGTGGGGCTCTGCGACACGTGGGCCGGTGCGCTTGATTGAGGTCGGCCCGATGCTCCCCGAGGTCGCAGCCCGGATCACCGACGCCCTCAGGGCAGAAACCCACCGCCGAGACGCCGAGTTCAGCCGACCGCCGTGTGGTCAGGACAAGGAGCACGACCGGTGAACGGCCGGACCGAGGACGACGACCCGGAAACGCCGCCCGTCCCGACCGACCCCACCGAGCCGGACATCACGATGGTCGAACTCCGACGCCGCTCAGAGGAACTGGGCCGCAAGATCGAGGCGCACTTGAAGGCGCTGAGGCAGCGGTGAGCGGCGGCTACCGGTTCGCCCGGTTCCACCTCGTGCCCACGGGTGGGCCGCTCGTCTTCCGCGCGCAGTGTGAGGTGTGCGAGGAGATGGGTCCTCGGGCTGAGACCGGTGATGCGGCGATGATGTGGGTGGTCTTCCACTGGGAGGACCACCCCGGCCACACCGCCTACCGCGAACTCAGCTCCACCCCGTACCTCGTGGAGCCCCGCACGTGAGCGCCGGACGGTACGTCGACGGCTACTGGTGCGAAGCGGTCGCCCGCTCAGTGGACCTCGCCGACACCTGGCGCCTGAGCGCCCAACGGACCCACAGCCCAGAGCACGCGCTCGCCTGGCTGCGCGAACAGGCCCTGCGCCTGGCCGATGCCCTCGGCCACGAACCACCCTTCGGCGCCACGGCCGACATCTTCCGGGACTGGGCCGCCGACCACGCCTACCAACGCATCCAACTCACCGCACTCGCCAACGGGCAGCCCATCAGCGCCAACGCCTGCGGCCCGGACCGCATCCACGGTGGTTGCCGGGACATCGAGATCCTCTACTCCCTCTCCGCCCGGCCCATCCACCGCGACGCCACCACCCGGCGCCTCCTGCGCGCCCTCTGAACCCGCCCCACACCCACGCCACGACCAAGGGACACCCATGTTCGAAGACATCAGCTTCGCCAACTCCGACCGCGAAGAACTCGAAGACTCAGCCAGGGAGTTCTTCAACCACATCAAAGACCTCGGCGTCCGCCTGGACGACATCGACGTCCTCGACCCCTGCACCGGCTGCCGCCGCCCCACCTACCTCGTCCACCTCGGCAACCTCACCCGAGACGACATCACCACCCTCAACAACGCCCTGCGGCAGCACCCGGCC
>NZ_BHZI01000179.1 GCF_004305975.1 Streptomyces otsuchiensis
CTCCCGCCACGCGCCCCCGGCCACGCGCCGCCGTCACGGCCGGCGGCCGCCCGACCTCCGACCGAACCACGCGCCTCACCCGGCAGCCCAGGAGACGACCATGCACCAGCCGCCCGCGGCTCGGCTCACCGCCGAGGCGGTCACCCTCGCCTACGACCAGCGGGTGATCGCCCGGGACCTCACCGTGGACATCCCCGACCGGTCCTTCACCGTGATCGTCGGGGCCAACGCCTGCGGCAAGTCGACCCTGCTGCGTGCCCTCGCGCGGATGCTGCGGCCGACCGCCGGCAGCGTGCTGCTGGACGGCGAGGAGATCGCCTCCGTGCCGGCCAAGCGCCTGGCCCGGCGGCTCGGGCTGCTGCCGCAGACACCGATCGCCCCCGACGGCATCACCGTGGCCGACCTGGTCGCCCGCGGCCGCTACCCGCACCAGGGGCTGCTGCGCCAGTGGTCCCGCGACGACGAGCGCGTCGTCCGGGAGTCGATGGCCGCCACCGGCGTCACCGAACTCGCCGACCGGCACGTCGACGAACTCTCCGGCGGCCAGCGGCAGCGGATCTGGATCGCCATGGCCCTCGCGCAGCAGACCGAACTGCTCCTCCTCGACGAACCCACCACCTACCTCGACATCGCCCACCAGATCGAGATCCTGGACCTGTGCGCGGCGCTGCACGAGGACGAGGGACGCACCCTGGTCGCCGTGCTGCACGACCTCAACCACGCCGCCCGGTACGCCACCCACCTCATCGCGCTGCGGGACGGGCGCGTGGCCGCGCAGGGCCCGCCGGACCAGGTGATCACCGCACCCCTGGTGGAGGAGGTCTTCGGCCTGCCCTGCCGGGTCATACCCGACCCGGAGACCGGGACACCACTGGTCATTCCCGCTGCCAGGCGGCGTGCGAGGGCCGTCAGCGGGTAGCGTCGGGGCATGGACGACCCCACCGCCGCAGCGGTGCCCGCGACCCCGCCCGGCGGGCGGGTTCCCCGGCCCGGCCCGCGCCCGACGCCCGCCCCTCCGACGGCGGCCGGAGAGGCGACCACCGTGCGGGCCGACCCGGGTGCCCGTGACGGTGACGGCGGCGCCGGGCCGGGGGACGACGGTCCCCGCCCGCTCGGCATCGGCGTCCACCCCACCGGCCACCAGGCGGTGGACGCCGCGCTCGCGCGCCTCGCCGACGCCGACCACCTCGCCGTCCCCGGTCACCTGGAGGTGTACGAGGATGTACACCGCGGACTGCGGGACACCCTCGCCGCCCTCGACCGTGCCCCCGGACCCACCCCGGACGGCGCACCGCACCGGCCGCACCACCCCAGGAGCTGAAACACCCGTGGCAGCAGCGCCCCGCCGCCGGCTGAGCCGCCTCGACGCAGAGCTGGTCCGCCGCCGCCTGGCCGAATCCCGGCCCCACGCCGGGGAACTGGTGGCCGCCGGACGGGTCACCGTCGACGGCAGCCGCGCCGCGAACCCGGCCACCCAGGTCGCCACCAGCGCCGCCGTGGTGGTCAGGGAACCACCGCCGGGCGAGGAGTACGTCTCGCGCGGGGGACACAAACTCGCCGGTGCCCTCGCGGCGTTCACGCCCCACGGACTCAAGGTCGCCGGCCGCCGCGCGCTGGACGCCGGGGCCTCCACCGGAGGCTTCACCGACGTGCTGCTGCGGGCCGGCGCCGCCCATGTGGTCGCCGTGGACGTCGGCTACGGCCAGCTGGCCTGGTCGCTCCAGTCGGACGAGCGGGTGACCGTCCGGGACCGCACCAACGTGCGGGAACTGACCCCCGACCACCTCGACGGCCGTCCGGCCGAGGTGATCACCGGCGATCTCTCCTTCATCCCGCTCGGGCTGGTCCTGCCCGCCCTGGTTCGCTGCGCCGCGCCCGACGCCGACCTGGTGCTGATGGTCAAGCCCCAGTTCGAGGCAGGACGCGAACGGCTCGACGGCGGCGGCGTCGTGCGCGACCCCCGGGTCCGCGCCGAGACCGTGCGGACCGTCGCCGCCCAGGCGGCTGCTCTCGGGCTCGGGACCGCGGGCGTGACGTCCAGCCCGCTGCCCGGCCCCTCGGGCAACGTCGAGTACTTTCTGTGGCTGCGTGCCGGGGCGCCCGAGGCGGACCCGGCCGACATCGACCGTGCCGTGACGGAGGGCCCCCGTTGACCACGACCGAACGCACCGTACTCCTGCTGGCCCACACGGGCCGGCCGGCCGCCGTCCGCAGCGCCGAACTGGTGGTGCGGGGCCTGGTGGCCCACGACCTCCGCGTGCGCGTGCTGGCCGAGGAGGCGCCCGACCTCCCGCTCCCCGAGGGGGTCGACCGGGTGACGGCCGGACCCGAGGCGGCGGACGGCTGCGAACTCCTGGTCGTCCTCGGCGGTGACGGCACCCTGCTGCGCGGCGCCGAACTCGCCCACGCCTCCGGTGTGCCGATGCTGGGCGTCAACCTCGGACGGATCGGCTTCCTCGCCGAGGCCGAGCGGGACGACCTCGACCAGGTCGTCACACGGGTCGTCCGGCGCGACTACGACGTCGAGGAGCGGATGACCCTCGACGTACTGGTGTTCAACGACGGCACCGCCGCCGGCGAGCCCGTCCACGCCGACTGGGCGCTGAACGAGGCGTCGGTGGAGAAGGCGGCCCGGGAACGGATGCTGGAGGTGGTCACCGAGGTCGACGGCCGCCCGGTCTCCCGCTTCGGCGGCGACGGCGTCGTCTGCGCGACACCCACCGGCTCCACCGCCTACGCCTTCTCGGCGGGCGGGCCGGTGGTCTGGCCCGAGGTGGAGGCGCTGCTGATGGTGCCGATCAGCGCCCACGCCCTGTTTGCGAAACCGCTGGTCACGGCCCCGGGATCGGTGCTGGCGGTCGAGGTGCAGCCGCACACGCCGCACGGCGTGCTGTGGTGCGACGGACGCCGCAGCTTCGACCTGCCGCCCGGCGCGCGGGTCGAGGTGCGGCGCGGCACCGTGCCGGTGCGACTCGCGCGGCTGCACCGGGCGCCGTTCACCGACCGGCTGGTCGCCAAGTTCGCCCTGCCGGTCGCGGGCTGGCGCGGCGCACCCCGCTGAGGTAACCGGGAGAGCCGACTCGCCCTGGGTCAGGGTGAGTTGGTGACCCCCTCTCCCGTGGTGCACACGGGCGGGGGCCGGTCCGCACCGGGGTTGGCGTCGCGACACCGGCGCCGGACCTCGTATGGTCGTATCCGTGTTGGAGGAGATGCGGATCAAGGACCTGGGCGTGATCGACGACGCTGTCGTCGAACTGTCCACCGGCTTCACCGCCGTCACGGGCGAGACCGGAGCGGGCAAGACCATGGTGGTCACCAGCCTCGGCCTGCTGCTCGGCGGACGCGCGGACGCCGCACTGGTACGGGCCGGCGCCGCCGGTGCCCTCGTGGAGGGACGGCTCCGGCTGCCACCCGACGCCCCGGCCGTCCACCGCGCGACCGAGGCGGGCGCCGAGCTGGACGACGGCGCCCTGCTCATCAGCCGCACCGTCTCCGCCGAGGGCCGCTCCCGCGCCCACGTCGGCGGGCGGTCGGTACCCGCCGGGCTGCTCGCCGAACTCGGCGACGGCCTCGTCGCCGTGCACGGCCAGACCGACCAGCAGGGACTGCTGCGGCCCGCCCGGCAGCGTGAGGCGCTGGACCGTTACGCCGGCGCGCCCGTCGCCGAACCGCTCGTGGAGTACGGCGAGGCGTACCGGCGCCTGCGAGCCGCCACCCAGGACCTCGCCGAACTCACCGAACGCGCCCGGGAACGCGCCCAGGAGGCCGACCATCTGCGGTTCGGCCTGGACGAGATCGCCGCCGTCGAACCCCGCTCCGGCGAGGACGCCGAACTCACCGCCGAGGCCGGCCGGCTCGGCCACGCCGACGCCCTCGCCACCGCCGCCACCGCCGCGCACAGCGCCCTCGCGGGCGACCCCGCCGACCCGGAGAGCATCGACGCCGCGACCCTGGTCGCCGGCGCCCACCGCGCGCTGGAGGCCGCCCGCTCCCACGACCCGGCGCTGGCCGCGCTCTCCGACCGGCTCGCCGAGGTCGGCATCCTGCTCTCCGACGTCGCCGGCGACCTCGCCGGATACGGCGACTCCCTCGACGCCGACCCCCTGCGGCTGGCCGCCGTGGAGGAGCGCCGGGCGCTCCTCGGCGGACTCACCCGCAAGTACGGCGAGGACATCGACGCCGTGCTCGCCTGGGCGGAGAGCGCCCAGAACCGCCTCGCCGAACTCGACGGAGACGACGACCGGATCGAGGCGCTCACCGAGGAACGCGACGCGCTGCGCACCCGGCTCGCCATCCTCGCTCAGTCCCTCACCGACGGCCGGGCCGACGCCGCCAAGCGGTTCGCCGACGCCGTCACCGCCGAACTGGGCGAGCTGGCCATGCCGCACGCCCGTGTCCACGTCGAACTGCGCCGCACCGAACTCGCGGACGACGCCGACGCCGACGGCCTGCCGCTCGACGGCCGGCACGTCGCCTACGGTCCGCACGGCACCGACGAGATCGAACTGCTGCTGGCCCCGCATCCCGGCTCCCAGCCCCGTCCGGTCGCCAAGGGAGCGTCGGGCGGTGAGCTGTCCCGGGTGATGCTGGCCATCGAGGTCGTCTTCGCCGACGCCGCGCCCGTCCCGACGTACCTCTTCGACGAGGTCGACGCCGGGGTCGGCGGAAAGGCCGCCGTCGAGGTCGGCCGCCGGCTGGCCCGGCTGGCGGAGAGCGCCCAGGTGGTGGTGGTCACCCACCTGCCGCAGGTCGCCGCGTTCGCTGACCGGCACCTGGTGGTGGAGAAGACCAGCGACGGATCGGTGACCCGCAGCGGTGTCCAGACCGTGCACGGGGAGGGCAGGGTCCGCGAACTGTCCCGGATGCTCGCCGGGCAGGAGGACTCCGACCTCGCCCGTGCCCACGCCGAGGAACTCCTCGCCACCGCCGCCCGGCTCGGCTCCCGGCCGGACGGGTCCCGCGCTGCGCGTGACTGAGGCGCGGGGCCCAGGCCCTGACCGAAGAGCGGCGGCCCACGAGGCCCGGCCCGGTCGTCCGAGCGGGGGCGCGCGCTGGGGCACAACGCGCTGCGTCTTCCGCCGGGCGCGGCGCACCCGACTGACCCGGGTCGCCGTGCGCGCCCCGCGCCCGCCCCGCCCTCCGCTCCGGGGACTCCACGCCCCGGCGCGACCGTGCGGATGGCGCGCTTGGGCGCCGCCGGGGCACACTCCACGCCAAAGGCTCACCCTTGTGGGTGGCGGACAGTCACCACCGGGTGTGGAGCTGGCATCCTGGTGCCCCCGCCAACCGTCGGACCACAGGAGCAGACATCCGTGAGCGGCATCCCCGCACAGTCGCCCGGACCCAAACCACTGCATGTGCTCCAGCTGCTCGGCAGCGGTGGCGCCGGAACCGGTGATCACGTCCGTTCACTGACCTCGGGTCTGGTCGCGCTGGGCGTCAAGGTCACCGTCTGCGCGCCGGCTGCCGCCGAGCGCCACTACCGCTTCGCCGACGCCGGCGCGCGGTTCGCGACCCTCCCTGACGGCTCCCGGGCCCGCGCCGCCTGGCGCGCCCACTCCCTGGCCTCCCGTGCCGACCTCGTCCACGCCCACGGCATGCGGGCCGGCGCGGTCGCCGCGCTCGCCACCCGGGCCCGCACCGTGCCGTTCGTCCTCACCTGGCACGTCCGCCGGGACGCCCACGGCCCGACGGCGCCCCTGCGGGACACCACCGAGCGACTGGTGGCACGCGCCTCCTCCGTCGTGCTGGGCGCCACCACCGACCTGGTGGACCGCGCCCGCCGCCGTGGCGCGCGCGACGCGCGGCTCGCCCCCGTCGGTCTCGCCGCCGCGAGCCCGACCGGCGACGGCGACGCCGCCGCGACCAGGGCCGCCCGCTCCGAACTCGGCGCCGACGGCCGCCCGCTGCTGGTCGCCGCCGCCGCGCTGGAACCGGGACAGGGCCACGAGACGCTGCTCACCGCCGCCTCCCGATGGCGGGAGTGGGAGGTGCCACCGCTCGTCGCGGTGGTGGGGGAGGGGCCGCTGCGCCCGGAGCTGGAACGCCGGGTCGAACGGGAACGGCTGCCCGTGCGGCTCCTCGGCGACCGCCGCGACGCCCGGAGGCTGCTCGCCGCCGCCGACGTCGCGCTGAGCCCCGGCGCGTGGGACGGCCGCGGGCTGACCGCCCAGGAGGCCCTGCGGGTCGGCGTGCCCCTGGTCGCCGCCGAGGTCGGCGGACTGCCGGGGCTGGTCGGGGACGCCGCCGTGCTGGTCCCCGCCGCCGCGCCGGACGCCCTGGCCGACGCCGTCACCGCGCTGCTCGCCGACCCCGGCCGCTGCGCCGCCCTCGCCGCCGCCGGCCGAGGACTCGCCGGGACCTGGCCCACTGAGGACCACACCGTCGCCCATGTCCTCAGCGTGTACGACGAGTTCGCCTGAGAGCGGGCAGAGCCGCCCAGGTGCCGGCCCGGTGCCGCTCCGGCGGAGGTGCGCCGGAGCGGCACCGGGGGTGCCGGGCTACTTCCGGTTGGCCCAGATGTTCACGCCCGGGGTCGAGAGGGCGTAGGTGTCGATCTCCGCGAGCTCCTCCGCGGTCAGCGGCGCCGCCGACAGCGCCTGGAGGTTCTGCTCCAGCTGCGCGACGCTGGAGGCGCCGATGAGGGCCGACGTCATCCGCGGATCGCGCAGCACCCAGGTCAGCGCCATCTGCGCGAGGCTCTGACCGCGCCGCCGCGCGATGCCGTCCAGCCCGCGCAGCCGGCCCACCAGGTCCTCGGTCAGCAGCCCCGCGTCCAGGGACGTCCCCCGCGCCGCGCGGGAGTCCGCCGGCACGCCGTCGAGGTACTTGTCGGTGAGCAGGCCCTGGGCCAGCGGCGCGAAGGAGATACAGCCCATGCCCTCGCTCTCCAGGGTGTCCAGCAGGCCGTCGTCCTCGGTCCACCGGTTGATCATCGAGTAGGAAGGCTGGTGGATCAGGGGCCGCACGCCCATGCCGCGCAGGATGGCGACCGCCTCCGCGGTCTGCCGCGCACCGTAGGAGGAGACACCGACGTAGAGCGCCTTGCCCTGCTGGACCGCGGAGGCCAGCGCGCCCATCGTCTCCTCCAGGGGCGTGTCCGGGTCGAAGCGGTGGGAGTAGAAGATGTCGACGTGGTCGACCCCCATGCGGCGCAGCGACGCGTCGAGCGAGGAGAGCAGGTACTTGCGCGAGCCCCACTCCCCGTACGGGCCGGGATGCATCCGGTACCCGGCCTTGGTGGAGAGCACCAGCTCGTCGCGGTAGGGCGCGAAGTCCTGGCGCAGCAGCTTCCCGAAGTTCAGCTCGGACGACCCGGGCGGGGGACCGTAGTTGTTGGCGAGGTCGAAGTGGGTGACCCCGGCGTCGAACGCGCGGCGCAGGATGGCCCGCTGCGTGGCGAGGGCCCGGTCGTCGCCGAAGTTCTGCCACAGGCCCAGGGAGATCTCCGGCAGCCGCAGGCCGCTGTGGCCGCTGCGCCGGTAGGTCATCGTGGAGTACCGCTCGTCGGCCGCGGCGTACGGTCCGCTGGCCCTGTTGTCCGTCATGGTGCCCTTCCGTCGGCGGTGGTCCGTGGTGGTCGGTGGCCGGCTGATGTCCGTCGCGGCCCTGGCGGCCCGTTCCGGCGCGGCGCACGCTCGTCGTACCGCGCCGCCGGGGCCCGCCGGGGCCCGGCCCGGCCGCCGGGTGATCCTAGGCGATCACCGGTGCCGCGTCCCGGGGCCACGACGGCCGGAGGCCACCCGTCTCGCCGCCGCGCACACGACGAAGGCCCCGCCACGGTGTGACGGGACCTCGGTCGAATCGGTCGGCGGCCCGGCGGGGCCGCCCCGGGCGGCTCAGCCCCCGTAGGCGCCGGACGCGGTCAGCCGCAGAGCGGTGTCGACCAGCGGCACATGGCTGAACGCCTGCGGGAAGTTGCCGACCTGACGCTGTTCGTGGGAGTCCCACTCCTCGGCGAGCAGACCCAGGTCGTTGCGCAGGGCCAGCAGCCGCTCGAACAGGCGGCGGGCCTCGTCGACCCGGCCGATCATCGCCAGGTCGTCGGCCATCCAGAACGAGCACGCCAGGAAGGCGCCCTCCTCGCCGATCAGGCCGTCCACACCCGCCTCGTCGCCCTCGGCGACGGGGTAGCGCAGGATGAACCCGTCCGGCGTCGACAGCTCCCGCTGGATCGCCTCCACCGTGCCGATGACACGCTTGTCGTCCGGCGGCAGGAAGCCCATCTGCGGGATGAGCAGCAGCGAGGCGTCCAGCTCCTGGGAGCCGTAGGACTGGGTGAACGTGTTGCGCTGCGGGTCGTAGCCCTTCTCGCACACGTCCCGGTGGATCTCGTCGCGCAGCTCCCGCCAGCGCTCCAGCGGGCCGTCCACCTCGCCGGACTCGATCAGCTTGACCGCGCGGTCCACCGCCACCCAGGCCATCACCTTGGAGTGGGTGAAGTGCCGGCGCGGGCCGCGCACCTCCCAGATGCCCTCGTCGGGCTCGTTCCAGTGCCCTTCGAGGTAGGTGATGAGCTTGAGCAGCAGCAGGTTGGAGTGGTCGTTGCGCGCCAGACCGGTCATGTGCGCCAGGTACAGCGCCTCCGTGACCTCGCCGTAGACATCCAGCTGGAGCTGGCCCGCGGCGCCGTTGCCCACCCGCACCGGGCGGGAGTTCTCGTACCCCGGCAGCCAGTCCAGCTCCGCCTCGCCCAGCTCCCGCTCGCCGGCGATGCCGTACATGATCTGCAGGTTCTCCGGGTCACCCGCGACGGCGCGCAGCAGCCACTCGCGCCACGCCTGCGCCTCCTCGCGGTACCCGGTCCGCAGCAGCGAGGAGAGGGTGATCGCCGCGTCCCGCAGCCAGGTGAAGCGGTAGTCCCAGTTGCGGGACCCTCCGATCGCCTCCGGCAGGGAGGTGGTGGGGGCGGCGACGATGCCCCCGGTCGGCGCGTAGGTGAGCGCCTTCAGGGTGATCAGCGACCGCACGACGGCCTCGCGGTAGGGGCCGTGGTAGGTGCAGTGCGTCACCCACTCCCGCCAGAACTCCTCCGTCGTCGCGAGAGCCTCCTCCGGCTCCGCGCGGGGCGGCGGCTCCTTGTGCGAGGGCTGCCAGCTGATGGTCAGCGCCACCCGCTCGCCCGGGCCGACGGTGAAGTCGGAGTAGGTGGTGAGGTCCTCACCGTAGGTCTCGGTCTCCGTGTCCAGCCAGACCGAGTCCGGACCGGCGACGGCCACCGTGCGGTCCTCGACCTTGTGGACCCAGGGGACCACCCAGCCGAAGGAGAACCGCATGCGCAGCGCCGAGCGCATCGGCACCCGGCCGCTCACGCCCTCGACGATCCGCACCAGCTGCGGCGCGCCGTCACGCGGCGGCATGAAGTCGGTGACCCGGACGGTGCCGCGCGGCGTGTCCCACTCCGATTCCAGGATCAGGGAGTCACCCTTGTAACGGCGACGCGTGGCGGGGGCGGGGTCAGCGCCCTCCGCGGGCGTGGGGCCCAGCAGCCAGCAACCGTGTTCGTCGGTGCCCAGCAGCCCCGCGAACACCGCGTGCGAGTCGAAACGGGGTAGGCACAGCCAGTCGGCCGATCCGTCCCGGCCGATCAACGCGGCGGTCTGCATGTCCCCGATAAGTGCGTAATCCTCGATGCGCCCGGCCACTGCGCGCCTCCAGTCGAACGTGTCTGCCGCCCCCCGTCGGTGGCGGAATTGCTATAGCCCCAGCGAGCGTCCGAGCAGCTTACGCGTCCGAACGGCCTCCCTCGTACGGTCGCGGCGGATTGTTCCGGCACGCGGACCGCGCGGCTCACGGACGGGACCGGGCCCCGAACCCCGCCCCCCGGTCACGCGCCACTCCCGACTCCAGTGTCACTGATACCCTGGTAGCCCGTGGAGCGGAGGACGCCAGAATCCCCGAACCGCAGCGACGGCACCCCGGGATCACCTGCAGGCGGAAGCCGTCGCGGAACCCACCTCGCGACCACGGGAGCCCCCTCTTGGCCATGCCGCGCAACACCCCGACGACCAAGCACATCTTCGTCACCGGAGGAGTCGCCTCCTCCCTCGGCAAGGGGCTCACCGCTTCCAGCCTCGGCGCCCTGCTGAAGGCGCGTGGCCTGCGGGTCACGATGCAGAAGCTCGACCCCTACCTCAACGTGGACCCCGGGACGATGAACCCGTTCCAGCACGGTGAGGTCTTCGTCACCGACGACGGCGCCGAGACCGACCTCGACATCGGCCACTACGAGCGCTTCCTCGACGTCGAACTCGACGGCAGCGCCAACGTCACTACCGGCCAGGTCTACTCCAGCGTGATCGCCAAGGAGCGGCGCGGCGAGTACCTCGGCGACACCGTGCAGGTCATCCCGCACATCACCAACGAGATCAAGCACCGCATCCGGCGGATGGCCGCCGAGGACGTCGACGTGGTGATCACCGAGGTCGGCGGCACCGTCGGCGACATCGAGTCGCTGCCGTTCCTGGAGGCCGTGCGGCAGGTACGGCACGAGGTCGGCCGCGACAACGTCTTCGTGGTGCACATCTCCCTGCTGCCCTACATCGGCCCCTCCGGCGAGCTGAAGACCAAGCCCACCCAGCACTCCGTCGCGGCGCTGCGCAACATCGGCATCCAGCCGGACGCCATCGTGCTGCGCGCCGACCGCGAGGTGCCCGTCTCCATCAAGCGGAAGATCTCGCTGATGTGCGACGTGGACGAGGCCGCCGTCGTCGCCGCCATCGACGCCAAGTCCATCTACGACATCCCCAAGGTCCTGCACGCCGAAGGGCTGGACGCCTACGTGGTGCGCCGCCTGGACCTGCCGTTCCGGGACGTCAGCTGGACCGAGTGGGACGATCTGCTGCGCCGGGTCCACGAGCCGGACCACGAGGTGACCGTCGCCCTCGTCGGCAAGTACATCGACCTTCCCGACGCCTATCTGTCGGTGACCGAGGCGATCCGCGCCGGCGGGTTCGCCAACCGCGCGCGCGTCAAGATCAAGTGGGTCACCTCCGACGACTGCAAGACCGCCGAGGGCGCCGCCGAGCAGCTCGGTGACGTCGACGCCGTCTGCGTTCCCGGCGGCTTCGGCGACCGCGGCGTGGAGGGCAAGGTCGCCGCCATCCGCTACGCCCGCGAGCAGCGGCTGCCGCTGCTCGGCCTCTGTCTGGGCCTGCAGTGCGTGGTCATCGAGGCGGCCCGCAACCTGGCCGGGATCGAGGGCGCCAACTCCACCGAGTTCGACCAGGCCACCACCCGGCCGGTGATCTCCACCATGGAGGAGCAGCTCGACATCGTCGCCGGCGACGGCGACATG
Organism: Streptomyces otsuchiensis; assembly: GCF_004305975.1. Taxonomy (GTDB): domain Bacteria; phylum Actinomycetota; class Actinomycetes; order Streptomycetales; family Streptomycetaceae; genus Streptomyces; species Streptomyces otsuchiensis. The sequence goes on from NZ_BHZI01000179.1 coordinate 11,297, forward strand.
GGCGGCACCATGCGGCTGGGTCTCTACCCCGCCCGGCTGGCCGAGGGCTCCATCGTGCGCGAGGTCTACGGCGGCGTCGCCCAGGTCGAGGAGCGCCACCGCCACCGCTACGAGGTGAACAACTCCTTCCGCGCCGACCTGGAGAAGAAGGCCGGCCTGGTCTTCTCGGGAACCTCCCCGGACAACCAGCTCGTCGAGTACGTCGAGTACCCGCGCGAGGTCCACCCCTACATGGTCGCGACCCAGGCCCACCCGGAGCTGAAGTCCCGGCCGACCCGCCCGCACCCGCTCTTCGCCGGCCTGGTCAAGGCAGCGGTGGCGCGCAAGACCGGACAGGAGAGCTGAGGCGTGACCGTGAGTGAGAGCGTGCGGGGGCAGGGCGCGGACATCCGTGACATCGCCGCCGAATGGCCCGTGACGGAGTCCGTCACCCCCTTCACCGGCAAGAAGACCAGCGTCCGCAGCGACCAGGTGCGGATGCCCGACGGCAGCGTCGTCGGCCGCGACTACCAGGTCCACCCGGGGTCGGTCGCCGTCGTCGCGCTCGACGAGGACGACCGCGTCGCCGTCATCCGCCAGTACCGGCACCCGGTGCGGCGCAAGCTGTGGGAGATCCCCGCCGGGCTGCTCGACATCCCCGGCGAGAACCCGCTGCACGCCGCCCAGCGGGAGCTGTACGAGGAGGCCCACATCAAGGCCGGGGACTGGCGGGTGCTGACCGACGTCTTCGTCAGCCCCGGCGGCACCGACGAGGCCGTGCGGATCTTCCTCGCCCGCGGCCTGGCCGAGGCCGAGGGCGAGCGCTACGCCGTCAGCGACGAGGAGGCCGACCTGCTCCACGAGCGGGTCGCCCTCGCCGACCTGGTGCGGGGCGCCCTCGCCGGGGAACTCCAGAACACCTGCCTCGTCCTGGGCGTGCTCGCGGTGCACGCCGCCCGCACCGGCGACGGGCTCGACGCGCTCCGCCGTGCCGACGCACCCTGGCCGGCACGCCCGTTCGACTGATACCGGTGCCCCCGTGGC